>JAYULM010000286.1:0-3122 GCA_043763605.1 Armatimonadota bacterium | reverse complement strand
CCGCCCGCGGAGTTCTCGCTCGGCACGGTGCTCCCGTCCGCGTCCGAGAAGCTACGCGAGCCACGCAACGCCGGGGCTAAGCCGCTGCCGGTCTCTCAGGACTGGCGGATGCGGCACGTGGTGTTACTTGGGGGTACCGGTTCAGGCAAGACTGTCTGCCTCGACAACTTTTTTCGATTTGATGTCGCGGCGGGCAACGGCATCTGCCTGCTCGACGCCCGCGGCGACTTGCTTGAACGCGCCCTTTGCCGTATCGCCGAGATGCTCCCCCCGGAGGAGATCGCCGAGCGGCTCGTGCTGATCGACCTGCGGACAAACGCCGTGTACGGTGGCGACGCGGAGCCGGTTGTCGGCATCAACATCCTGACGCAGATGAGCGACGACCCGTTCACGAGCGGACTGTTCGTGCTGGACCTGCTCCGTGCCCAGCTCGGTAGCGGACTGGGGGTGCAGGTCGAGGAGATCCTGCGCGGGCTATTGCTTGCGCTCTCAATGACCGGATGGTCGATTCTGGAGGTCGAGACCCTGCTCACCAGCCCGGCGTTCCTCCAGCAGGTGTTGCGCGATGTGAAGGACGAGCCAGTGCGCCGCTTCTTGGTGCGGCTGTCGGAGTTGCCGGAAAGCCAGAAGGCGCAGTGGACGCTCTGGATCCTGAACAAGATCAACCCGTGGCTCGCCCGCCCCAGCCTGCGGCGCGTTCTGGGGCAAAAAAAGAAGAGCCTGTCACTACGTACTATTTTCCAGAAACAACCGGATGCCATCGTGCTGATCTGCACGGCGAAAGACGAACTGTTCGGGGCGGCAGACTTGCTCACCAACCTGTTCGTCAGTGCCATCGCCACCGCCGTTATGCGTCCGGAGCGAGTGCCGGACAAGGGGAAGCGCCCCGTCTTCCTGTACCTTGACGAGTTCTCGAACTTCGCACACACCAGCGGTCGCTTCGAGGAGATGCTTTCCGAGGGGCGGCGTTATGGCCTCGCGCTACTCCTCGCGCACCAAAGCACGGTGCAACTGGAGCCGAAAATCCGCTCACTGCTACGTAACATCGTCGGGACGCAGGTGTTCTTCTCGGTCGGCGGGCTTGACGCGGAACTGATAGCCGGGGAACTGCCTTCGGACGATCCGAAGTCCGTGGTGCGAAACCTGCTCATCAACCAGAAGCCCGGTGAAGCCATGGTGTTACTGCGCGGACAACCGCTTCGCCGGGTGCATACCGAACTGTTCCCGCCACCGACCGTGACGCCGGATCAGATACGCGCCTTGCGGATGGCGTCGCTTTCGCACTGGGGACAAAGCAAAGACGCGGTGGATCAGGAACTGCGTGAACGCGAGGCACTGTACGCCAAGGTCTATCCGGTGATAGGGGACAAGGACGAGGAGCCGGGAGTGTTTGAGGTGCGAGAAACCGCGCCGCCGCGCCCCACGCGGGGCAAAGGAAAGAAATCATGACCAAGCCAAAATGCACGTTACGCTTGACCGGGCGTGACCTAAATCTGTTTGCCGACCTGTTCCGTATCAGTCCGATGCTCCGTGGTCAAATCCATCGCTTGCACTTTCGTGAAGCCGCTTTGCGCCGGGTGAACCGTCGCCTGACGGCGTTGGTTAGGGCGGGCTACCTCACGCACGAGCCATTGCCCCTCGGTCCCGTGTCGCGGATGGCGTCCGGCGACTCTTTGTCGGGCGGTGGGCAATTCCTGTACCGGTTGACGCCCGCCACCGCCGCGCTGGTGGCGACACACTGCAAGACCGATATTGCCGAGGTACGCCGCCGCATCCGACTGGGAACGCCCGGATTTCTGGCACACGCGATTGAGTGTGCGGAAATCGCAACGCTCCTGTTAGCCCCGCCGGACTACGCCGGGTTTGCGGGACTAACTTGCCTTGAGTACCGGGGCGAAATCGAGGCGACCCACGCCTACGACTACCGTGAGGCGGGCGGCACATGGCGCACCGAAGTATTCAAGCCAGACGGGTACGCGCTTCTACAAGCCGGGCGTCACACAGAGCATATATTCTGTGAAATTGACCTCGGTCATGCCTCCGCAGAGCAATGGCGCGGCAAACTTTTTTCTATCCGAAGATACCAAAGCACCGGGGCGTTCCAAAAACGGTACGCCGCGCCGGGGTTCACGCTCTGGGTACTCACCACGGGCATCGTCCGTGCCGAGCATCTCCTTAGCCTTGCGAAAGAGCAGGGGGTGGACAACGTGCTTGTTGCTACGCTCCTCGATTTTGCACAGCGCGGACCACTCGCGCCGATCTGGCACGGGACGGACAGGACGTCCCCTATGGCAATGTTTGGAAAGGAAGCGAAATGATTTTGTGTCTTGGTTGCAAGCGAATATCGCCGGAGGGAAGCAAATACTGCGGGCATTGTTCGCGCAGTTTAGGATGCCGCATCTGCGTCGGCGGACACACTAATCGGATGTCCGTGGACTGTTGTACAACGTGCGGCTCCAGCCAACTCTCGCTTCCGGCGCGAGTGCTGCATCTATCATGGCTAACAATGTTACTGACCGTCGCGGTCGGTCTTGTCCTGCTTCGGCTCCTGTATCAATTGAGGTGTCTCATCGTAAACGCCGCCCTATCTGTGTCGCAGGGTGTAGTGGCATTCGTCCTTGGCACGACCAGTGCGCGGCTCACGGACGTTCTAACTTCGGTGCTGGCTTTCGGGGCGTATCTGTTTTTGATAGGGCATTTATTAAAACTGCTCCCCGGCGAAGGAGGGATGATTGGCGAGGCGTTACGCGGGCTTCCGATAGCTGTGGGGCGATTCGCTTCCGCGCAAGCCATACGCGGCGGAAAATGGCTCTGGAAAACATTCTGGCATATCTTGTTTGGCGCAACGAGCGCGAAAGGAAAGGGTGAGAAATGAATAGCAATGAACAGGGAGGCAGTTCACGCATTCCCGGAAAAGCGGGGAGTGGATTGTTGCTTCCACTGGGAGCCGTGTATGCCACCGAATTGGCGGTGGCTAAGATGACATCGAACGAAACAAAGATGGCGGAACTTCTACAGCGGCATGCATCCGGCGATTGGGGCGTTGCTGAAGTCAGCGAAAATGAGGACGCCCTTGAAAATGGCGGCAGGATCATCTCAAGTTTCTATTTGAGGAGTGGGGA
>JAYULM010000285.1:0-11140 GCA_043763605.1 Armatimonadota bacterium | reverse complement strand
CGATCTTTCCGGTTTCACACGGAGTGTGAAACCGGAAACCCGAAATTCGCGGGAAAGGACCGAACGCAAACCACGCACCCAAGCAGAAAAGAGCACCGCAGGTACACCGATCCAACGTGTGGTTGGCGCCGTCCGCGTAGGACAAAAAAGAAAAAGTTATAACGTCGTTGCTGGGAGAGTGATGCCGACTGGGGCGACGGTGTCTGTTTCCGTGTCGGGCGTGTGCCAGAGTTCGCGCCAGCGTCGCACCGAGCCGGACAGGATCACCGTCACCGACGCGAGGAGTACGATGGACAGCGTGATATTGATCGTGCTGAATACCTGTCCGTATTGCGTGATGAACTTCTCGTTCGCGAAATTCTGGATGTTCAGTACGCCCGCCGCGAACACGGTCACGGTCAGGAAAACGAGCGGCACCAGCGTCGTCCAGGCGTAGCGGGCGCGCCCCATTTTCAGGAGCACCGTGGTTCCGATGGCGAGCGCGGTAACGGCGAGCAGTTGGTTGGCAACGCCGAACATGGGCCAGAGGCTCATGATCGAGCCGTTGTAGACCAGCCAGCCCCACGCCGAGACGACCAACAGCGCGGCGAAACCGACGGCGAGCGGGTTTTTGTTGTCGCCGAGCGGCTTCCAGACCTTGCCCAAGCCGTCCTGCATGACGTAGCGGGCGACGCGGGTTCCGGTGTCTACCGCCGTCAGGATGAACAACGCCTCGAACACGATCACGAAGTGGTACCAGTAGGAGACTAAATGCGTCAGCCCCGGAATCTTGCCGAAGATGCTCGCCATCCCGACTGCCAGCGCCACGCCGCCGCCGGTGCGCCCGACGAGTCGCTCGCCGATCAGGTTCGACAGGTTCTGAATCTCTACCGGAGCGTACCCGGATAACGCGACGACCTGCGCGGAAACCGCCGCCATGTCTATATCGGTTCCCATCTCCTTGACCATTTTGCCAATCGCGCCGGAGTTCATCGCGAAGTAGTCGCCGGGATGCAGGGCGCACGCGGCGACCAGTGCGGTCAGCGCGACGAACCCTTCCGTGACCATCGCACCGTACCCGATGAAGCGCATCGCGCCTTCGTCGGGGATCATTTTCGGCGTCGTGCCGGACGCGATCAGGCTGTGGAAACCGGAAATCGCGCCGCACGCGATGGTGACAAACAGGAACGGGTAGACGGGACCGGGTACGACCGGACCGCCGCCCGCAACGAATGGCGTGATAAGCGGCATCCGTAGCGTTGGCGCGACGATGAAGATTCCGCCGGTGAGCATGATGATGACGCCGATTTTAACCCAGGTCGAGAGGTAATCGCGGGGACACAGAAGCATCCAGACCGGGAGCGTCGCCGCGATAAAACCATATACCGGGAGGGCGAGCGAGATATGCTCTTTGGTGTGCAGAAAGAACGGCTCCAGTCCCCACTGTTTCAGGTACGGACCTGCGAGCGTCGCCGCGATCAGTCCGACGACGCCGATTACCGACGCCTCGCCGACCTTGCCGGGGCGGAACTTGTACATCCAGAAACCCATGATCAGCGCGAGCGGGATCGTCGCCGCGACCGTGAACGTTCCCCACGCGGACTCGGCAAGCGCGTTAACGACCACGATTGCCAGCACCGCCATGGAAAGGATCAAAATAAGAAGCACTGCGACCTGCGCCACCGCGCCGACCACGGGACCGGTTTCGTCGCGGGCGATCTTCGCCAGCCCGTCGCCGTTGCGCCGCACGGACGCGAACAGGATGATAAAGTCATGCACCGCCCCGGCGAGTACGGAACCGAGCAGAATCCAGATCGCGCCGGGAAGCACGCCGTACTGCGCGGCGAGCACCGGACCGATCAGGGGACCGGCGGCGGCAATCGCGGCGAAGTGGTGCCCGAACAGCACGAACTTGTTGGTCTTGACGAAGTCGCGTCCGTCGGCGAGCGTTTCGGCAGGCGTGGCGCGCGCGGCGTTGACACGTAGCACTTTCTCGGCGAGAAACGCGCCGTAGAAGCGGTACGCGAGCACGAACACACAGGCGGCGACCAAGAGCAGGGGAATGGCGTTCATCGGCGACGCGGGTATCCTTCGGTAACGGGGTAGACTTCTCCGGTATTGTAGCGGCAGGGCGGAGGCGTGTCAAACCGACAACTAAATCACCAGGGTGATTGCGGCTGAAGGGAATTGTTCCATGGCTGGGGATGTGCTATGATAGCGAACAAGGACTGTATCCCCACGGAACATATCTAATTATTGCAGTTCGGGGTAACGATTATGCGTCAACTCTTGATTTACTTGCTCCTGCTGGTACCTTCGACCGGCTTTGCCGACGACGCTCCTGGCCACTCCAAACACGGAACCGCATTTGATTCCGGCATGCGAACGCGGCCCTGGGTCATCAAGGGCATCGGAGACACCCCGTTTCCAATCACCTGCAAGAGCCCGGAGGCTCAAAAGTGGTTCGACCAGGGCAATGCGCTGCTCCACTCGTTCTGGTTTGAGGAAGCCGAGCGCTCGTTCCGATGGTGCCTCAAGCTCGAACCGGACAACGCGATGGCATACTGGAGCCTGGCTCGCTGCGGATTCACCTGGTTCACGATCGGCGTGCCTAACTACGACGATAAGCAATACGACCGGTACAAATCGTTTCTGAACGAGGCCGTCCGGCGCAAAAATACGGTGACCGAGCGGGAGCGTCTTTATATCGAGGCCTGGGAGAAAGCGTACGCGCCACAGGAGAAGAACCGCGCCAGGACGATGTGCAACGCTCTTCAACAGATCGTGATTCGGTTTCCCGATGATGTCGAGGCAAAGAGCCTCCTCGCCCTCTTTAACATTGGTCAGGGGAGCGCGTTTGCGAACGAGTTGCTGATCCAGCAGGCTCTGGCTAAGAACCCGATGCATCCCGGCGCACACCACGCGAGCATTCACAACTGGGATGGCGTCTCTGCCGACCAGGCGATCAAGAGCTGCGAACTGTACGGCAAATCGGCCCCGGATGTCGGACACGCGATGCACATGCCTGGCCATATCTACAGCAAGATTGGCATGTGGCACGAGGCTGCGATTGCGATGGACTCCGCGACGCGGACCGAGTTGCGGTACATGAACGACCGATTGGCACTGCCCTTCGAAACGTGGAACTACCCGCACAACCGGAACTACCTCTGCTACATCCAGGAGCAGCTGGGGATGGCACAAGCGTCGCTTCAAGGGTCTGCCGACATGCTGGCCGCGCCCCGCGACCCGGAGTACAACCCGGAGGAGATGGGGGCAATAGCGGGACAGGGGCTTGAGGCCAGAGTTCGCGCCCTTATCAAGTTCGAACGCTGGGACCAAATTCTGGCTCCCAAAGCAATTGAATGGAATGATAAGGACGATTTTGGCAAGTTGGGCAGGGCATTTGACGAAGCACTGGCATTCAATGGCGTCGGAAAGACCTTCGAAGCCAGGGAGCGTGTGAATAGCCTTCGCGCACTCGCCGAAAAAATCAAAGGCAAAGAAACCACACCGACTCCGATGGATTTGGTAGCCGACATTGCGGACGGAATCGTGAGTCTTGGCGAGGGACACGCCCTGGAGGGTCAGCGGAAGTTGCTGAACGCGGCCGACCTCGAACAGAAGATGCGAGACAGGGGCGATTACCCGAACGATCCTCCCGGAGCCCCTTGGCCGGTTATGCGCCTCCTCGGTGACCATTACCGCAAGAGTGGTGACAACAAGCTCGCGATCAACTGCTACGAGCAGGCACTCAAAAACGAGCCGAACGACGGCTTCTCGCTCTCCGGATTGGCTCTCGCCCACTTCGCGAACGGAAACCGTGAGCAGGCAACGCTATATGCGGGAAGGCTGTCTTACGTCTGGTCACAGGCGGATCCCAACCTGAAGTGGCTCGAAGATGTCCGCAAGCTCGGCCTCGATGCGAAGCCGGTGGCGCAGACGCCTCGGACCGAGCGAACCTACCTGCCTCGGGACTTGGATCTGATCGGCCCGATGAACTGGCAGCCGTTCCAGGCTCCGAATCTTCAGGTCGTGGATCGAAGCGGCAAGAAGGTCGGACTACAAGATTTCAAGGGTAAAAACGTCGTCCTTGTTTTCTTCCTGGGGGAAGCCTGCGTACACTGTGTGGGGCAGTTGAAGTCGCTCAACGACCGTCGCTCGGAGTTCGATGACCAGAACACCGTCTTGCTTGCCGTGTGCAGCGCATCTCCGGAGAAACTCAAGAAATCGAAAGCCCTGGATCAGTCGAGTATCAAATTTTTGTCGGACAACGCGCATGAAAACGCGCGGCGGTTTTCGTCGTACGACGACTTCGAGGACATGGAACTCCATTCGACGATCCTGATCGACAAATCCGGCCGTGTTCGTTGGAAGCGATCCGGAGGTACTCCGTTCACAAACATCGACTTCCTGCTGAACGAGTTGAAGCGTATCAACCTATCCCGGTGAGAAACTGGACTGGACGCCATCTCAACGTGCCTTCCCGATGGTACCGGTGGTGCCCAGAAAGGGAAGATGAGCCGTGTCGTAGAACTGTAAATGCATCCTGACTGAACGGCTCCCTTTTCCGTTGTGAAAGTAGCATCAATCCACCCATGTCCAACACAAAAGCCTACGCTGCGCACGGCGCGACTTCGCCGCTCGCCGCCGTCACCATCAACCGCCGCGAACCTGCGGAGAGCGATGTCCAGATCGATATTCTCTTCTGCGGCGTCTGTCACTCGGACCTGCACACAGCCAGGGACGAGTGGAACGCCATCATGCCTACCGTCTATCCATGCGTCCCCGGTCACGAGATCATCGGCCGCGTGACGGCGGTTGGTGCGGCGGTTCGCGCGTACAAGCCCGGGGATATCGTAGGCGTCGGTTGCCTTGTCGATTCGGACGGCACGTGCCCGAACTGCAAGGCTGGCTTTGAGCAATTTTGCCCGAACGGTGTCTTTACATACAATGGGACCGACCGGCACGGCACGGCTCCGGTCACCTACGGCGGCTATTCCGACAGCATCGTGGTGGACCAGGATTTCGTCCTGCGCATTCCGACCAACCTGGATCTCGCCGGAGCCGCGCCGTTGCTCTGCGCCGGTATCACGACGTACGCGCCGCTACGCCGGGCGGGTGTGACAGTCGGAACAAAGGTCGGCGTGGTCGGACTCGGTGGGCTGGGGCACATGGCAGTCAAGTTCGCGCGGGCTATGGGGGCGCACGTCGTCGTCTTCACAACCTCGCCGGGCAAGACGAAAGACGCGCTACGCCTCGGTGCGCACGAGGTCGTTATCTCCCGCGACGCCGACGCGATGCAGAAGCACGCGGGCAGCTTCGACTTCATCCTCGATGCCGTCTCCGCCGAGCACGATGTCAATGCCTACCTCAGCCTTCTGGGGCGAGGGGGCGACCTCACGCTCGTCGGGGCACCCGATAAGCCGCTGCCCGTGATGTCGTTCGCCCTGCTGTTCGGGAATAAGTCCCTTTCCGGTTCGCTGATCGGCGGGATTGCACAGACACAGGAAATGCTGGATTTCTGCGGCGAACACAACATTACGGCTGATGTCGAAGTTATCCCGATTCAGAAGATTAACGAGGCATATGAGCGTATGCTTCGCTCCGACGTCAAATACCGTTTTTCCATCGATATGGCTTCGCTGAAGTCGGCATAATCTCCTCAGGGAATACGCGAAGATGAGAAGCACCGCAATAGCGGTGCTTTTCACCTTGTAATTTCGCGTAGGGGCGTTTTAAAGAGCGTTCGCCCGTGCTGTCGGAGCGGCGGGAGGTATCATCGCGATGGACGCTTCCGTGGGACGGCTCGATTAGCGTCGTGTCAGCCTGATCGCGGGCATTGAGGATGTTGATCCGGCTGGTACTTCGCGAGTTGATGCGGGCTTGCCCTGCCCGGATGATGATAAACTACGGGCATATGGACTCACGCTTTTCCTCCGTCACCGTGCGCGTCCCCGCCTCCTCCGCGAACCTCGGACCCGGTTTCGACACGCTGGGCATGGCACTCACCCTGTACAACACCTGGACATTCCGCCCGTCCCCCGATGACGACCACCATCTCACCGGCTTCGGCGAACCGCTCGCCACGCGGCACGTCAACGACAGCCTGTTGCTGGAAGCCGCGCAGGAACTCGCCATGCAGTCCGGCTTCGGCGATCTGCCCCCGCTTTCCATCGACGCCGACATCCGGATTCCCGTCCAGCGCGGCATGGGGAGCAGTGCGAGCGCGGTGGTCGGTGGGCTGCTCGGCGCGAACACGCTGTTCAACTTCGGCGCGTCGCGCGACCAACTCTTAGCCATCGCCTACGCGATGGAAGGGCACGCGGATAACGCGGCGGCGGCGATCTTCGGCGGCATCGAGTGCGTCACGACCGGGCGCGACAACGTCGGACCGCTCCTGTTCCACCGCGCGGTCCCGGTCTCGCCGCTCCTGTTCGAGAAACTACACATCGTCGCCGTGGTCCCATCCAAGCGAATGGGCACCGACGCCTCGCGGCGCGTGCTGCCGCGTAGCGTCTCGTTCGACAACGCGGCGTTCTCGATCAACCGGCTCGCCCTGCTGATGATCGCGTTCGTCAACGGTGAGCCGGAACTGCTCCGCTACGGTCTCGCCGACGATTTGCACCAGCCGTACCGTTGGGGCGAGATCAAGGGCTTGACGGAGGCAATCGGGGTCGCGGTGGCGTCCGGCGACTACGGCGCGTGTTTGAGCGGGAGCGGTTCCACAATCCTGTCGTTCTGCCCGAGCGCGGAAGTCGCGGATCGGGTCGGGGGCGCGATGCGGGCAGCTCTGGAGGCGAACGGCACCCCGGTAGACGCCGTCCATGTAGTCCGCATGGACACCGGCGGCGCGACGGTTCAGACCGAGCCGATATAAAGCGGAGCGAGCGCGGCGCGGAGCAGGGCGGGGCGACCGATGGCGTCCCGGAGCGCGGCGGTGCCCTCGCCGCCGGTCAAGCCGCCCCCGGTCCGCAGTTCGGCGAGCAAGTGGGCGAACAGGCGGTCGTCCGGTGCCCCGCGTATCTGGTAATCGTGCCGCCAGGGTAACAGTCCGCACACGGCGCACAGGCGCAGGGCGGATAAAATCTCCAGCGCGTCGTGCGCGGACAGTTGATCCGACGTGTCGGTGCGACCCCAGGCATACCGCGCTGCCTTCATCGCGCGGTCGCGTCGCCCCCGGTCTCCGGCAACCTCCCTCCGCGCCGTCCGCTCGTCACGCACCAGTATGTCGGCGAAAGAACACACCCGACCGGCGGTGTTTTCCACCGAAACCCCGAGCGTTTGCTCGTTGCTGACCTGGAACAGATCTCCCGCTGCGAGTGAATGTTCGCCGTGCGCCCCGCGTACCGACACCCCGAGTTGCCGCGCGGCGTCGAACACGCGATCCAGGCGGTTCAGGAAAACGAGCGCGGGGAGATGTGCGAGAACAGAAAGGCGTAACCCGGTGCCGGTGTTACTCATCGCGGCGGTCAGATAGCCCCATTTTTCGGCGTCCCGCGCCCAGGATAATCGCACGGCGAGCCGCGATTCCACGTCCTGAACGTCGCGCAGGGCGTCGCGCGGTGCGTTCCCCGGTACCAGTGTCTGCAAGCGAAGGTGATCTTCCTCGTTGACGAACACGCTGGTCCGCCCGGTCGCGTCGAGCAGGGCGTATCGCTCCGCTCCCCCGGCAGCGAGATCGGGCGAGATGCGCCGGGCGTCGACCAGATCGGCGCGGTCGCGCGGGGACAGCGTCGCGATCTCCACGGCGGTCAGGTCGAAAAGTCTGCCGGTGTCGGCGTGCGCGGCTTGCCGGACCGCCTGCGCGACGCGGCGCAGTTCCGCCTCGCTCGCCCGCCCCGGGAACGGGTAGCCGTCTACGTTGCGGGCAAGCCGCGCGCGGGAGCAGACGATGACATCGGCGTCCGGTCCCGCTTTGGTCGCGGTGGCGCCCCCCGCCCAGACGGGCGTTTTTAAGGATTCGGGGAGGGACCGGGGCGCGGCGGGTTCGGACATCTGCCGGTTGGTTTCGACAGATGCCACCGGTTTTCCTGTGTCGCGGGAACCTCACCCCCCAACCCCCTCTCCGTGCCGGAGAGGGGGAGTAAGATACCGGAGGCGAGCCGTTATCCGCGTGTCCCCTCTGGCTCAAGGAAACGTAGTTCCCTCTATCTCCCCCTCTCCGGCACGGAGAGGGGGTTGGGGGGTGAGGTTCCCGCGACACAGGAAAACCGGCGGCGACGACGAAGCACCACACTACCCAGAAACAGGACGGACCCGCCTACCGCGAGGAGTGGCAACGTTCCCGACTCCGGCACCGTGACCGGACCGGTACCGATCCCGGTCGCGAACGCGTCTTCCGCGTCGGTGGAAACTCCCGCGCCCGCGTCGGGAAGCGTGAAGTTGTTCGGCATGGCTTCGAGTTCCATCTCCGCGCCGGGGTCGGCGATCAGTGTCGATGCGCCGCGAATCCGCAGGCTGTGACCGACGGGTACCGCGAAGTTCATCAGACTCGTCGCCGCAAACCGCACCGAGTTCACGCCGGTCGCCTGCACCTGGAACAGACCCGCCTGGATGAAATCCGCGCGGCTCACCGGGTTGAACCCGTCGAACGCGAATACAATAGGCGTCGGAATGAACGTGCTGACCAGACCGCCGCCCGGGTTAAACACCTCGAAGACAGAGCGAACGCCCACGGCGACGTACGAGCCGAGCGGCTTATTCAGGTTCACGTTGAGTGCCATAAAATTGCCGCCGACGAAGTTGATGTTCACCCCGCTGACGTTAGTCCACAAGCCGCTCCCGCCGAACGTGTTCGTGGACGCGAACCCGGCGGGGCTGGCGTCGGTGAGCGAAAGGTTGGAAACGGCGATCCCGATGGCGCGGGGCGTGTTCACGGCGCGTATCTGCGTGGTCGCGCCGCCGAAGCCGGGCATCGCGCCCGGCGCGGTTGTTCGGAACAGGAAGCCCGGATTGAGCGGGAGCGGTTGGACGCCGGTATCGATCTCGGCGAGAGGGGCACCGTTCAAACTCGGATAAAAGCCGCCCGGGGCGAGCAATTGTCCGTCGTCGAAGGCGAAGACGGGCGCGGCGGGTCCGAACGCGTTCAAACCGTAAACGGCGTGTTCGATCTCGCCGACGCCGCCGTTGTAAACGAACTGGGCGCGGGCGGACAGCGGAATACCGAGTGTGGCTACCGCGAGAAAAGCGAGCCGGGCGACAGAGTAAGTGTTTCGCATGAGTCAAAACTCCTTTCGGCAACTTCCGGTTGCCAGCAAGAAACAGCGGGCTGAGATACGAACGCTACGGCGTGCGCGTCAGCGGTGATTGGACCGGGCGATTCCAAAAATGATCTCCCGTGTCTACATTTTCACACTGTGCCGTGGACAGAAATGGGGACAAAAACAGGCTCGAAGTGTGGACATTGGGTAGAATGGGAGATATTCCTGGAGGACTCGCCGATGTCGTCACCCGAAATGTTGAGCCGCCCCGCGACGCCGTATTTAGAGATGCGTCTGCTCGGAGAGCCGGTTATTCTCGTGAATGGTGTGCCGCTTTCGCCGCTACGAACGCGTAAAGGGATTTCGCTACTTGCGCTTCTCGCCTTGCGAAGCGGGAAGGTGCCCGCAGGCGTGGAACGGGAAGCACTGGCGGGACTGCTCTGGGCAGACAGCGAGCAGACGCAAGCCTACGCGTCGCTCCGTCGCGCCCTGACCGACCTTCGATGCGCGCTCGGCGGTGCGGCGACCCTTCTGCAATCGCCGACACCGCGATCTCTGCGTGTCGATGTTACGAACCCCGCGTTTCAGGGCGATTTCGCCCTCTTCGACGCGCTCCCGAGAAACATCGCGGACGCGGGCGACGCGTTGCTCGATGCTTGTGCCGACGCGTACCGGGGCGATTTACTGCGCGGGTTCGATGACGAGTGGATCGTCGGCGAACGCGCCCGGTACGAATCTCTGTTTGCTTCCGTTCTTTCCACGCTTGCCGAACGAGCGGAGTCGCGCGGGGACGACGAAGCCGCGCGGGAGGTTTTGCGCCGATGGATCGCCCTCGACCCGCTTCACGAGGAACCGCAACGGAAAATGCTGGCGCTTCTGGCGCGGATCGGTGATTTCGGCTCCGCTATCCTGCTGTATCGAGCGCTACGCGACCGACTGCGAAACGAAACCGGGACCGAACCGTCCGCGCAGACCACCGCGCTGTTTCAGCGTATCCGCGCATCCGCACGAACAGGTGGCAAGGACTTCGCGCTCCCGCAACCGACGAAACCCACTCCGGCGCGGAGCCAGACCGACGCTTCTATTCCTACCGTGCTGACACCTTTGATCGGGCGCGAAACCGAGATACCCCCTCTTGTCGGGCGGGTACTTGCGCCGGACGCCCCGCGCTTGCTGACGTTGACCGGGACGGGCGGAGTCGGCAAAACGCGCCTCGCGCTGGCAATCGCGCAGGAGTCGTTGGCTGGCGGGGAATTTGGCGGCGGCGTTTCCTGGGTGGATCTCGCCCCGGTTCGGACGGAGGAGGAACTGCACCGCGCTCTGCTGTCCGCACTACGGATCGCGCCGCCCCCGGCGACCGTTCCGATACTGCAGGTGGTGTGCGACTTTCTTTCGGCGAAGGGCGAACCGGCACTATCGGTATGGGACAACGCCGAGCAGGTTGCTTCACTCGCCGCGTCGCTCGCGGACACGTTGCTACGAAGTCTGCCGTCGCTCCGGATTGTGGTCACCTCGCGCCAACCGCTCCATGCCGAATCCGAAGCGATTTATCCGGTTTGCCCGCTACCGGCAGAGGAGGCCGCGCGTCTGTTCATCAGCCGACTTTGCGCGGCACGACCGCAGGCGGCACCCGAACCTGCTACTGTCCGGCGACTCTGCGAACGCTTGGACGGCTTGCCGCTCGCCATCGAACTCGCCGCCGCCCGCGCCTCGTCGCTGACATTGACAGAGATCGAAACGCGCCTTGCCGACCGGTTCCGACTGCTGACCGCCGTAACCGCGTCCGCGATCCCGCGTCAGAAAACGCTACGTGCGCTGGTCGAGTGGAGTTACTATCTGCTCTCGGAAACCGAGAAGCGGTTATTCCGACGCCTTTCCGTATTCCCCGCATCGTTCACGGCGGAGTTCGCCCACCGAATCTGCGGCGACCCGGACACGGAAGAGTGGGACACACTGGA
>JAYULM010000284.1:0-11197 GCA_043763605.1 Armatimonadota bacterium | reverse complement strand
CTTGCGGGTGGGAACCGTTCACGGCCCGCTCCAACAAGCGTAGGAAAACAAAACAACGATGAAACCCTTAAGTGAAAAAATTATGTCGGTACCGGCGTCCGGGATACGCCGCTTTTTCGATCTCGTCGCCGAAATGGACGACGTGATCTCGCTCGGCGTCGGCGAGCCGGACTTCGTGACGCCCTGGCGTATTCGCGAGGCGGCGATCTGGTCGCTGGAAAAGGGAATGACCACCTATACCAGCAACTACGGCTTGCTCGAACTGCGGATCGAGATCGTCAAGAAGATGAACGAGCGGTATGGCGTCGAGTGGGACCCGCGCCGTGAAGTGCTGGTCACCGTCGGCGTCTCCGAAGGGTTGGACACAGCGTTCCGGGCGATCCTGAACCCCGGCGACGAAGTGTTGATCCCCGAACCGTCCTACGTGTCGTACGCACCCTGCGTTGCATTCGCGGGCGGTGTGCCGGTGCCTGTGCCGACGCGGGCGGAATCGGGCTTCAAAACACACGCAAGCGATGTCGCCGCACGGATCACGCCGAATACAAAGGCGATCCTGCTGTCGTACCCGACGAACCCGACCGGGGCGACGATGGATGCCGCCGGGTTGCAAGCCATCGTTGACATTTGTGTGGCGAACGATCTGTACATTCTGTCCGACGAAATCTACGACCGGCTTTCCTACGACGCGCCCCATGTCTGCGTCGCGGCCCTGCCCGGCGCATATGACCGCACGATCCTGCTGAACGGTTTCTCGAAAGCCTACGCGATGACCGGTTGGCGTATCGGCTACGCCTGCGCACCCGCGCCGATCATCGAAGTGATGATGAAGATACACCAGTACACGATGCTTTGCGCCCCGATCACTGCTCAAGTAGCCGCGCTGGAAGCCCTGCGCCGGGGCGACCGTGACGCCGACGAGATGTGCGCGGACTACGACCGCCGCCGCCGCATGTTCGTGAAAGGCTTGAACGACATCGGGCTGGACTGCCCGCTCCCCGGCGGCGCGTTCTACGCGTTCCCGTCAGTGAAGCGGTTCGGACTGCCCGCTGAGGAGTTTGCCGAGCGGTTGCTGAAGGAGGAGCGGGTGCTGGTCGTCCCGGGTCCGGTTTTCGGCGACGGCGGAATCGGACATATCCGTTGTTGCTACGCGACTGCGTCTGAGAAGTTACAGGAAGCGTTGCGCCGGATGGAGCGGTTCGTGTCGCGGCTATAGAAGCGGATGCCGGATATACTGGCTTACATGGCACACCGACTACTCCGGCCCCCTTTCACGTTGCCGGACAACGTGTCCGGTTTCCATCAGTATTTCGCGTTCACTGCAGAAACCGAAACGATTCTGGATGCCCTCGGGTATACGTTCACACGCGACACGCTGGACCTGCCGCGCCGCCCCGAAATTGTGGGGTCCTGGGCGGATCATCTGCGAAGCCAGGTCCCCCGCGTTCTACGCCGTATCGCCATGAATGCCGAGATCACGCGGCGCGAGTTTTTAATCGCGCCGCTTCTGCTCGAAGTGTCGTTCGCCGTTGACGCCACCCTTCATTCGGAATATCCTGTGGATGTATCGCCACGTCTGCACGGGAGTCTGGACTATCTGTTACAAAAAGATGCCGCTCTGATCGTTGTGGAAGCGAAACAGGCGGATATGGCGCGAGGTTTCACCCAACTCGCCGCTGAAATGATAGCGGTGGACAGTTTCGCGCCGGAAAGCATGCCGATACTTCACGGAGCGGTGTCGGTCGGAGACACGTGGCGGTTCGGTACTCTTGATCGGGCGCGTAAGCACGTAACACAGGACATCGGGCAGTTCGTCCTGCCCGCCGACCTGGATGACTTGCTGGCAGTGTTGGTCGGTATCCTGGACGGTCCCGCAACGTAGCGTTGCGGGACTCCGCTTCGCCCCGCAACGCTACGTCAATGGACCCACACCTCGACCACATCGTGACCT
This sequence comes from Armatimonadota bacterium, assembly GCA_043763605.1. GTDB lineage: Bacteria > Armatimonadota > Armatimonadia > Armatimonadales > Armatimonadaceae > JACMIU01. The sequence goes on along the minus strand of JAYULM010000284.1, from coordinate 9,249 downwards.
TCCGCGACCGCTTCTTTGCACATCAGGACGAAATCGCCGACGGCTTGCGTCACCGTCGGCGCAAGCCATCCTTCGTCCCGTGCATCATATACTTTGGCGACGATCTCGGTCCATTCCCGCGTCAGTTGTCCAATCCGTTCGAGGGGAACAGAAGCAACCGCGTCAACAAATCGGGAGTGCCAGAGTTCCGCAGCCCATAACCCCTGGTACTTCCCAGAGTCTTCGGCGACCATCCGTTCGAACTCATCAAATTGCAGAGGCGACGTTTGCATCACCCTCGCGATGGCTTCAAAGAGATGCATCGGTACATCGTCGTTCCCGACGCACGGCGGGAACCCGACAAATCGAACGGCATTCCGCCCGTCGCGTAAGCCGTCCCACTCTCCTTCTCGGCAGGCGCGACCGATAACTTCCGCATCGCCGCTGTAGAATTCCGAGCCGAAACAACCGGTCGGTCCCGTCCAATCCATTTCGTTTAATTCGGTAAGCATCGCGTCCAATCCGATCAGTCGTTGCTCGTCGGTGCGCGTTTGTGTTAAGGCGGCGTTGAAAGCGTTGCTTGTGGTCGCGGGTGTCGTCATGGTCGGCTCTCCTGAAAACACAGTATACCGTTTGCCGAGCCCCCGAGACCGCGCCCCCGAAGAGATGCGCTTGCCCTGGTGAGTTGTGCGCCGAATGTGACAGCCGCCGGATGTTTATAAACGGATTGGACGACATCGGGTTAGATTGCCCGCTCCCCGGCGGCACATTCTACGCATTCCCATCCGCCAGACAGTTCGGACTCGACGCGGAAACGTTCGCTGAGCGGTTGCTGAAGAGAAACGGGTTCTGGTGGTGCCGGGTCCGGTTTTCGGCGATGGCGGAATCGGGCATATCCGCTGTTGCTACGCGACGGCCTCCGAGAAGTTGCAGGAAGCCCTGCGCCGGATGGAGCGGTTTACAAAAAGTTTGCAGGGATAGGGGAGATTTTTTGATCTCCCCTTGACAAACCGTCCCGATGGGGTTATATTCTGGATAACCGGTTATTCAAAACCGGGTTTTCTTGAAGAAGTTGGATAACCGATTATCCAGACAGTACATTTATGAAGTCTATTCGCAGTGTGGCGGAAAAAGCAGGCGTCTCCTCCTGCACCGTTTCCAAAGTCCTGAACGGTGTATCGTCGCGCATCTCGCCGACGACCCGAGACCGGGTACTGCTCGCCGCCCGCGAACTCGATTACCAACCGAACCGTTTTGCCAAAGGGTTGGGAAAACGGCGTACACAAACCATCGGACTGTTGATTAGCGGTCTTCAGAACCCGTTCTTCGTGTCTCTGGTGGAGGAAGCCGAACGGCAGTTTTTAGCCGCCGGTTACCAGGTCGTGCTGGACGCCGCGCCGCCGCTCGGGGAACAGTACGGGCACCCGGCGAAACTTCGTAGCCTGCCGCTCGACGGCGCACTGATGCAGGGTACCGAGATGCGCCACGTTTCCGAATATCTCGGTAAGATGGCGTTCGATCTGCCGACGGTGTATCTCGGCGCGCTCCGCACCGACGGCGAGGATGGCGTTTATCTCGACTACGGAGCCGGGGCATATGAAACTGCGGCGCATTTCGCCAGCCGTGGCTACCACCGGGCTGCGTTCGTCACGAACGCTCCGGTAGGGGCAATAGTAGCGGAACCGCGCTTCTACCGCTTCATGGACGGGTGCGCAGACTTCGACCTTTCTGCGGAAATTATAAGTACCGACTTTTTGGAAACGCGTACTGTCGGCTATCGCATCGGCGAAGCGATAGCGCGTCGCTCCGCCGCCGACCGACCACGGGCGATTTGCTGCCACAACGACGTTATCGCTGTCGGGCTTTGCCGTGCCCTCCAACGCGGGGGGGTACGCGTCCCGGAAGACATAGCCGTATCCGGCTTCGACGGGATCGAGGACGGGCAGTTTCTGGAGAAACCGCTCACTACGGTTTCCGGCTCGTTGCCCGCCATGATCGCAGCATCGACCGAACGGTTATTAGGACGGATCGACGGCGACTCCGGCAGAACCGGCGAGCAAACTGCCATTCCGACCCGCCTGATCGTCGGCGGCACCACATAGATTTTGCTGACGCACGACCCGGCGAACCGCCTCGCGCCGGAAACCGTGCCTGTAGTAGGGGGCAACGAACATCGAAATCGGGAGTCAATAATAATATGCAACGAACGCATCGTTTTGGAATTGTCACTGTAGCACGGGGTGCGCGAAACCGCCGCGCTTTCACTTTAATCGAACTACTCGTCGTCATCGCTATTATCGCGATCCTCGCCGCGATTCTTTTTCCCGTTTTCGCGCAAGCACGGGAGAAGGCACGGCAAACGTCGTGCCTATCGAACATGAAACAAATCTCGCTCGGCGTCATGCAGTATGTGCAAGATTACGATGAGACTTACCCCTTCGGCGCAAACAAGGAATGGTGGACAGAGGTCACATGGGTTCAAATCATAGACCCGTATCTGAAGTCGTTGGCGATTTTACGATGTCCCTCGGATTCGTCCGATGCTCTACGCCCCGACCCGGCAACCCTTCCGACTTGGGTGGGAGAAGGACAAATCTCTTATGCCGCCAACGGGTATCAGGCGATCTACCGTGAAGGCTTCCCCGACTACTGCGGCCCGATTGTCGGTGTGATGGGCGTCATAGATGCCGATCCATGGTGCGCCGAGCGACGCGCCGTCGGTGAAGTACGCACCATGGGTGACATCAACCTGCCTGCCGCTTCCATAATGATTGCCGAGAAGCACAGCGACGATATGCGGAACAAACGCAACCAGCGAATTGGCGGATCGCCCGAAGCGACATACAACACGCCGGGTAATGCTTGGACAAGCGTATTCCGCATACAAAACGATATACCGTGGTTCGACTGGTTCGCGGCGGCAATTCCCAGCGGCAAGGGTAACCCGAACGAAAAATATCCGGGCGGCATCAACGGCGGCGTTAGTGCCAAACACGCGGGAATGGCGAACTTCGCGTTCACCGATGGACACGTCAAATCCATGAAGCCGGGTGCTACCAATCCCGACCCAGTGAACCGCCCGCAGGACAACTTATGGGACGCTCTCAGAAAATAGGTTTATATGATCAACAAAATCGCACAAATCAAAGAAGGGGCGGCAACGTGCCCACGTTGCCGCCCCTTCCTACAAGCCGCACTGGTAGCCAGCACCTTTGCCGGAATGTGCTTTGTTACTGGTTGCGATGCGAAACCGGTGGCAACGAAAACCAAAGAAGAACGCAAGGTTTTCTATGGTGAAAAACCGACTGCGGAACAGATTCGGCAGGCGGAAGACGCCAGAAGCAAGCGCGGAGGCGGCCCGCCACCGGCGGCACAGGGAAAGAAGCCTTAAGGGTGGATGGTGGAAGGCTTGCTAAATCTTCCACCATTAGGTTTACGCTTGCGGCAAGGATGCCGCCGAAAAGTATCCATGAAGATTATTTTGAAGCCGATGGGGGCAATTTTGCTTCTCATCGCGTTCGCCACTATAACCGTTATCGCTTCGCAAAACCGAAGCGGTGTCGCGCAGGTACAAGACGCCGGGCTGGCTCCGGTGCAACCGTCCGCCCCTATTCCGGACACAAAAACTACGACGCGGCAGGAAAGTGGTACCCCGCGTTCCGTGTCCGCCATCACAACCGACGTGACCGCCCAGGTGTTGGAGAACCCGGATTTCGCGGGCGGCAACCAAATAATTCCCGGTTGGGGTGTACACAAGTCGGCTGACAAGCGGCTACACATCACCGGGGACACCACCCAATTTCAATCCGCGTCGTCGTCGCTACGGCTTTGGACGGACCCGGGAAGCGGGCGGGTGCTGGGGCGCGGCGGCTCCTCCGTTTTCAAAGTCGTTCCGGCGAAACCGGGCGGGGCGTTCACCGTTTCGGTGAGCGTCTGCAAGCGGGGACGGTGGAACCGGGCGGAAATCGTGGTGCATCTGTTTGATAAAAACTGGGGAACGAACTCTTACACCACCGTTGCCTCGTTCGCGGGCCAAAAAGACGGCGAGTGGAAAACCTACGCCGGGGCTATACCGGTGGACGACAAAACCGCGTCCGGCGTCATCTATATTATCGGCGACGGCGACGGCACACTGAATCTGGATGACCTGCGCGTCACGGTCGCCCCCTAAACCTTGCATCATTATGACTAAATTGAACTCTATCCCAAGCGCGACACGGTTTTGCGCCTGTGTCGCCGGTCTTTCTCTTCTGACTCTATTCTCCTGCCGCCCCGGATACCCGCAAACCACGGAAACGCTTCTGCCGAATGTGGATTTTTCGGCGGGAACAAACCTGCCAACCGGCTGGGAACTCTCGAAGGACGCCACCCCTACCGTGAAGCTGACGCGGGACACGAAAACGTTTCGCTCCGCCCCTGCCGCGCTCCTGCTCGACACGGGCGGCGTGGCGGGACGGGCGGCGGCACAGTCGGTGTTCGCGTCGGTTCCTACGGCGGGCGGCTCCGTGCAAGTGCGCGGTTTCAGCAAAGCGACCGGAACCGATTGGAAGCAGTTTCAACTCGTGCTACAAATCTTCAACGCCGACTGGAGCCAGCAACTCGGCTGGATAACCACGGACTTGCCTCGCGATGCCGACTGGAAACCGTGGGACAAATCGGTGACGATGCCGCAGGGAGCGGCGCACGTCATCGCCTACGTTAGCATGGAAGGCAGCGGAAAGGCGTGGGTTGACGACGTTTCCGTTAAGGCTATCGTCGGAGCCACGCCCGCGTCCGGCACACCGACCGTTATCATGCCGACCGCCCCGGTTACGATCAAGACGGGGCAACCGCCGTACCGCTGGGACAACGTAATCATGGGCGGCGTCGAGTACGCGACCGGGCTTATCTGGTCGCCCACGAACCCCAGAGATTTGTACCTGCGTGCCGACGGCGGGGGCATCTGGCGATTGGACCGCAAAAAGCGCGGCTGGATTCCACTCCTCGATCAGCAGACCTGGAAGGACCGCAATCTCAACACCGTGGACAGCGTCGCGGTCGATTCGTCAAACCCACGCGTATTGTATGTCGCTGGTGGGGGGAGCCGCTGGGGAAAACCGCACGACGTTCTGAAATCCGTCGACGGTGGCGTAACATGGCGACGAACCCTGCTGAAAAATGAACAGGGTGAGGATGTCATCAGCGAGGGCAACGGCGGCGACAAGCAGGGCGGCGAACGGCTCCTCGTAGACTCACGCGACTCGAAAACCGTGTGGTTCGCGTCGCGCAACGACGGCTTGTTCGTGAGTCGCGACGGCGCGAAAACGTGGCGTCCCGTGAAATCGTTCCCCACCAAAGGAGGACGCTGGCACGGGCTAACTTTCGTCGCGGCGGACGCGGCACGTAACACGCTGTACGTTGGCGTCCATGCGGGCGCGGCGACCGACGAACCGAACGCGACACGTATCGCGAGTGCGGTCTATCGCTCCACCGACAATGGCGTGACCTGGGAGCCGATCACCGCACGCAAAGGCGACCCCGGCGGGGAATCCTCGCCGCTCCGGATGCGGATTGCGCCGGACGGGACTGCCTATGTCACTTACAACGGAACGGGTTCCTGGGATACGGGTGGCATCGGGGGCGGAGTCTGGAAGTATGCAAAGGGGACGTGGCGCGATGTCACGCCAGCCCAGGGCAAAGACAAGCCGTTCTGCGGCATTAACCTGCACCCCAAAGACCCCCGGAAGATTCTTTGCGCGACGACGTACAACACCGATGGGACTATCTACTACTCGGAAAACGCGGGTGACACCTGGCGCGAATACCGCTTCGACAAAAATAACCATGATAAAGGGACGCTCATACTCGGCGACTTCCCGGCGTGGGAGCGGGGACCGGGGCACGGTTGGGGAGGCAACGCTTCCGATGTTGCTTTCGATCCCATCGACCCCCGCGTCGTGTATTTCACCTCATTCAGCGGTCCCTGCGTCGGAACCGGGGTCGGCACCGACCGGATGCGCTTCTCGCTCCTCGGCGACGGGCGCGAACAGATGACCACCGCCTCCGGGGTTTCCCCGACCAAAGGCGCGCCGTTCGTTTCCGGCGTCTGGGATGTCGGCGGGTTCCGCCACGAAGCGTTCGATAAGATTCCCGAGACCCGGTCGCCGTTGCTCGGTGCGAACGGTACCGCCTTCACCGGATACGACGCCTACCGCGACAGTTTTCAGGACACGTTCGACATGGACGCTTCACCGAAAATGCCCGACGTGATCGTCGCGGCGGGTGGCTGGCAGTGGAACATGACCGGGACGGCGGCAATATCGCGCGACAACGGACGCACGTTCCGCGAGTTCGCGGCGAAACCGACACCGGACGCGAAGTTCGGGCGGATCGCGGTGTCCGCGACCGATGCCGACAACATCGTCTGGGTTCCCATGAACAACGGCGGCGGCGGCGACGCGCAACCGGTCTACTTCACCCGCGACGGCGGCAAGACTTGGGATGTCGGGAGCGGGTCGCCGGTCGGGATGGTCAACGGCGACGGTCCCTGGACGTTTTTCAAGCCGCTCGCAGCCGACCGGGAAGCGGCGCACACATTCTACCTCTACGACCGGCGCGACGGCGGATTCTTCGTGTCTGGAGACGGCGGAGAGAACTGGAAGCGACGGGCGACGCTTCCTACTCAACCCGGCAACCACTTCGACAGCCATCAGTTGATCGCCGCTCCGGGAAAGCCCGGCGACCTGTGGCTTTCCTTGTACGAAAAGGGGCTTCTGCATAGCGCGGACGCCGGGAAAACGTGGTCCCGACTCACCGGCGTCGAATGGAGCGTCCGGGCGGCACTCGGGAAGCCCGCGCCGGGGAGCCAGACGCCGACAGTGTACCTGTACGGACAGATCGGCGGTACTGCCCCGAAGGACGAAACCGGCGTGGACGCCGCCCTGTACCGCTCGGTGGATAGCGGCGAATCCTGGGTCCGTATCAACCCGGTCACGCACGGACTGAACGGGATCAACCCGCTCGTCGCGGATATGCAGGTCTTCGGTCGCGTCTACGTCGGGACCGGCGGGCGAGGGTTCTTCTACGGCGAACCCGCCCCCGCGAATCGAGTCGGTGTGCCGACGACCCGCGTCAACAAAATCCACCGACCCGGCGCGAAGCCAGATCATTCACCGTAAAGAGCGAACGGCCCGGGATCACACACGCCCCACTTTCGGCGCAGGAAGAAGGGAGGAACGAAGCAGTCATCATTCCGCCGGTTCATACCCGGCACTGTCTCGCGGGATCAACGTTTAGATCTCCGCATACGGAGGTATTTCGAATGAGTTCATTTCTCGTCGCGCAATCGCCGCACTCTCGGACGGAGCGCAGCGCGCGTGTTGTATCTTACGCAATCATTGCCACTCTGTTGCTCATTGTCGGAGCTGTTTCTCGACCGGCTCACGCCGACCCGCCCGGCGGGAGTAGCGGCTGGGTGACGACTTTCAGCGATGATTTCAACGGCTCCGACCTCGACGCGTCTAAATGGAACAAGACGTGGATCAACGGCGGAACCACGGTCGGCTGGTCCCAGGAATTGATGAAACCTGAGAACGTCACGGTCTCCGGCGGGAACGCACGCATCCGGCAGTGGTGCAACCCGAACGAGCACTCCATTTATAACGGGGTCGATTATGGTCCGCAGAACCAGTCAGGCGTGATGACGACCTGCAACGGCAAATTCACGCAGACTTACGGCTACTTTGAGGCACGTATCAAAATGGCTCCCGGTTACGGCAACCTGAGTGCTTTCTGGATGTCGTACGAAAACACCTGGCCCCCGGAACTCGACATCGCCGAAGTCCTCGGGCGTCTCCCCTCCGAAAACAACATGACCCAGCACTGGGGCACCGTTGTAAATGACCAGCACCCTTCCAGCCTGACGATGTGGGACGCGGGGCAGGACCTGACAGCGACGTGGCATACCTATGGTTGCGAGTGGAACGCGAACGAGATTATCTGGTACGTGGACGGCGTCGAGCGTAAACGCATGGCGAACCACATCAACGTGCCCATGTATCTCGAACTCAACATTCACTCGGGCAACTCCTGGTCAGGCTACCCTGATAACTGGAATAATTCCACGCAACATTTTATGGAGATCGACTGGGTCCGGGCGTGGCAACGGGGGAGTAGCGGTGGCGGTAGTAGTATCGCGAACGGTACGTACCGGGTCGTTTCGCGCGCCGACAACCGGGCGATGGACGCGTACGGGAGCGGCGACGGGGGGCTGGTCGGGGTGTGGGGCTGGCACGGCGGCGCGAACCAGCGGTGGCAGGTCGAGTCGGTCGGGAACGGCGAGTACACCCTCAAGGAGTCGCGGTCGAACAAGGTTCTGGACGACTACAACAACGGCGGCGACGTGAAACTGTGGAGTTACTGGGGCGGTGTTAACCAGAAGTGGCGGCTTGTTCCGACCACGGACGGCTTCTACCGGCTGGAGAACGTCGGCACGGGCAAGGCGGTCGGGGTGACCGGCGGGGGCATCCTGCAACAGCAGACCTACAGCGGCGCGAACAGCCAGCAATGGAAGTTCGAGATACCATAGCGATTATACGTCATGTGGTCGCGGCGGTGTAGGATCCCGCCGCGACCGCGTAACTTCAAAAGGACCGCCGTGACGCACGTAAATTCAACGCGGCGGTTTCGTTGACGTTCCGTTCATCCATATCGGCGTCGACTACTCACCGCTCTGCGAACTCTCTGGAAGTAACGCCATCGTGCCGACAGGAAGGGGCGGTGCACCGATACCGGCACGAAGTAAAGCGTTCTCCAGGCGAAGCAGCATGTTCTCGTGTCGGTCGGCATTACGCTCCTGCTCACGAACCAATCGGTCGTTCAGGTAGCGAATGGCGTCGCCCATTTCGTTCAAAGCCTCTTGCAGTGCTTTCACATCGGCGCGGATCTCGCTTAATTCTTCATCGTGTTTGTCAACGCGACGTCCGACTTGCAACGCCTTGTCCGCCGAATCCCAAGCCTTCTCGATAATTTTATCCAGCATGGCGTATCTTTCTCAGGTCGGTAAGCAGTAGGTTAGTTTTCTCCCGCAACCGCAACGTGTCGCGGCGCAATAGTTGCCGTTCTTGCTCGCGGGCAGCCATGCGGGTTTCGATTTCGTTTAGTTCGGCAAGCATGGCGTCCAATTGGATGAGGCGTTCTTCGTCGGTGCGTGTTTTTGTTAGGGCAGCGTTGAAAGCATTGCCGGTTGTCGCGGGTGTCGTCATGGTAGGCTCTCCTGAAAACACAGTATAC
>JAYULM010000283.1:0-3142 GCA_043763605.1 Armatimonadota bacterium | reverse complement strand
GTGGTAACTATGATTTGGAACCCTGGCTGACAGTACATCTTAAACCGGATATAGACTTCCGGTTTCATGAGGGCGAGGTAGAAGGGCAACCCGTCGTTGTTTTAGAGATTCCGGGTTCCCGCCGGGCACCGGTACGCTGGCGTGATACCAGCTATATCCGTGTCGGTTCGCACAAAAAGAAGTTGAGTGACTTCCCCGCGAAGGAAGAATCCTTATGGGAGTTGCTCCTGCGAAGCGGGACGGCGTTTGAGAAACAGATCGCGAAGGCGGGGGTGACTGCGGAAGAAGTTCTTGCTTTGCTCAACTTTGCTTCCTACTTTGAGTTGACGAAGCAACCGTTTCCCTCAAGCACTACCGGTATTTTGGAACGCTTGGAAAAAGAGGGTATGCTCGTGCGACGTGCCACCCACGTCGATATTACGAACTTTGGGGCACTACTTTTCGCGAATCGCCTTTCCGACTTCCCTGGTCTACGCCGCAAGTCGGTTCGCGTCATCACTTATACTGGCGAAAACCGCACCTCCAGCGGGCGCGAATACCTCGCCGAAGCGGGCTACGCTTCCGGGTTCGAGTCCCTCGTCGCGTACATAAACAGTCAGTTACCAATCAATGAACACATAGGTCAAGCGTTTCGTGTAGAAACGCCGACATACCCCGAGATTACGATTCGGGAGTTGGTACCGAATGCTATGCTTCACCAGGATCTCACCGTAACCGGGACCAGCCCGATGGTTGAGATTTTCCCGGATCGTATGGAAATCAGCAATCCGGGGCGTCCGTTGATTGCCCCGCTTCGTTTCGCGGATGAACCTCCTCGCTCCCGGAACGAGGAGTTAGCCGCATTCATGCGACGCATTCATATTTGTGAAGAGCGCGGTAGCGGGATAGACAAAGTCCTTACCGCTATAGAACTTTATCAGCTCCCTGCCCCCGACTTCGCGGAGACGCAAGACGCTACCCGCGCTACCTTATTTGCAAAGCGTGAATTTCGAGAAATGAGTGGTCAAGAGCGGGTGAAGGTGTGCTATTGGCACGCATCATTGCTATTCGTTTCAGGCCGACAGATGACTAATGAAACTCTACGGAAGCGTTTCGGATTGGAGGATGGCAAACACAATCAGGTAGGACGAATTATCGCCGATGCCCGCGAGGCTCGATTAATCAAGCCGTATGACCCTGATAACAAGTCGCCTCGCTATGCCCGCTACGTTCCAATCTGGGCATAATTCTTACGTCACGTCATGTCACGATCATGGGCGGCGACATCCGCATGTAGATCCCGCACGGGGTCTATACCCCACAGGTTGATCGACGCGCCATGATTCGGGTTGTTTCTTACGTCACGTCATGTCATCGCCATGGTTTGCGCCTTCGTAGACGCGCAAAAACGGCACCTCTGTTTCCCTGTCGCGTTGCCCAAACCTCTCACAGGACTCGCGCTCGGCTTGCCGCTCCGCGTCGGTCTGGTTCGCATCTTTGGCTTGCCACTCGGCGGATATGGTCAGGTCGTAGACGAAGGCGTGATGTAACCGCTTCCGCAAAAAGTATTGCCCGAACCGTTCCGCTAAAAAAGTGTCGAAAGCATACTGAGGGATGGCGATATAGAGAACACGTTCCGGTTCCAACTCGCCCAGAATATCTTCGTACATGGCGAATTGCCCGATTGCGCCGATTAAGCCCGTGCCAGTATGGTGTCACCCGCGCGGCGAGTCGGACGGCCGACGCGTCAGCGGGGGCGAACCACGCCCGCGAAATTCGCCGCGCTCAGGTTCGCGCCGGGGAAGACCGCGTTCAGTCCCGCCGCGTTCCCGCACCGTTTGGCGAGGATCTCGGCGAGCACCACGCGATAATCGGTCATCACACGCAGATCGCCGGGTGCCTCCAACTGTTCCGGCTTCAGACCGGGCCAGTCGCCGTGGACTTTGCCGCCGTTTACGCCGCCGCCCCAGACAAACATCGCCGACGCCCGCCCGTGGTCGGTGCCAAGACTGCTGTTTTCCACGACGCGCCGTCCGAACTCGGTCTGCACGATCACGGTGACGTGGTCGCGGTCCGTACCCAGATCCCGCGCGAACGCCGCCAGCGATTTCGCCACGTCGTCCAACTGGAGCGCGAGCCAGCCGGTCGCACCGCCCTGCCCGACGTGCGTATCCCATCCGCCCCGGTCCAGGAACGCCGCTTCCAACCCGACGCCCGCCTTGACCAGACACGCCGTTTGTTTCAAGCCGTCGCCCAAGCCCGTCGCCGGGTACGCCGCGCCGTTCGCCGGTTTGTAGTTCGCCGGGTCGATCTTGCGGAGAGTGTCCATCGCGGCAATCGTTTCGCGCCCGGCCACCGACGCCGCGTCGGACCCGGGCGCGTACATCGCCTGTAGCGCGGTTTCCAGTTCGGGGCGCGGTGCCTTGATCCGCAAGTCGGACAGAGAATTTACCGCCGTCGCCGAAGTTGCGCCGCGCAGGGTGTCCGGCATGATCGTGCCGAACGCCACCGCGCGTAGCGGCGACGCCGAACCGGGCATCGTGTCGAAGTGCCGCGCCAGCCAGCCCCGCGCCTCGCGCCCGGCTTCCTTGTACTCGCCGCGCTCCATCGTCGCCATCGCCTCGAAGTGCGACCGCGTCTGGTCGCCGGACCCGACCGCGTGTAGCACGGCGAGGGTGCCGTCTTTATAGAGCGGGAGGAGCGGTGCCAGTGCGGGGTGCAACCCGAAAAAGCCGTTCAAATCCAGCGCGGAGCCGCTGTTGCCCTTCTTCGGCGCGGCGAGCGCGAGCGTCGGGCGCGCCTTGAAGTATTCGTCCTCCCCATACGGCACCACGAGCGACAAGCCGTCCGCCGCGCCGCGCAGGAAGATATTCACCAGCACGTCGCGCCCGGTTTCCAACCCCTTCGGCGCGACCGTGACCTGCGCGAGAGCGGAGCGGTTTCCCGCCCACGTCGCCAGCGCGGACGCCAGCGCGATCCCCGCCCCGGTTCCTAACACCGCGCGGCGCGTGACCCGGCTCGGGCGTTCCCGCTCACACAGTTCGGATTCCCATCGGTTTTCGTTGTTCATTGTTTGTTACGTCCTTGTTCTCTTCCGTTTTCTCCCTCCCCCCGCGTTTTCTCCCTCCCCCCAGCCCCCTCCCTCATCGGAATGAGGGAGGGG
>JAYULM010000282.1:0-3150 GCA_043763605.1 Armatimonadota bacterium | reverse complement strand
AACACGAAACATTGACGCGGTCGCCGAACGGTATCGACATGCCCGCGTCCGGAGGACGCTCGGTGGCGGAGCCACCTACAGACGTCGGTGAAACCGATGAACGCGACTAAGGAAGCGTTATCAGTGCCTTCGTGCTTCGAGATAAAATCTCGTTACCGGTCTCGGTGACGACGACCACGTCCTCGATACGCACCCCGCCGACGGTTTCGATGTATACGCCCGGTTCCACTGTGACGACCATGCCGGGGCGCAGTTCCAACTCGGTAGTCAAGCCGAGGGCGGCACCGTCATGGACCACGCGCCCCACCTGGTGCCCCGTGCCGTGTCCGAAATGTTGCGCCAAGCCGTCCGCCTCCAGCGATTTGAGCGCGACGGCGTGAACGTCCTTGCCGATCACGCCGGGGCGGATCGCCGCGATAGCCGCCAACTGTGCCCGCAACACCGCGTCGTACATCGTGCGCTGCTGCTGCGTCGGTTCGCCGCCGATGACCAGTGTACGCGTCATGTCCGAGCAGTAGCCGTTCAACTCCGCGCCGAAGTCGAGGAGCAGAAACTCCGGCTCGCCGCTCGACCCGATGATGCGGTTCCCCGGACGACCGTGGATCAACGCCGAGTTCGGACCCGACCCGACGATGCTATCGAACGACAGCCGCTCCGCGCCGCTTTCGCGCATAAAAACTTCCATCTTCCACGCCAGTTCCCGCTCGGTCAGCCCCGGTTTCGCGACGGTCAGAATGTAATCGAAGCAACGGTCGGCAAGCGCGATAGCGGCGCGTAGACGGCTGAGTTCGTCGGCATCCTTGATCGCGCGAACTGATTCGACGTAACCGCTCTTGCCCGTGAGCGCGATATTCTTGCCGTCGCCATTCGCGGAAACTGCGTTTCCGCTGTTCTCGCCGTCGAGCGCGGCGCGGAGCGCGTTGAACGCTTTCACGGTCAGGTTCGTTTCCTCGAAGCCGACGCTCGGCAGGTTGCGCTTGCGGACCTGTTCCGCTGCCGCTTTCGCCAGGTCGCTTCCCTGCGGCATGATCAGCAGTTCGAAGCCGGAGACTTCCTTCGCCGCCTGTAATTCGTATCGCCCGTCGGTAAAGAACAACGCCTCGTCCGATGTCAGAAGTACGACCGCGTTCGACCCGGAAAACCCGGTCAGGTAGCGACAGTTCTCTAAATGCGAGACGAGGAGGGCGGCGATTGCCGGGTTGTTCTCGGCGACTTCGGGCAAACGCTCGCGCAAAGTGGCGACACGATGCGGGTACTTGAATGGGATCATCGGTTCGTGAATACTTCCTGAAGGGTGTTGCGCTTCTTTTGTACCATAGCCACGGCGGCGGACACACCGAGCAGGTACGAATCCGCGCCGAACCCTGCGATTTGCCCGGTCGCGGCAGGCGCGATGACCGAGTGTCGCCGGAACTCCTCGCGGGCATGGACATTGGACAGATGCACTTCTACGACGACGATTTTATCGGATACGGCGCGAACGGCGTCCGAGATGGCGTGGGAATAGTGCGTGTACGCGCCGGGGTTTATAACGATGGCGTCAGCGCGATTTTCCAACACGGTGTCGTGGATGGCGTCGATGAGCGCGCCTTCGTGATTCGATTGGGCGCAGTCTACGATCACCGCGCCGAGTACGTTTGCGTGGGCGCGAATCCGGTCGTCAATATCGGCGAGCGTCTGCGAACCGTACACGCCCGGCTCGCGTAAGCCGAGCATGTTCAGGTTCGGTCCGTGCAGGATGAGGACGCGGACGGGGGCAAGGTCGGTTTCGGGCATATGTTCAAAATACCATAGTCGGCGGGGATTTCAATCCTCCGTCTGGTTCGGGGAACTTCGTTCCTCCGCTGGAAGCGAAACGCTTGGTGTTCCTGCGGAACGCAGAGAGTCTCGTGTCCCCGCGCACCGGACGGTTTCTTTAATCCGCAGGATTACCAAGCGTTTCGCTTCCAGCGGAGGAACGAAGTTCCCCGAACCGAATCCGCGCCTATAGAACCTGCGTCACCCCGGTATCCGACGCGACGATCCCCGCCGTGAGCGTTTCCTGCGCGATCAGCGACGTTTCGGCGTTGCAGATCCCTTCGATTTCCGCGCCCGTTTCGATGCAATGCAGGAAATACTCCGGTCCCGAGCGGCGCGGCGAAACGGTGGGCGGGGCGGTGATCGTCTCCGCTTCCGCGCCGACTTTCTGCAGGACTACGGTGCCGTTCACGACGCCAATCGTGCCGCCCGAACCGAACGCTATCGGGTTCGGTCCCAGTGTCCACGACGGCTGAATCCAGGATGCTTCCGCGACGCCGAGCGCGTGCGGGTACTGGAGCGTGAGAACAGCAGCGTCATCGGGGAGCGGGTACTCTTTCGCCAGTACGCCGCGCAGTGCCGTCACCCGCGACGCGCGACCGAGGAACCGGGCGCACATCACCGCGCCGTAACAACAGTAATCCATGTACGCCCCCGCGCCGTTCTTTTCGGCATCGTAGAGCCACTCGACGAAGTGCGGGTCGCAACCGATCTCACGTGGTCCGTTGTGCGCGGAGCGGTAGCGCACGAAGCGAACGTCGCCGATCTCGCCCGCCGCGATGCGCCGCTCCCATTCCTGAAACGCCGGATTCCACGCCGAGGGCCAGTTGACGAACAGGGCGACGTTGTGCCGCTTCGCCGCGTCCATCATCCGTTTCGCCTGCGCGAACGTCGCCGCCATCGGTTTTTCCACAATGACAGGTAAGCCGCGTTCGGCGGACGCCTCGACGATGTCGGCATGAACGTTGTTTTCCGACGCGCACTGCACAACATCCAACCCATCCCCTTCAACGTTTAGCATCTCGCGCCAGGAGGGGTACAGCCGGGCATCCGGGAACATCTTAGCGAACCGCTCGCGAAGTGGCGTGTTTACGTCTCCTGCCGCAACGATTTCCGCGTTCGGTAGCGACTTCCAATGGTTGAGTTCGCCCCAAATGTGGTCGTGGACCAGCGAAGCGATACCTACTTTGTATGTTTTCATAAGCATGTTTCCGTTTCTTTGCTGAAGCGTATTACTTGGAGTCGCCCCCGCCGCGTTTTCCTCCCTCCCCCCAACCCCCTCCCTCATCGGAATGAGAGAGGGGGAGCCAGAAGGGAAGCGCGGTAAACGTCTCGCCTCCGGTGCATCGACTC
>JAYULM010000281.1:0-46416 GCA_043763605.1 Armatimonadota bacterium | reverse complement strand
CTTTGCGTCAGGGAGTCGTCTGATTGCCGCGCGGACGATACGCCTCCGGTGACGCAAAGCGTCTACAGCCGAAGGCTTCCAGCGGAACGGTTTACCGTCCGAAACACCCCCCGAACCTACCCCCGCTTCGTCTCCAACTCTTCCCAGCGGACATAGAGCGCGGTGATCGCTTCCTTCGCTTCTTCCAGCGCGTCCCAGGTTTCGCGCAGTTTCGCTGGATCGGCAGTCACTGCGGGCGTTGCGAGGAGCGTTTCCAGGTCCGCCGCTTTCGCGTCCGCTTGCTCGATCTTGCCCTCGATACGCTCCAACTCGCGTCGCTCGGCTTGCGACAGGTTGCGGAACGACGTGTTCGCCGCAGCGTACTGGCTGGTCGGCGTCGCGGGGGCGGAAGCCTTCGGTTCTTTGCCTGCTACTGCCGCCGCCGCTGGCTGATTCTTGTTCGCCTTGTTGCGTTCGCGCGTCCACGTTTCCCACTGCGCGACGCCGGAGAAGAACTGGGCACCACCGGTGCCGTTCAGCGCGAGGATCTGTGTCGAGATCGAATCGAGGAGGAACCGGTCGTGCGTTACGAGTACCAGAACGCCGGGGAAAGACATCAGAGTTTCTTCCAGCACTTCGAGCGTCGGAATATCCAGGTCGTTCGTCGGTTCGTCGAGGATCAGAACGTCGGCGGGTTGGAGCATCAGGCGGGCGATCAGGACGCGCGACTGCTCGCCGCCCGACAGGAACTTGAGCGGCGTGTTCATCATGTCCACGGAAAAGCCGAACCGCTTCGCCCAGCCGTTGACATGGATCGACTCGTCCCGGTACAGAATAATGTCACTGTTAGGCGAAAACGCGTCTTTCAGCGTCTGGTTCAAATCGAGTGCGTCGCGGCTCTGATCGAACCAGACGATTTTCAGGTCGCCCGCCGCTTTTACGGTGCCCGAGTCTGCTTCGACCTGCCCGGTCAGAACGCGGAGCAGCGTCGTCTTACCGGAACCGTTTGCCCCGAGCAATCCGAGGCGCGACTTCGGCGTCAGCATCACGTCCAGACCCTCGAACAGTAACTTGCCGCCGAGCGATTTACTGACGCCCCGTGCCGAAAGCAACTCTTTGGTTTGCCGACCCGACGCCGTGAACGAGACCCCGGCGACGAAATCGCCCGCCTTCTCGCGCCCCTTGACTTCGGCGAGTTCGGCGATCTTTTCGTGCGCGTCCTCGATCCGCCCTTTCGCTTTCGTGGTGCGCGCCTTCGCCCCGCGCCGTAGCCACTCGATCTCGCGCCGCACCTGCGACGATAGCGCGACCTGCAGGTTCTGTTGCTCGGCGCGCACTTCCTCGCGCCGCTCCAGAAACGTCCCGTAACTGCCCTGCACGGAAATATAGCCTTCCTTGTACACGGGCGAAAGTTCGATGACCCGCGTGGCGATGTTCTCCAGAAACGCCCGGTCGTGGGTGATCACGGCGACCGCGAATTTCTGCGGCGTTTCGGTCAGGAGTGCCTCCAGCCACATCACGCCTTCTAAATCCAAGTGGTTCGTCGGCTCGTCGAGAAATAGCAGTTCCGGATCGCGCACAATCGCCCGGGCGAGGGAAAGCCGCTTGCGCCAGCCGCCGGAAAGGGTCGCCGCTTCCTTGTCACGGTCGTCGTCCGTGAAGCCGAACCGGTCGAGAATGCGGTCGAGATGCCGGTCGCGCTCGTCGTGGTCGGTGGCAATTGCCATGCCGGCAAGCGCGGCGTGCAACGCCGTCAGCACTGTCGCGCCGGGGGCGAACACTTCCGCCTGCGGGACATATGCGACCGACAGGTTACGACGCGGTGATACCGACCCGGCGTCCGCCGTTTCCAGACCGGCGAGGATTTGTAGCAGGGTGGACTTGCCCGCGCCGTTCGGTCCGATGATACCGAGCCGTTCGTTGTCCTCGATGCCGAGCGAGATACCGGAAAATAAACGGCGGGTGCCGTACGCTTTGGAAAGATTCTGACAGGAGATAAGGGTAGCCATAAGTAATTACGGCTACCAGTATATCGTGTGTCGCCTCTCCGGTGTCGGAATAAATCGGGAGGTTACTCACGGATAAGGTCAGACCGGGCGTAGTGCGGGCGTGGTGCGGACGGTAAACCGTTCCGCTGGAAGCCTTTGGCTGTAGACGCTTCGCGTCAGGCAGTCGAACGGTTGCCGCGCCTGTGTTCCGCCCCGGCGACGCGAAGCGTCTCGGGTACCCTCTGGGTACGAAGGCTTCCAGCGGAACGGTTCACCGTCCGCACCACGCCCGCATCATGCCCCTCAAACCTTTCGCAGGTCGCCCGGCTCAAGCCACAGAGTGTGACGAGTGCAATCCGGGGCTTGCGAACCGTCCCCGTAAACGTTGATCTCGACCTGCCCCCACTCGTCGAAGCCGTCCACGCGGTACGTGTTCCCAACGCAACGTCGAACCAATTGGATGCTATCGATGAAGTCAGGATCGCCGATGCTCGACTCCCAGGCGGGCGGGAAGCGGAGCAAGCGCACCCGGTCATTGACGGCGAGGACCGTTTCGCCATCCGCTGTTTGTAGCATCATCGATTGGGTGTCGGTAAAAATTCCCATGTCTTCAGCCCCCCATTCCTTTCGCGTCCGCACCCGGATACTGCAAAATAAGTACCGTCTGCTTTTGCGCCAGTCGCGCGCGGACGTTCCCGGGGAGCGTCGCCGCGCCGGTCCCCGTTCGGATGATTTTCTCCAGGGCGTCCACGAACGCCGCCGTGGTCGCTTCCTCCCGCTCCACCGGCCTGTCCTCCGGGTAGACCCGCCGGATCGCGGCGAGCAGGACGCGGCGCGTCAGTGCCGGGTGAGCGTCGGCGAGGGCGGCGACGGAAAGGGAGATAGTCCCGCCGGGTTCACCCGCTGTCACCGCCCGCTCCCCCAACGCTTTCGCCTGTTCCGCGATGAAGTCGCTGTCGGTGCGGGCGTTGTCGGCGAGGCGGCGCAGGGCGTCGTTGAGGCGCGGGTTGAAGTCGCGCGCGATCTCGGGCATACGTTGGCGCAACCGGGAGCGGGTATATTTCGTCCCTCCATTCGACGGGTCTTGACGGGGCGTGACGCTGCTTTCGGCGCAGAACGCTTCGACGCT
This sequence comes from Armatimonadota bacterium, assembly GCA_043763605.1. Taxonomy (GTDB): domain Bacteria; phylum Armatimonadota; class Armatimonadia; order Armatimonadales; family Armatimonadaceae; genus JACMIU01. Next base: position 43,320 of record JAYULM010000281.1, on the reverse strand, counting down.
GGCGCGGGAAATATCGAGCAACGGGCGGATGATAGATAGCCCGTCGCACAGTTCGCGGGTCGGCGGGATCCCGGCGAGACCGTCCACGCCGGTGCCGCGCAACACCCGCCCGAGCACGGTTTCCGCCTGATCGTCCGCCGTGTGCGCGACCGCGAGGCAGTTCGCGTCCCATTCCCGCGCGGTTTCCGCCAGAAATTCGTAGCGGTCCGCGCGGGCAGCGGCTTGCGGCGAGCGTCCGGCGGGGATGACTTTGCCGAGGCAGATCGCGAGAGGGACACCAAGGCGGGCGCATAGCCCCGCGCAAAACGCGGCGTCGGCGTCCGCGTCTGCGCCGCGCAAGCCGTGGTGGAAATGTGCCGCCCCGGTCAGTGCCTCCGGGAAGGCGCGATGCAGGGCGAGCAGGAGCGACGTGGAATCGGGACCGCCGGACAGGGCGACCAGGATCCGCGCCGGATCGGCACGGACGGCGGACGTTTGCAGGGCGGACGCGACCACGACGGCGCGCGCGAAGTCGAACGGCGAGTGTTTCACGGCAACGGTAGCATACCGCGAAATTGTTACCGTGTCCGGTACACGGCAAGATGCAGGAAACCCCGGGCGTCCGTGCCGACCCAGCCGCCGACGGTGTCGCCACGGCGGAACCCGTTCCCCGTCGCGGTTTCCGGTGCTCCGGCGAACCCGTAGCAGGCGGCGAGATTATCGGGACGGATGGTCGCGGTGTTCAGCCGGTAGCGGTCATCGGTCCCACAACCGTCGATAAAAGCCGGGTTTGGTTGCCCCGTGTCGGTGCGGAGCGGCGCGACGACACTCTCGGGGGCATGCAGGGAAAGGAAAACCATGTCGGAATAGATGCCGTGTGCGGTAGTCCCCCGGGCGTCCGGTAGAAAAAACGCGGCGGGGTGCGGACCGACAGACGGGGGCAGTTTCGCCCAGATACGCGCCATCGTCCAGAGGCGATGCAGGTACAGGGCGCGCGCCGTGACGACGACCGCGACGACGCACAATACACCCGCGATCATCCGCCCGATTTTCACGGGGCGGAAGCCGTTTGCGTCGGCACCGAAGGCGGCGTGTCACGGGTCAACCCGATGAACGCGAAGCACATTTCGTCCGTCGTCTCCTCCCCGAAGCGTACCTCTTTCGGCGGTTGAGACGGTTGAGACGGATTGTCGGCGGTGTTATCGAATACCGCGCGCAGTTCGAGGCGTGTCCCCTTCGGCAGTTTGACCGGCTTGACATACCGGTAGGTCATCTGCCAGTTGAACTCCCAGTCGCGGATCTGAATCAGCGGGACACGCTCGCCGTCCGGCTTCCTCGCTGTCACTGTCATCTCCTTGCCGAGGTAGTGCATGTGCGGCAGGATCTGGTGCACCGTGGCGTCGTATGGCAGGATCATCGCCGCCCGCACGACGTTGTTGGAAACATCGGGGCGCAGGATCAGAAGCGGGTTCCCGAGCGTCGCCACGCGCAAAATCTCGGTGATTTTTTCGCCGGGCTTGGCGATATGCAGCCCGACGCGCGGCAGGTCGGTTTCCCGCTTGCCTGATTTGTGGTAATGCACCTGCAACACGAGGCGCGCGCCCTTCGGGACTTTGACTGCCATCCCCTCGCGGAGCCGGGAAACGTTCATGCCCGGTGCCCAGCCCGCGCCCCAGTCCCAACTCTTGATTCCCGACCCGGCACCCGAAACCGCCCAGCCCGGCTGTCCGTCCGGCGACTTGCCTTCCTTTTCCGCGCACGTGGCTCCGGTCAGATCGATGAACATGATCATGTGATGCACGACGGGGCGGTTTCCCGGCAAAAACTCCATCGCCTTTACGTAGGTGTCCTCGGCGAACGGCTCGCCGACAGCGAAGTCGCGGTACACGTCGCCGCCATCGGGTTCGAGCCGGTATGCGGCGGCGGGTTGCAACACGCGGTCCGGCGTACCCAGTTCCCACTCGGTTTTCCGGGGCGCGGGCGGTTTCGGGGCGGCGGCGAGATCTCCGGGGACCGCTCCGGTGTCGTGCCACGCCGCGAGGGTCTCGATCTCGTTTTCTGTCAGTATGCGGGTGTCGGCGAACGGTCCGCCGAAGTGCGGGTCGGCTTTGAAGGGCGGCATTTTGCGCGACGCGGTATAGGACTTGATCGCCGCCGACCACGTTTTCGCGGACTTGTACGTGTCGAGCGGGAACGGTCCGGCGTCGCCGTCCCGGTGGCAAGACACGCAGTTCTTGTTCAGGATCGGGGCGACATCGCGGGCGAATGTGATCTTCGCCGATGGCGCAGGTTCAGGAATGGCGGCAACGAGACTTATCGCGCAGCCGAACGCCTGAGTGCGCGGTTTCGCGACCGGTTTCCCGGCGAGGACGGCGTCGAGTGCCAGCCGCGCATCGCTCCGCGTGACTCGCGTCTTGTCGGCGTTGTCGTCCAGGCGACCGAGGTAACGCACCGCGCCGGTAGCGTCGGTGACAACGGCTTGCGGGGTCGTCGTCGCGTGTAACTGCTTCGCCAGGCTACAGTCGGTGTCCCGTACCCGTGCCACGTCCTGCAAACCGCGTTCCGCCGCCCAGCGCGCAAAATCTCCCTCGGCGAACGCGGCGTCGCCGCCGCTGTAGACCAACTTCAACATCACACCCCGGGTCGCGTAATCGCGCACGAGTTCGGCGATGCGGGTCGCGTACCGGTTCGCGATGGGACAATCGGGCGCGACGAACACGAACAGGTTCGCGACGGCGGCGGCATCCGTAACGGCAGATTGCGCCCGTGCGGGAGTCGGCTTCGCCGCGCGCGCCGCGAAAAGCGGGACGCAAAGCGCGGGAACCAGGAACAAGGCGAGTAGGGTTATGCGGGACGGGTGCAACGGATCGGATTCCTTACGACTGTGTTATACGATGTTGTAGACCGGTTTGTCGCGAAATGGTTCAAAAAGAACAAGGCTGTTCAGTTATCTGAAAGAATTGCCCGCTGCGCCCGGAACCTCACCCCCCCGCCCCCTCTCCGTGCCGGAGAGGGGGAGCCAGGAGGGGGCGCGCGGGAAGCGTGACGCCTCTGGCATATTACTCCCCCTCTCCGTGCCGGAGAGGGGGCGGGGGGGTGAGGTTCCGGGCGCAGCGGGTAATCGAATGCCCTTGAAAAAGAAAAGGTGCGGGAGGGACAACGAACGCCGCTGTCGAACCGTAGACAAGGCGGAATCCGTTCGGAACCGCCACCCTAACCACATGACCCAACCCTCCCCGGAACCGCCCCCCCGAGTCGCGCACCTGCTCCGCACCGCGCCGGGCGGGACACGCGAACTCGTTCGCACACTGCTACTCGCCACGCAGTCGCGGACACCCGCCCTGCTCTGCGCGCCGGAGGAAGCACTGATGACACTGGCGGACGCGGTCCCAGCCGCGCAACAGCACACGCTACGTATCGAGAGTGCCGCCCCTCATCACCAGATCTCCGCCGGGCAGAACGCCGGGCAGTACGCCACCCGCCAGGGAGCGCGTCTTCTGCACGGGCACGGGCTGCGCTATGCCCCACTTTTCGCGGCGGCGTCGGTCGCGTCGGGTCTGCCGCTCGTCGTCTCGCTCCATAATCTGGTTCCTTCGGACCTGACTGGCTTACAGAAGGTGGCACTGCGGACCGCCTTCACGCGCGCCGACGCCGTGATCGCCGTCTCGGAGGCAGTGGCGGCAAGCGCGGCGGGGACCGTCACCGACCGTGCCCGGATTGTAACCATCCCGAATGGGGTCGCTGTTTCGCGCTTCGCCGCAGACGACGCGACGCGCCGTGAGCGACGGGACGCCATGCGGGAGTTTCTGCAGATCCCGCCTGCGAATCTACTCGTCGTTTGCCTCGCCCGTCTGTCGCCCGAAAAAGATGTCGCGAATCTGTTAGAAGCGTTCACCCTTGTGACGCGCGATTTTCCCGACGCCCGTCTTTGTGTCGCGGGGGAAGGGCGGCTCCGAAAAACGCTGGAGTGGCATCTCGATCTGCTCGGACTGCGCGGAAGGGCGATCCTGCCTGGGGCGTTCCCCCGGGAGCGGGTCGCGGATCTGTTGTTCGCTGCCGACATTTTCGCGCTGTCGTCGCGTGAGGAAGGGTTGCCGCTTGCTGTCCTGGAAGCGATGGCGGCGGGGTTGCCGGTAGTCGCGACCGGAGTCGGCGGGGTTCCGGAAGCCGTGATCGATGGTACCACCGGACTCCTGACGCCGCCCCGCGACCCCGTTGCCTTCGCGGACGGGCTACGTGTACTATTGTCCGATCCCACCAAACGTCGCGCGATGGGCGACGCGGGTCGCACCCGTGCCATTGCCCGGTTTACGGAAGCCGCGATGATCGATTCGACTTTCGCCCTCTACGAGCGGATCGCGCGCGGGCGATGAAACGCGTCGCGCCCCCGCTTCTGTGCCTGCTGTTAGTGCTCGCCGCAGCCGTGCTACGCCCACGTTTTTCGACGGAGGCCAGCCCGCTCCCGCCGTCCCCGGGCGGGGTCGTACTGATCGCGGTCGAAGGGATGGGGATACGCGAGGCGGCGGCAATATCGGCGTGGACGCCCTTTCTCGCGTATGGACTGATCCCGACGAATTACGGGACGCCGGACGAAAGCGATTTCGACGCGGGGCTTCGGATGATCCTCGCTGGAACCCGTCATCCCGGACCTGACCCGCCTTCCCTTGACGCCGTAGCGAAACGAGAACGCGCCCCGTTCCGGCTTCACACCTGTACGGGGTCCGGCGCGGTTCGCGAGGCGGCACGGCTGGTCGCCGAGTATACCGCGCCCGGCGGATCGGCGGACGCGACATCGGTGATCGTGGTCGGCGTAACGCCCCCGACGTACGCACTCGAACGCCGCGAGCGAGTCGCCCCTGTTCTCTGGTGGGTATCAGGATTGGGGGAATCGCTACCGCCGCGCCTGCTAACGTCGCCCTCCACCCGCCGCCGCCCTGGACTGATTGCGGCGACCGACCTCGCCGCGACAATCGCCGTTCCGCTCGGGATCCAGCCAGAAACGGGGCGTTTCGGCGAAGGACGACCGATAGAGACCCTGCCTCCCGGAGCAGTGCCCGAACCGCTCCTCGATCCCCTCGCGAAATCCGTGTCGGTCTGGGGTTTGCAAGCGCGCGAGCAAAAACTGCTTTCGTTCGTTCCCTGGTTCCTCGCCGGGTTGTTTCTCCTGCGGTTCGCTGCTCCGAGCGAAGCGGTCCGCCGCGCGTCGTCCGTCGCCGCGTTGTCGATCCCCCTCGCCCTGATCCTCGGCGCGGCGGTGCCCGTCGGGATTGATGCATCTCTCGTCCCGGCATGGGCAGTTTACGGGATCGCTGCAGTGCCGGTCCTGACACTGACCGCGATTGCCGGGCGAAACGCCGCGTGGGGAGACCAGATGCCGCGCCTTCTCGCTCTGGCAACCGTGCTCGTCATCGCGGGGGACACCTGCGCGGGCAGTCCCCTGCTTTCCCGATCTGCGCTGTCGTATTCGGTGCTTGAAGCGGCGCGGTTTTACGGCATCGGCAATGAGATCTCGGGCGTGTTTATCGGGGCGGCTATCGTCGCGGTGGGCGCGAACGGGGGCACTTTCGCTACGCTCCTTTATGGCGCGGCGGTCGCGGTGGTCCTCGGTGCTCCCGCGCTCGGCGCGGACGCGGGCGGGTTTCTGTCCGCGTTGGTCGCGTTCACGACCCTCGCGCTCGTTTCGCGTCGAGGACCGGCTCGGGAAAAAAAGCCGATGGTGCCTCATGCGCTGATCGCGGGGCTGGCGGTCCTGGTCGCAGTCGTTGCGTTTGCCTGGTGGGAAGGTTCGCGACCGGCTTCGTCGCGAACCCATATCGGAGAAGCGGTCGCGGGGGCGACGCGCGGGGGCGGGTTGAGCAACATCGGGTCTATCGCGGGGCGGAAATTGCGTGTCAACGCCCGCCTCCTAACCGTCTCTCCCTGGGCAGTGCTACTGTATGCACAGGTGGCGGTGTTGGCGTGGGGGTTTTACAAAAACGCGCGGCAGGAATCGACTGCGCCGGCACCTGCCGCGCGTGGGGTCGCTCTCGGTCTGTTCGGGGCGATGCTATCGCTGTTCGCCGCAAACGACTCCGGTGTCGTCGCCGGTGCTACCTGCGGCTGCTGGCTATGCGGGGCGGGAGACGCACGGACGGCGTTCACAGCCGTCCGCGCGGGAGTCGGAAGTCCGCCTAAAAGCGCAGACCCGCCATGACCTGGAAGCCACCGACGAACTGGTTGTCATACTTGTACGGGTAGTGATATTTCAGTTCGGCAAAAACTTGCTTGGTGAGGTTCAGACCGAGCGCGCCGTAGAAGCCAAAGATGTACTTATCCTTGTTCGACGTGAAGCCCGCGAGATCCATCTTTACGTTGTATAAGCCGATTCCACCACCGTAATAGTAGTTCTGCTTGCCGTCTGTCCAATTCTGCCCGATGGTGATCGGGATGATGCGCAGGTCGCCCTCGCGGATATACCCGACACTCAGAACCGAGTACGACGAGTTGAGTTCGACAAGGTTCTGGATCGTGTATTCCGCCTCAATGGAGAATATTACATCGCTGGACGCGCGCCGTGCCTTGTCTTCCGACGGGTTGTAAGCACCGATTTTCAGTGCGAACGGCTTTGTTACCGCCGTGGGAATTGTTTGTGCCTGAGCGGTGTCGGTCCCGCCAAGAACGCCGATAGTGAGCGACGCAGCGACGGTCATCATGCCGAACGCCCGATTGGTGCCGCGAAAAGTGGTCAACGCCATCCTCCTACTGTTTACCGCCCACATAAATATAAAAACCGTGGGACGGAGATCCTGTCCGATTATAAGTAGCAACGCCGTTCGCTGTCAAGTGCGGACACCAGTGGAGCGAAAAAGCGGGTCGCACTCCCTTAGAGAGCATGACCCGCCAAAAGTTGCGGATACCGGGCGGGAGCGTTGCGGAAGCCGGGACTATTCTTTCGCCACGCCCACCGGTACCGGAATCCGGTTCAACAGGTCGGCAATCACCGCCGTATCTCCGATGCCACGGGCACGCGTTTCCGGCGTCAGCACGATCCGGTGCGCGAGGACGTTCGGGGCGAGTGTTTTCACGTCGTCAGGAAGCACGAAGTCGCGCCCCAGAGTCGCGGCATAGGCTTGCGCGGCATGGAGCAGGGCGAGCGAACCGCGCGGCGACGCGCCGACTTCCACCTGGTGATGCTCCCGCGTCGCGGTAACGATAGAGACGATATACTCCTGCACCGATTTATGCACATGAACGGCGCGGACGGCGTCCTGAAGTGCGAGCAGTTCCTCGGTGGAAAGCACTGCCCGGATCATCGCGAGCGGGTGCGCCTTCACCTGCAGGGAAAGGATGCGTACCTCGTCCTCGATAGCCGGGTAGCCGATCCCGAGGCGCATCAGGAAGCGGTCCAACTGTGCATCGGGCAGGGCATAGGTGCCGGAGTGTTCGATGTTGTTCTGTGTTGCGATCACGAAGAACGGGCGCGGTAGCGGGTGTGTCACGCCATCGGACGTGACCTGGACTTCTTCCATGCATTCCAACAAAGCGGCTTGCGTCTTGGGCGTCGCGCGGTTGATCTCGTCGGCGAGAACGACATTCGCGAAAACGGGTCCGGCGCGGAACTCGAAGTCCTGCGTCTTCTGGTTGAAAATCGACGTGCCGGTGATGTCGGCGGGGAGAAGATCGGGCGTGAACTGGATGCGCTTGAACGCAGAACCCAGCGAAAGTGCGAGCGTTTTGGCGAGGGTTGTTTTGCCGACGCCGGGGATGTCTTCGATAAGTAAGTGTCCGTTGCATAGAAGCGCGACGATTGCCAGTTCTACGACCTCACGCTTGCCGATGACCACGGTCTCTATCTGCTCGACGACATGTCGGATCTGCGCCGCTACCTCGATACTGCTTGCCATAAATACGCCCTGCTTCTACTAAATTACCGTTCGAGTGTAGCACGTTCGGTTCCTCCTCGTCAACGCACCCGGCGAACGAAAGCGGGGGCGGGACGCCTCATGCGTTCCGCCCCCGCTGTTTCTTGAACCGCACCCGTTTATGGGGCGACAGTCAACTCACTTTTGACTTTGAAGGATTCGCCTGAACCCTTCACCGCGCTCATAGCGGTCTGCATTGCCATCTTCTTCATCGCTTCGGACTTGACCGTGCCACGAAGAATAACGGTGTCTTTTTCACCGCTGGTATCCACATCGATGGTGGACGCGTCCACTTTGGACTTAATCAGCGCGTCCTTGACCAGCGGAGTCATTTTAGCGATCTGGGCGATGTCTTCGGTCTCCTTGCCCACACCCTTGACCGCACCTCCGACCGCTTCGCCGGTGTATTTCGCACCGTCCTTGACGGCTTCCCCGGTCGCCTCGACGGCTTGTCCCGTCGCAACGGCGGCGTCTTTAGCCCCCTCGGCGACCGCTTCGCCGGTGTTCTCGACAGCACGACCGGCGGCGGCGGTATGGTTCGCCGTATCCTGCGCCGCGCCCTCGACGGTGTTACTGGCGGCGTCTTTCGTTTGTTCGCTACAACCTGTGAGCGTCACGCCGGTCAGTGCGAACACACTGAGGGCTACGGCAAAGAATGCATTATTTCGCTTCATTATCGCCTTATTCCTTGTTTCTATTCGAGATTAAATGGCACGCTTGTTGCCGGTGACGAGACGCATGATGCCGATGACCACGATGGCACCCACCGTCGCCATCAGGATGCCCGGGAGCGAGAATGACCCCGACGCGGCACCCGCGCCGAACAGGAGGTTGCCGAGGAAACCGCCGACGAACGCGCCAACCACGCCGAGTACCATGGTCATCACCCAACCGCCCGGCTCATTCGACGAACCCGGCATGATGGCTTTAGCCAGCGCCCCCGCAATCAAACCAACGATCAGGAAGATCAGAAAACTCATTTGTGTAACTCCAATTTCAGGTGATTTCCGACCCTCCGCTCTCGTTTCCAGCGTCGCTTTCGTGTGGTCGGTTCTAACACTCTGTATTTACCGCACAGCGCAAGGGCTTAAACGTCAGGATGGAATTTTTTTTTCGCGTCCCCACAATTCGAGGCATTCCGCGCGGAAGTCGGTGAAGCGGTTTTCGGCGATAGCGGTGCGGATATTTTCCATAAGCCGCGCGTAGAAGGCGAGGTTATGATAGGTCGCCAGACGCGCACCGAGGATCTCGCCCGCCTGATGCAGATGCCGCAGGTACGCTGCGCTATGTGCCTGGCAGACCTTGCAGGGGCACTCCGAGTCGATAGGTCCCCGCTCGTCTTTCCAGCGCGCGTTTTTCAGATGGGCACGTCCGAACGACGTATACAGAGTGCCGTTGCGGGCGACGCGCGTCGGTAGCACGCAGTCGAACATGTCGATCCCGCGTAGCACGGCGTTCAAAATGTCGGTCGGGGTGCCGACGCCCATCAGGTAGCGCGGCTTGTCGGTCGGCAGATACGGCATCGTCTGGTCCAGGGCGTGCAACATCTCCTCCGGCGGTTCCCCGACCGAGACGCCGCCGACGGCGATCCCCGCGAGCGGTCGGGAGGAAACGAACTGAGCCGACTCGCGCCGCAGGTGCTCGTAGTTACTCCCCTGCACGATCCCGAACAGGACCGACCCGGACGCATCCCCGCCGTGCGCGTCGTGCGCGTCGAGGCAACGGTCCAGCCAGCGGTGCGTCCGCTCCACCGAAAGCCGGACATACTCCTCGGTCGCCGGGAACGGCGGGCACTCGTCGAACGCCATGATAATATCCGCGCCCAGTTCGTGCTCGATCCGCATTACTGCCTCGGGCGTGAAATCGTGGGAGGAGCCGTCCAGCGTGGAGCGGAACAGAACGCCAGACTCGGTGATCTTGCGAAGATCCTTGAGCGAGAACACCTGATACCCGCCTGAGTCCGTCAGCATCGCGCCGTCCCAGCCGACAAATTTGTGCAAGCCCCCGAATTGTTCGATCCGCTCCGAGCCGGGGCGCAGGTACAAATGGTACGTGTTCCCGAGGCAGAGTCGGTAGCCGAGTTCGGTGACCTCCTCCCAGGTCATCGCCTTGACCGTGCCCTGCGTCCCGACCGGCATAAAGACGGGGGTTTCCACGGTGGCGTGTTTCAGACGCAGGGTGCCGCGCCGCGCCGCGCAATCGGGCGCGGTCTGGTGGAGAGTAAAAATCGGTTCGGGCGGGTTTTGCATGACCGCCGATTATAACACGCCGAAAGGCGAGGCACCGTTCGCGGTATACTGTTTCCGATGACGCCACCCAAAACGAAACGAAATAAACGCTCCTATTCGGGGCTGACCGCGCCCGAAGTATTCGCCCTGATCGGTCGCGGTCGCCTGAGCGCGTGGCAGATCGACGTGCCGCCACGCGCACCTTCCCCGACACTACTTGAAGTGCTGAAGCGCCTGGACTCGTTCATGATCTCAGCATCGGAGGCGGGCAAAGAATTACTAATCGACGCGCTCCTCGCAGAGATCGTCCCCCTGCACAGCAACCTGCGTGTCTGGAAGGGCGAACCATTGGAAACCGACACGCTCATCGGAGCCGCCGACTATTTGATCGCCCCATTTCTCGACTACCTGTCGACTCCCCTCCTGTGTGCGGTGGAGGCAAAACGGGACGACTTCGAGGCGGGCGAGATCCAGTGTCTCGGGGAAATGTACGCCTGCCGCCAGCGAAACGAGTCATCCGGGTTAAGCATCGACGTTTATGGCATCGTGAGCAACGGGCAGGGTTGGGTCTTCTACCGTTGGAAAGCCGACGACACCGAGTTCGGGCGCACCAACCTTTTCGGTATCAACTCCCTGCCTGAAGTTCTTGCCGCAATCGATCATGTCTGTGCCGCGTGTGACGCGCAAGTCGCCGCGCGGAACGGAACTTCCTAAAATCGGTGCCATCCGTCCAGGATTTTCCGGGCAGACTCGGCTGACGCACCGGAACGGTGCGGCGCAGTTAGCGGTACAATTATCGGGGCACTGACGCTCGTCGGCAATGATCGCCGCACCAACGCATAGCACGACCGGGCGGCTGATCATGTAGTACGCTTCCGAGAACATAATCCCGGTGACGCTGGAACTGGGCGGAAAGTCCCCGACGTCTTCTTCGCCGATGTCGCCGCGAAGGACGACGACTTTGCGAGTAAGGCACTCGAAGGCTTCACGCTGTTCGCGCTGAACCAAGGTGAGGTTTGTACCTGCCCGTCGCGTGCCTTGATCCAGAATTCCATCTACGATACGTTCCTCGAACGCGCCGTGGAGCGGACCCGAGCGATTGTGCAGGGCAACCCGCTCGATACGGACACGATGATGGGCGCGCAGGCGTCGAACGACCAGTTAGAGAAGATCCTGTCCTACTTCGATATCGGGAACAAGGAGGGCGCGAAGGTCGCCATCGGCGGCGAGCGCGCCGACCTCGGCGGCGATTTCGCCGAAGGGTACTACATTCGCCCGACGATCCTGCTCGGCGACAACCGGATGCGCGTTTTTCAGGAGGAGATCTTCGGTCCGGTCGTCTCCGTGACGAAGTTTTCCGATGAAGCCGACGCCCTCCGCATCGTTAACGACACGCTGTACGGATTGGGCGCGGGCGTCTGGACATGCGACACAAGCACGGCATACCGGATGGGGCGAGGCATCCAGGCGGGTCGCGTCTGGACAAACTGTTACCACCTGTACCCGGCAGGCGCGGCGTTCGGCGGCTACAAGGCGTCGGGCATCGGGCGCGAAAAGCACAAGATGATGCTCGACCATTATCAGCAGACGAAGAACCTGCCGGTGAGCTACGACGCGAAGCCGATGGGCTTGTTTTAGGTAGGCGGCTTCCCTGTTTCCCTCCCTCCCCCCAACCCCCTCCCTCATCGGAATGAGGGAGGGGGTTGGGGGGTGAGGTTCCGGGGCAACCGCGTAACTCATATACTATGATGGCACAAACCGCAGAGCGGGTCACGTACACACCTGCCGCCGCGCTGATCGACAAACTACGATATCAACACGGCGACCTGTTGTTCCATCAATCCGGCGGGTGTTGCGACGGTTCCTCGCCGATGTGTTACCCGCGCGGCGAGTTTCGCGTCGGGCAACGCGACGTTTACCTGGGCGACGTGTATGGTTGCCCGTTCTATGTGAGCGGACCGCAGTTCGACCTGTGGCGGCATACCCATCTCACTGTGGATGTGGTAAAAGGGTGCGGAAGTGGTTTTTCGTGCGAGTCGCCGGAGGGGGTGCGATTTCTGATTTGTTCGCGTCTTTTCGACGCAAACGAGCATAAATTGCTGATGGAGCCGTTGACCGGTCCGCAGTAACACGCAACTTTCGGACGACACGGGTGACTGAAACACAGGTATAATCCCCGTAGGAAGATACGGTTCGCGGGCGACACGGATTCTGTCCGCGTCGCCCGCGAACATTTTGGGAAAGGAATAACGAAGTAGTGATATTGCCAACGGTGTCCCCGGGCGATCTGTTGATAGTCGGCACATTGATTGTCCTGGAGGGTTTGCTTTCCGCCGACAACGCCCTGGTACTGGCAATCCTGGTCAAGCACCTGCCGAAGGAAGAGCAGAAAAAAGCCCTGTTGTATGGTCTGATCGGGGCGTTCGTTCTGCGCGGGACGGCGATCTTTTTCGCGCGGTTCCTGATGGGCGTCTGGTGGCTCTGCGGGGTCGGGGCGATCTATCTGGTGTTCCTTGCCGCGAAACATTTTCTGACCCGGCATCAGCACGACGATCCCGATAAGCCAAAGACGGGCGCGGGTTTCTGGCCGACCGTGATACAGGTCGAATTTACAGATTTGGTTTTCGCCGTGGACTCGATCCTGGTCGCGGTCGCGCTGGTGCATGATCCGGAAAAGGTCTGGATCGTCTACACCGGCGGGTTCCTCGGCATCCTGCTCTTACGACTCGCGGCGTCGTACTTTATCCGGCTGATTACCAAATACCCGGCACTCGATCACATGGCATACGGGTTGGTCGGTTGGGCGGGACTCAAACTCGCGTCCGCAGCGATGGACATCCGCGCCAAGTCGCTCGGTCTGGATGCACCGCACTACCTGCCGACGTTGGCGTTCTGGATCGGCTTCGGCTTGATCGCCGGGTTAGGTTCGCTGTACGCGGTCCGCGCGGGGCGTACGGCGGCGGACGAAGAAAAAGTCGAGGACGCCGAGGACTCGCTGGAGCAATTGGAGGAAGGCGACTTCGTGTTCGACCGCGTCCCGCCGCCGCCCGGTCCTCCCGGAGAAGCATCGACGGAGAAAGACCAGGGGGACCGGTAGTCCGTGACGGGGGTATTTCGTCCCGCCGCGCCGAACGACGCCGACGAACTGTCGCGCGTCGCCACCGAAACCTTTCACGACGGTTGGGCGGCGATCATCGGCGCGACGTTCGCGTCCGATTACGCCGCCGAGCATCTGAACAACGACCGACTTGGCACGGAGATCACGGATGGCGACACCCATTATTTCGCGCTGGCGACCGAGGCGGAGACCGGCGCGATAATCGGCTATGGGAAACTGGGATTGACACGCCTTCCGCACGAGAGCGTGACCGGTCCCCGCCCGGTCGTATTGCAACGCTTCTACGTGTCTGCGGTCGGTCGGGGCACCGGCATCGCCGACGCCCTGCTTCTGGCGTGTGAGGCGGAAGCGACGCGACGCGGCTTTTCGACGCTCTGGCTGGAGTGCGACCCGCGCAACGAACGCGCCTGGCGTTTTTATGAGAAGCGCGGGTTCGAGGCGCGGGGCACTGCGGTTTACCATTACCCGAATGGTTGCAACGATCAGATCCGGATCATGGAACGGGTGATCAGGCGGCATGCCGTAAGGAGCGAAACCGTCTCTCCTGTTTGCGGGGGGGTGTAAACTCCCGCCACACGCTCAGAACAACGCGAGTTGCACCGCGTGGGCATAGGCGCGGGATACCGGCGACGGCTTGTCTCGTAGCGCGACTTCCACGGCGGCGGGCGACGCCTTGAACCCTTCCGCCGTGTACCGCTTCTTCCAGTTGTTGAGTGCCATGCGTGGGGTATTGTTCACGTCGGACAGGTGCGGCAGCCATGCGACTTCGGCGTCCCGTGTCGGTGTCGGTCGCGTAGCAGAGGGCGAAATCCGCGCACGACACGTGGAAGCCACCCGGGTCGTTCACACAATCCCCAACACGCCAAATGTCTTCTGTGCCAGATTAAAATCCAGTTCAAAACAGACCCCGACGCGATCACAGTGGACGGCGGATGATTTTTCCAGCGGCGGGCTGACACAACCGGCAAGCAACACCCTCCCAAATTATCAGATGACGCTTCACGAAATCCGCGTCGCCGGACAATTGACTGCGGAGCGTTTCGCAACGGTACAGGAAACGATTGTTGCTTTGATCAGCCGTTCATGATTGGCATGCCCTCTGTGAAAAGTCGGCGAGTCGGTTTTCGAGTGCGTCGCCCAACACGCCCGGGTCGAAGTCCGGTTCCCATTGAAGCGAGACGATGCTGACCGCGCCGGTCCGCTTTTCGACGCGCGGTTCGATCCGTCCGACCAATCGGTCGCCCCACAGGATCGGCAGGACGTAGTAGCCCCACTTGCGTTTTTCCTGCGGCACATACACCTCCCACGTGTAGTCGAAGTCCCACAGAAGGCGCGTCCGGTCGCGGTCATAGACGAGCGGGTCGAGCGGCGCGAGTAGATGAAGATCAGTGGTCAGTGGGGAGTTATCAGTGGTCAGTAGGGGCAGGTCCTCGGTGAGGATGTGCCAGGGGCGTTTGTCGTTTTCGATCAGGATCGGCGTGGTTGCGTCTTCGGGGAGTAGCAATTTGTCGGCGGGACGGAGGCGAAACAGGCGGCGGGCGCGGAGCCGTTTGCGCAACAGGTACGCGTCCGCTTCGGCGTCGGGCACGGCGGGGGCGTTCAACACGTCCGCCGGAAATAGCCGCTCGATGCGGTCGAAGGCGCGCAGGAAACCGTCGCGCTTCGCGATGCCGAGACGCCCCTGCCAGAACAGTTTGTCGGCGACGAACGAGAGCAGGCGCGTTTTCGTCCCCCACCCCGAAGTCGTATGCCCGTGCGCTTCGCCGATCTCGCGGGCGTCGCGTAAAAACAGGGGACCGTCCGCGTCCAGTTTCGCGAAGAGCACACTCGCGGCGGCTTCTTCCTCGGGAGACAATCTCCCCCAGCGGGTGTCCTTCTCGCGCTGGCGGCGCAGGGTCGCGCCGAAGTATGGGTAGTCCCACACCGGCAACACACACAGGTTCGGCAGGTAAAACTCCCATGCGCGGCGTGGCGTTTCGCCGTACAAATAGTCTGACAGCGCGGCGGGCGTGTAGCCCCGGACGCGGCACCCGAGGATCAGGTCATGAATCCGCCCGCAAACGTTGATCGAGTCTTCCTGCACGAACCCGAGCGTCTCCACGGCGGCGTGTACATCGGGGAGCGTCTGGAACCCGTCCAATGCGAAAGCGCGGATCAGAAAGCGGCGGGCGTCGGCACGGGAAACGGAAATCGGGGCAAGCATCGCGTGGATTGTATCGTGCGGTGGGTGTTGGGTGTTGGGTGTTGGGTGGTTCGGGGAACACCCGAAACCCGAAACGCACCGGGGCATCGTAATGCGCCGTCCCTTATCCCGCTGCTCCTTGATCCACTTGGCGGGGAACTCATGCTTGACCGTGTAGGTCTGCGTCGTGTAGACCGTCCCCTGCGTCATCACGACCGTCCATCAACCGTTCGCGCTGGCGAGGGCGGTGACGCGGTACTCCTCGGCCGACTTCGTTGTAACCCAGCCGGTGGGAAACCTCTGTGTCATATTGTACGTCTGCTGTTTGGATGCCGTCTCTTTGTGCATCACCACCCACCACAGCCTGTTCCCGCTGCTGACCTCGGTGATTCGGTAGCCTTCCGCCCACTGTTTCTTGATATTCGCGTTGGTCAGATAGGAGGCGTACGGCTCGGTGAGATAGGTTTGACCCAAGGCACGCGGCTCCGATTGCCCGGTATCTTACTCCCCCTCTCCCTTCGGAGGGAGAGGGGGTTGGGGGGTGAGGGCGCGACGAGCCGCCCGCTTCGACTGACCACCGACCACTAACCCATCAACTCTCCCAGGGCAACTTCGTCGCGCCGCCGCCGCGCCGCTTCGTCTCTTTGGGCTTCGTTTCCGGCTCGGCGGGCGCGGCTGTGGGCTGAGTCCCCATCCCGCTGAGCGCGGGCATGCCGTCCGAGGCGGGCGGTACGGGTTGCGCCGGGGGCGGCGTGGTCATGGTCGCCATCTCCGTCTGCTTGGCAGGAACGGCGATTTGTGCGGCGGTGGTGGTCTTCGCGGGGGTGCTTGCGGTCGCGAACTTGCTGACGGCGACGAACGGCAGGGCGCAGTACAGTTCGATGTCCGAGGTGCGAAAGTCGAGCAGGGCGGTACACGGACCGGGTATCGTCTTGGGCAGGACGCGGTCGTCGGCTTTCACCTCGCGCCGGGTCTCCTCGTTCTGTCCGGGAAGCGTGATCATGTATGTCACCATGCGCCCGTACTCGGAGTCGCCGGTAGCGTTCTCCACCTTGACGATGCGCGCCATCACGGGCGCGCCGTTCTCGATCAGGTTCGCGGCGCGGTCACGGTGTTGTCGCATCCGCGCCGGGAAACTCGAAACCATGAACGCCCCCGCGACAGCGAACACGACACCACCGAAGATATACGGGAGATCCCCCACCCCGGTGGCACTGTCGGAGGCGACGAAAAACAGAATCATCCCGACGACCAGAAACGCCCCGCCGAGTCCGAGCAGAATCGGCGCGTTCGGCTGGTTCATATCCGGGTACGGGGACGGCGCATAGCGGCGCGGCGCGGCTTCCATGAGTTCTCGCTCGGGAGACCAGGTACCGCCATCGAGTGCGGGGGGGGTGGGAACGGACATCCTGCGGTTTACTTTCCTTCCTCAAACCTGTTTGTGTCGTATCTCGGTCGGTGCCGGTGTATTTTCTTCCGACGACGGCGCACCGTTTCAGGTTCCGCCCGCGCGGCTTTCGGCGAGGCATCGCGCCACGGTTTCCAGCAAGCCGTCCGGCTCGAATGGCTTGGTCAGGTAACGGTTGGCACCTGCCGCCATCCCCTGTTCGACATCCGTGTCCTGCGCCCGCGCGGAAAGCATGATGATCGGAACCCCGCCCAGGTCGGGATCGGCGCGGATCGCTTCCGCCACCGTGTAGCCGTCTTTGCGCGGCATCATCACATCGAGGATGACCAACTCCGGGCGGAACTCCCCGACAACGCGCAACGCTTCCTCGCCGTCCGCCGCCGTGCGCACGACGTAGCCCTGCCGATCCAGCACGTACTCCATAAGGCGCACGATGGCTGGCTCGTCGTCCACCACTAAAATACGGGTCGCCCCCGCCGTCTCCTCGGCTGCCATTGTCGCGGTCCCTCTATTTCGTTCCGGTGGAAAGCATACGGGCGTACCGGGTCGCCGAACCGTCGCCGCTTGCCAGCATCCTATTAGCCGCGTGGTGCGGCTTCTCCTGCACGGGAGGCCCCGCATCGGGCGTCAATTTTTACGCGACACATCCAGTACTCCGAAAATCGTCACCCGGCTGTCGGTCAGTCCGACCGTCCCTCGGTACCGCCCGCCGTCTACCAGCGGCTTGACCAGCGAGCCGGTCAGCGAGTTTGTCGTTTCCACAGCCGTGCCGTTGCGTGTCTCGGACACCGTGACATCCGCGCTCAGGTAGCCGGAGTCCCGGATGGTGCCGCGCAGAGTGTGCGTCCGGCTGTTCTCGGTGAAAACGCCGTACTGGAACGAGGTGGTGTTCGCCAAAACCGCCGTGAAGGTGCCGTCGGCGGAAACAGTCACGGCGGCGGGTCCGCTGAGGGTGATCCGCTCGAACACCGCGCCGTCCCGCGCCGTCTCGACCTGCCACGTGCCCTCGTACTCCCCGGCGAAGGTGCTTCGGGTCGCGACCGGCGACGGGGACACGGCGGGTGCGGGCGGGTCGTTATCCGACCCGCCGCAGCCGACAGCGGTAAG
The DNA here is from genome assembly GCA_043763605.1 of Armatimonadota bacterium. GTDB lineage: Bacteria > Armatimonadota > Armatimonadia > Armatimonadales > Armatimonadaceae > JACMIU01. The sequence goes on along the minus strand of JAYULM010000281.1, from coordinate 25,397 downwards.
CGAAACGGCGCAGATACCAAGCAGGGCGAAGACGGGAGCGAGACGGAATGGGCGCATAAGGTTCTTTCGGGATCAGTGATAGTATCGGTGCCGCCACGTCGGCGGCGAGGGCAGTTCGTCCAGTGCGAGACGACCGAGCGCGGCGATACCTGCCGGGGACAGTCGGAAACCTTTGTTGGTCACGGTTTCGAACGGATCGCGCCGCAGGTTCGCGCGGAAAACCAGGTCTTCGACGGCGAGAATGGCGATCTGTCGCAACTGGTAGCGGTCGAGCATCTCCAGCGCGTCGCGCGTTTCGCCGACGAAATCGTCCTCGTCCTCCCCGTCGCCCGCGCAGTCGGCGAGCACCCGCAGGTACGCCTCGGTCGCGCCGCCGACGATCCCCATCTGCTGGAGCAATACGCCGCGCTTGAAATGGTGCAGGGGTTCGTCCGGATCGAGACGACACAACTCCTGGGCGACGCGCAAGGCGTCGGACAGCAACCCGCGTTGCAGGTACGCCGCCGAAAGGATGTCGCGGGCGGTGATCGAGCGCGGCAGCAGGACGAGGAGCAGTTTCGCGCTGGCGATGGCTTCGTCGGTCGCGCCGACTTCGAGGGCGAGTTCGGCGAGTGCCTCGTGCGGTGCCGGGTTCGCCGGGGCTTCGACGGTCGCGCGGCGGAGCACGGTCAACGCCTCGCCGACACGTTTGGAGTCTCTGAGCAGGCTCGCCATTTTCAGCGACGCGCGAGTCGCGCCGGGCACGGTCTGTGTCAGACGGCGCAGGTGCGCGACGGCTTTTTCCGGCTGTCCGGCGGCGATCAGGGCATCGGCGCGGCGCAGGGAGCGCGTTTCGCGGGCGATCTGTGCCGGGACAGGCGCGGGGTGGTGCGTGTCGCCGAGCGCGAGCGCGACCGGACCGACGAGTCTCGCGGCGTTGCTGTCGGCTAAGGCGGTATCTTCGGCGGTGCCGGTTTTCACGGACATAAGCGTTGGTTCGGGATGGGTCGAGAAACGGCGGCGGCGACGGGATCATCCGCCGTCGAATGATTGCGTTCATTATGGCACGGAATCGGGTTCGGGGCAAGGCGTCGGACGAATGCCACCGGGCAAACGCATCTAATCATCTTTGGGGGATTGTAATGGTAATTATGGTAATTATATACTTGACCTACTTTCCGGCTTAGTGCTTCCTCCATTAGTATCTATCACGTAAGACGCGATATTGATACGAGCAAGCACCATAACCGAAACCACACCAAGTATTCTTTCTGTTCCGACGAAACCTCGTGAAGCAATCCTCTACTTCGCCGATCTGTAAGTCTGTCACGACTTCCTGACGGCGATTCGCTTCCCGTCCGGTGTCGCTTGCCCCCGTTGCGGCGATGCCGCCGTAGGCTTCGTTAAGACCCGCAGAATATGGAACTGCAAAGGGTGCAAGAAACAGTTCCCTGTCAAGGTCGGAACCATCTTCGAGGATTCCCCGCTCGGTCTGATACACGGCTCCCCGCCGTTCGGCTTATCGTCAACTGCAAAAATGGCATCTCGTCTTGTGAACTCGCCTGTGACCTGGGCGTGACACAAAAAACGGCTTGGTTCACGCTCCACCGAATCCGCGTAGCACTGCAACAGGGCAGTTGCGAGAAGTTCACCGGCACCGTCGAAGCCGACGAAACTTACATCGGCGGCAAGGCGAAGAACATGCACAAGGACAAATGCGCCAAAGCGATTCAGGGGCGCGGTTCGGTGGGTAAAACGGCGGTCGCCGGAATCCTGAAATGCGGCGAAACCTACATCGACGCGAACGGCGACGAACAAAAAACCACCAGCCAAATACGGGCGAACGTCGTACCGGATACCACGGATAAGACGCTTGCAATCGAAGTCAGAACGAACGTAGAAGGCGGTTCGGAACTATTCACCGATGCGGCTCCCGCGTATCGCGCACTGAACGGCGAGTATATTCACGCTTTCGTTGACCATGCCGTGAAGTATGTTGAATATCGCGTCCACACGAACGGGTTAGAGAACTTCTGGTCACTCACGAAACGGGCATTAAAAGGAACCTACGTGAGCGTCGAACCGGAGCATCTTCCTGCCTACATTGACGAGCAAGCGTTTCGATTCAAAGAGCGAGACAAGAAAGACGGCGGGCGTTTCGTGCTTGCTTTGTCTAAAGTGAAGGGCAAGCGATTGACTTACAAGACGATTATCGGGAACCCGCAGGGGATTGATTCGCCGGACCCACTTCGGGGAGGTCTTCGGGCGGATTAGAGGATGGTATGTCCCTTCGGACATACGTTTCTGTTTCCGAATCCAGTGCTATTATATATTTCGGCACATCGTTCAATGCCTTAGACAATTTGTTTTGGAACGCCTTATCGTTCTCTGCATCAACATCACTTTTTTTATGGCACTTAACGTACCAAGCGGAATAGTAGCACTGCTTATGACTGCCTGACAAGTAAATCCGATGGCGTGATGCTTTACCAAACCTGTAATGCCGGATGTGCCTCAAATCACTCGGGAAGCCTTTTAGGCTTCCCGAGTGATCGTCAAAATGCCCTGCATTCGTCGCGTTGGCTTCTTCTGCGAGCATCACCAACCGTTTCTCGCATATCTGTTTTTTGTTTTCGCCGATATGTGTTAGTTCTGCAAGTGCCGCCAAAGTAATGTCATTAACCCGCAGTAAGCACATGGTTAGGCTCCCCGTTGCCAAACCCCCTTCGGAGGTCGGCTATCAACTCTTGGTCTTGCGAGCAAAACTCGTTTTCGACGGCGTCAACATCAACCATAGCCGTATTAAATTGCAATAAACGCCTGATAAAACCGAATGCGCCATTTATTTGGGAGTAAGACAACCCAGGATACTCGTCAATAACTTCATCATAATCTATTAGTCCATTAATTACATCAACAAAATGATACATATAGACATGACTACGCCCTTTACGCTCCAAAAAAGGAAGCGACTTGAGTTCTGGTCTTACTTTCACATACCCCCCTGTATAATTAGTGGCAGTAGTAAACAAGGGCGTGATAGCCGTATTCAGATGCATCTTTATATGACCATGCATATGGTCAGACATGACATTTTTCAGGTTTTCAGCGTCGACATCTGTCGTAGATAGCCGCTGATTGATCTCTGTTAAAACGTCTGATTTCCCATTTGGGTTTTCACGGACCTGCTGTGACATCGAAAGCGTTGCTTGCTGGAATGACTGTAGTTTGTTTGACTTCCTGTCAAGAAAGTTCGGGGATGACTGCTTAATTCCCCTCCCCATTAACCTGCTATTCATCATCTTGGTCTACCTCGTCTTCGTCCACATCTATTTGACCGGATTCGTCATTGATCCGTTTATACATTTCTTCAAATGCGCTACGCACAAGATGGTCGTCAAAATCATTGATCGTCGTCGGTCCGTCGCCATAGATACGCTTTAGTAACGCATAACGATGAAACCAGTACTCCATCATTTTTACGAATGATGCATGATTTATAATAACCTTACTGTCTAACTTAGTTTTGGTGTTTGATATACCGTCAGAAGCAACGCCGAAGTACAAGGCTACATCCGTCGAATTAACAACCATATGTGTATGGTTGGCGTAAGACATTTTCGTGTTAGGGTCGTCAAGGTCTATCAAAACCGGCTCAGATTCGGTGCTGGGGTTGATCTTTTCTTCGCTGTCTTGCGCCATTACTTCCTACCATCCTTATCGCCGCAATCTGCTTGCTGCTCACCTTCCATCGTTATCTCAACCGCTTCTTTGGGGACACTCACAATGGTTTTCATGGCGTCGTTGAACCGTTGCCAATCGGCTTGCGGCTCTGCCGAAGTGTAACCCTGCCGTGTTTGCGAGGCTGGCTCTTTGCCTTTCGCAACCATCGGGACTGCTGTTTTGTTTGTCATCACTCACCCTTTCACCGGTACGCACACACGCAGATAGGACGTTCATCATAACATTTTGTTACCCATGCGTCAATAAAACTATTACGGTTTTGCCGATTTATGCGTTCCAATCGGTTGAGAGTGACAAGCGGGGTTAGTGTGTCAAGTATATAATTGCCATTGTAATCCCCCGAAGACGCTAGGTAAGGCGCATCAAACGGTCGTCCGCGCGGGCTACGGGCTGTCGTCGGTACCGAGCGCGGCGGGCGCGGCGTTCTTGCTTCCCATAAAAGCGAGCGCGACCAGCGTCAGGGCATACGGCAACAGCCCCAGGAAATCGGGCGGGATTTTGACGCCGTAGGTCTGGAACGCGATCTGGAGCGCGGTGCCGAACGCGAAGAACAGCGCGGCGAGCGCGGCTCCGAGCGGGTGCCATCGCCCGAAGATCACCGCCGCCAGCGCGATATAGCCGCGCCCCGCCGTCATATTTTGCTGGAACGAGCCGAGTCCCGTCAGTGCCAGCGCGACGCCGCCGAGTCCCGCGAGCGCGCCGGACAGGACGACCGCGCCGTAGCGGAGCGCGGAAACGTTCACCCCGGCGGAGCGCGCCGCCGCCGCATTCTCGCCGACCGCGCGGAGACGCAAACCGACCGCCGTTTTGTTGAACACGAATAGAAGCGTCCCGACCGCGACGAATGCCAGAACGGTCGTCACCCAATCCGGGAGCGTCGCCTTCGTTTCGAGTTCGCCGTCTTTATACAGGCGTACCGCGTAGGTGGTGAAGCCGAGCAAGCCGAGGTTCAAGCCGACGCCGCTGAGGATATGTGCGACGTGCAGTTTCTGCGTGAATACTGCGTGGAGTAGTCCGACGAACGCCCCGGCGGCGATCCCGGCGACTATTCCGGCGAACGCGGACCCGGTCGCCTGCGCCGCCGCGACCGAGGCGAAACATCCGGCGAGCAACATCGCTTCCAGAGCGATATTGACAACCCCGGCGCGTTCGGAAAGCACCCCGCCCATCGCCGCGAAGGCAAGCGGCGTCCAGAACCGGAGTGTCGCGGAGCCGATGGCGAGAACGGTGTCGAGCATCGGGTCGCCGTGTCGCTACGTGCCGCGCCCGACATAGGCGGGGCGCGGTTCGGCGTCGTTCGTTTCATTGATCGTGTCCGCGACGGGACCGACGACGTTTACGCCGGTGGTGCTCAGGTCCGCGATGGCGCGCCCGATCTCCTCCGGCGAGCCGGTCAGTCGCACCTCCATCGAGCCGCCCGCGTCGCCGAGCATCGCCCGCCGGATGACGACTTCGAGGCGGAATTTCTTCGCCAGCGGGGTGACAAGCGGCGTATCGTACATCGCCTGCGTGAAAGAAAGGGTGTAAAGTTCGCTAATGGTTCGCATGGTTGCTGTTACAGATCGGCGGACGTTCCCGAAAAGTCGTCCAGAACGGATTTCGCCGCCGACACGTCGGATACCTTCTTCAGAACACCGTCCGGCAGAATCACGGTGACTCCCCCGCTACAGGCACTGCGACACATCGTCGGCGCGGCACCGAACCCAGCCGCAATCGCCGCCCGCTCCACCGCCGCGTAAATCAGACGGTGCCCCGCCTCCGCGCCGCAACGCGGACCGCAGCAGATTTTGAGAGGGTGAGTGGTCAGTGGACAGTGGACAGTGGATAGTGCTGCCGGAACCGAAGCCGCGCGTGCCGCGTCTTTTCTGTCCACTGACCACTGTTCACTGACCACTGACCACTTATCCCCCCAAAGTGTCTAGCACCGCGCGGATGTTCTCGCCGCGCAGACAGGTGAAGATCGGAGTGTCGCGGAGCGTGTAGCGGCTCGACGCCGTGTGGCGTAATTCCATCACCAGGTCCACGAAGTCCGACGGGCGGTTCGACTCGAACGCCACCACCCACTCCTGATCGTCGAGACCGAACGAATAGATCGTATTGAGTTTGATGGACGGGTATTCGTGCCCGACGCGGATATGCTCCTTCATGATCTCGCCCCGCTCCTCTTTGGGAAGGAGGAACCAGTCCCGCGTTTTCACGAACGGATACACGAACAGGTACTTGAATTCGCCCGGGCGGACGCGACTGCGCTTCTCTTCCTGCGACGGGTGGATGAACTCGTCCTCGTACACCGACGTTTTCGCCTGCCCCAGATACGAGTACGGGCGCGTCAGGTATTTGCCGAGACCGGTGGCGAGCAGTCGCGCGGTCATCTCCTGAAACACTTCCAGATCGTAGGCGATGCGCCACAGGCAGAAGTCGCAGTCGGGGCGCGTGGCGACGGTCGAGAACGGCACGATCACGGCGCGCCCCCGGTAATCGTCCACGACGCAGGCAAACTCTTCCTTGCCCGCAATGCGTTCGGCTTCGGGCAGGCGTCGCCACGCCGGATCGACGGCGAAAAAGGCATATTGTACAAACTGTCGCGGCAGGTTCGCCGCCTCGGTGGTGGGTACGGACATATCGGTTTTATTGTACCGCACCGGGTGGGTTGGGTGTTAGGTGTTGGGTGTTGGGTATTTGGTGTTGGGCATGGGACGGATGGCGTTCGCGGTAAAATAGGGGCGGAAGGGGCGCGATACTATGTCTACTTTGACAATTGGTAAGTCGTTCGAAATTCCATTTCCCGCGAACGGGAGTACCGCTGAGCGGGCGATGTGGTGGTACGAGCGTGATTTACGCGGGGTGCTGGAAACGCGCGAGAATCTGGGAAAGAATCTCGTCATTAACCCCGATACCGGGGATTGGGAGATGGGGAAAGGTTCAGACGGGGACGATGATCTGGAGGTCAGTCGTCGGGCGATACATAGGTTCGGTACTGCCCGCCTCTTCGGGTTACGCATCGGCTATCCGGCATCCGAAGCCATCGGGACTACGCTGGAGCCTTTCCCGCATCTGCTCGGCGACGAACCCGACGGAGACACGCGATGATCGTCGGCGAGTATGACGCGTCTGCCCATGAGATCGTTATCGAAATGACGATCAGCGACGGCAACCATAGCGAAACGATACCCGCCGTTGTCGATACCGGCTTCACCGGCTTTCTGATGCTCCCTGTTTCGCTCGCGGGTGGGTTTCGATTCCCGCCGCTCGATAACCGTATCGTGGAACTGGGCGACGGTCGGCAGTCGACGCTGGATACGTGCGAAGTGGTTATACATTGGCATAATCAGGACCGCGCTGTCCGCGCGTTTCTGGCGTCCCGCCCGCAAGCCTTGATCGGGATGAAACTGTTGCGCGGTTCGCTCGTCACGCTCGAACTGATACAGGGCGGCTCGATAACCGTAGAGCGGGCAGGGTGAAAAGGGACAACGGTGTCAATGAGTCACACCCGGCATTGGGATCGCGTCGCCGCCGAAGTAGCGCAGGAGCACTAAAGTGGCGGTGACTGTCACCGCCGAAAGCAGCGTGGTCGCGAAAACGCAGTCGGCGGCGAGTCCGGTGTCGCCGTTCTGCTCGTGCGCTAAAAGGAGCACGTTCACGGCGGATGGCGCGGACGCGGCGAGTATCAGCACCGCGCCGGGCCAGGGCCAGAGTCCGAGCAGGAGCGTGATCGCCGCCGTCGCCGCCGGGAGCAGGATCAGTTTCGCCAGCGCGGTCGGCGCGATGGCTCGCCAGCGGATCGCGCGGCTCGCCTGCCGGGTCGCCAATTGAGTGCCGAGGTTGAACAGCGAGAGCGGGACCAAGCCGTCCGTTATGGTGTGGAGCGTATACAGCAGAAATGTCGGCATCTGCCAGTGCAGACCCCGGAGCAGGAGCGCGACCGCGAGGCAGTACACCATCGGCAGTTTGAAGTAGCCCCACACAGCCGACTTACCTTTGCCCGTCACCGCCGCCATCACCGCGTAGCCAATGCCCCACAGCGACAGGTTGGCAACCATCACCACGAGAGCCTGCACCGCGCCGCCCCCTTTGCCGAACGCCCGCTCGACCACCGGAATCCCGAAGTTCCCGGCGTTGAACACGACCGAGGCGAGAAGCACGACGGACAACGTTTCGGGCGGAACACGTCGCGCCTTCATCACCAGATACAGCGGGATCGCCAGCGCGAACTGTGACAGCAATACGGCGAGCGCGATCTTCCCCATATCGCCCCACGACAGCGTGGACTCGTAGACGCGGACGAGCAGGAACGCGGGCACGAACCCGTACACCTGAATCCGCGACAGGGTCTTGTTGTCGAGCGGCTGGAACCGCTGGACCAGCGCGCCCAGCCCGACGATGAGCAACACGGGAAGCAGGATGTTCGTCAGGATAAAGGCGGACTCGGCGAAAAAGGTCACGGGGCATGGTACCGCGCCAGCGGTCCGGGTGCCGGACGTGACTCGTTTCGGGGTATAATCGAAAACAGTTATGCTACTACAATTTACAGTAGGCAATTATCGTTCGTTTCGAGACCGGACAACGTTTAGTCTCGTTGCAGAACCACAAGAACGTGGCCACGAAAGCACACTCCTCAATTCACAGAAGGAAGCAGGGATTAATGTGGTTTCACTTGGGGTTATTTATGGAGCGAATGCATCAGGCAAATCTAACCTACTTCGCGCTATTAACCTTCTTCGCCGTCTCGTAGTGGATGGAGTTGATCCAGATAGCCCTATTCCGGTCGACCGGTTCTTGCTCAGTGGCACACGATTATCAGATTCTGAGCCAACATTCTTAGAAATCTATTTCATCAAAAACAACGAGATGTTCTGTTATGGAATAGAGTGTGATGTAAGATTCATCTGGCACGAATGGTTGCGCTCTGGAAAAGAAGATATCCCTATTTTTGAGCGGCGTACTAATGCAGATGGAGTGGTTGTGGTTGATAATTACGATCAACTCGCAGAACGGAGTGAAATAAAGCCAGAGCGAATACAGTTGGTAGCAGAGGGGACACGTCCAAATAAACCATTTCTGACACAAGCGAATGAGCAAAACGTTACTTTCCTACGTTCGATCTACTCTTGGATGGATGCTTCGTTGAGTGTTAGGTTAACCCCCACTGTCAATGTCAACAACGCATTCGAAACTCGTTCTTATGAAGGGGAGATGCTTGAAAATCTTGGTGATTTCCTTCGCAAAGCTGATACGGGTATCGAGCGGGTCGAAGTTCAGGAAGACCCATTAGATGTAGATCAACTCGATGACCATGACAGGAATAGAATAGAAAAATGGTTGCAAGATGATGATTCAGCAAATCTCACGACATTCATTGGTGGAAGGCGCGTCACAGTCAAGCGGGATGCAGCAACTGGCAACGTTTATCGATCTCGGCTTCGTGCAATCCATTCAGATAGTAACGATAAGGGAACCGCACTGGATTGGGCTAACGAATCGGATGGCACACGACGAATGGCAGAGCTATGGCAAATGATATTCATATCTCCTAAACGTGGATTGACGCTTTTTATCGATGAGATGGAGCGTTCGTTACATCCAGAACTTGTTCGCTTTCTTGTCGAACAGTGGCGTGTCACACCACCACCTAACAGCCAACTCATTTTCACGACACATAACGATAACTTTTTGGAGGATGATTTATTGAGGCGCGACGAAGTTTGGTTTGTGTCTAAAAATAGAGGTGGTGCGTCGCGTATGGTGTCAGAGGTGCAGTTCAAACTCGTAGAGGGTGTGACACGACAACGTGCTTACTTAGATGGCATGTACGGCGGTGTACCAAATATCTCAGATCGCCGTTTTCACTTTGTTGACCGTAATCAATCACCACCAATGGAGGGCATAGGTAGATAACGTGCTAATCGAACGTGGCTTCCAATATATTGACGCAAGGCGGGTACTTGTTTATCTCTCAGTTGAAGGAGAAAAAAGAGAAAAAATCTATTTTGATGCTGTTTCAGCGATGCTGAGTGTAGGTGATCAATCCTCGATCCGTTTAGTGGCGCAGGCAGAGCATGGTAAATCCGATCCTAATCAAGTTATAGATCGTGCAAAGGCGTTCCACCATTTACATTCCTACTCGGACCCAAACCGGATGTGGTTAGTCATGGATGCAGATCGGGGTTATCTTGATAAGGTAGAAAAACGTCGTGAAGAGATAGAAAATATTGGATTTCGACTTGGTATAAGCAATCCATGCTTTGAACTTTGGCTCTGGATTCATGCACATGAGGTTGATGAATCTATTCTTGAGGCATCATCGCTAAAGACAGCATTGCCGTCGGTGTTCGATTGGCGCAGTTGGTGTCGAATGCCTCAACCCGAGATGATACATGAGGCAATTCGTCGGGCGGAAGCCTTACCGGGAAGTGCATCGCAACCGTTCCCGGACAACCCCGGCACCCAGTTGGGCGCATTGTTCCGGCACCTCGGTTTCGCGCCTGCGGTGTAGCGTCGCCGTGTGCTAACAACAGTGTGACCTGCAAACGGATCGGTCTGAACTCGCGTGTAGGGAGTGGCGGACGTTTGCTCCCGCTCCGGTACCCGCCTTCTCCCCACCGATTTCCTCCGGCTTACTTCATATTTCCGGCGCGCTTGACCATCACCCAGTTCGTCCTGGTCGCCGGGTCGCGCCACATCCGCACCTGGACCAGCGTCGGGCGCATCCGGTAGGTGAAGACGTATGGGACCAGGGCGTTCAATTCGCCGACAGCCATTCCCTCTTTGAACTTGCCGTATATCAATCGGTTGTTCGTGCAGGGCGCGACCTGCGTGAAGAAGTTCTTGCCGATAGCGACGGACGGGGCGATATTGGCGAGACTGGACTCGTAACGATTGTAGGACTGGATGACTCCCCGGTCGTCCACGCGGACGACGCCGAAATCGAACGCGTCTAACTGCTCAGAGTTCATCTGAGGAAACTGGCTCAACAATTCATCGGAAACGAAACTCATAGGTTCTCCTTCAAAAGGCTTGTAGGCGGCGGACAGCCGCGTTAAGAATCGATAATACTATGCTGCGAGGATCACGGCGTACCGTTGATCAGCGAGTCGTCATTGAGCGGATCATCCGGGTTGCTCAACGGGTCATATTCGGCGTGGTCCGGTCGGAGTTGCCCTTTGCCGTTCGCCTGGGACGCGCTGATCGCGGCGACGGAGGCGGCAGACACGATGGCGGCACTCGCGAAAGCGGCGGCGGTCGCGGCGACGGCAGGATTGACCGCGCGCAAACCGTCCGCCCCGACCGCCGGGATTGCGACGGCAAGGGTCGGAGCAACGGGCGGCGGAGCGACGGCAACCTTGGGCGCGACTGGCGCGGCGACCGGAGCAGCAGGCGCGGCGGCAACAACCGCTTTGGGGGCGGGGGACGACGCGACCGGCAAGCCCATATCCGGGATTGCCACTCCCGCCGGAGCCGTCACTTTCGGCGCGGCGGGAAGTGTTTGCGGCACGACGGGCACAGTCTGTACCGGGGCACCATCGTACAAAGCGGGCGTGACGCGGGGCAGGTCGAAATCGAATCCGCCGACCGGTTGCGGGACGGGTGCCGTCGCCTGCGATGCTATTTCTACCGTCGCCATCTGTTCCTGAATCTGAGTCACCAGCGTAGAAACGTTGCGGAACAGCGTGACGATCCGGCGCGGGTCGGAGGTTCCCATCTCCGCCTGGAGGGTTTCCCGCGCCGCGTACATTCCCATCAACTGTTGCTCCATGTGCGAAATCGTGGCTTTGTACCCCTGCATGATGCGGAGGATGCCGTCGAGATCCCCCGCCCCGACCAGACGCTCCATGCCCTCTTTTTCCTCGTACACGGAGATCAACTGGGCTTCCATACCGGCGACCGTACTGTTGAGATCCTGGATACGGTCGTTAAATGAGCGGACCTTTTCCATCAGTTCGCGCGGGTTGGTCAATTGCGTCAGTTCGCCCTCGTCCCCCGACGCACCCCGTTCCGCAGTTGCCCGAGCGGACTCGGCGACTTTGCCTTCGAGGGCGCGCACCCGCGCGACTATTTCTCGCGGGTCGTTGGTTCCCAGTTCGCGGGTCAGCATATCGCGGTCAATCTCTCGCGAAGCGATCTGTGCTTCGAGCCGCTCGACCTGTCCGCCATTTCTGCCGGGGAATTTCACTGTAAACATGAGCCGTCCGTTTCTTTTTCTTTCTAAAAATTAGTTGTCTGTAATCCGGGGCGAAAGCGGGATCGCCGCCCGGGAATCGATATTGATACGCCTGTCACTGCGAACCGGATAACTGCGATTCCATCGTTCCCAGCAGCATCTCCAGATCCTTGACTGCGGCGAGACGCTCGTTCAGGCTTTTCACCTTCGCCACGAGTTGCGCCCCGTCCGTCACACCGAGTTCCGAGGCGAACATCTCCTGCTCGGCACGGAACGTCTGTAACTGGGCTTCCAGAGCGACGTTCCGCTCCCGCGCCTGTGCCTTCGCCTCGCGCTCTGTATTGAGCGCGGCGTTCAGCTCCTCGATACGCGCCGCGCTCATGGCTTGTACCGCGCTGACCCCTGCATCGGGATCGGCTTGCGACGCGACTTGCGCACGCAGGGACTGCAGGACAGCCGCCATTGCGAACGGATCGCTCGTCCCGAATTCACGTTCGAACAGTTTGCGATGAATGCCCGCCGACTCCAGTTGCGCTTCGAGAGCAACGAGTTGCGCGTTGTTCTGCATGACGCGGGCGATCAGCCGGGCAGGGTCGGACTCGCCCAGCGTTTCCGTAAGTGCGCCCTGCGTCGCCTTCATCACGAGTATCTCCCCGCTCTGCCGGGCGAGCCGTTCGCTCAGGTCGCCGAGCGTATCCGCCAGTGCTCGGACACGCCCGCGCAACGTTCCCGCCTCTTCCTCGTCCGCGCCGGTCGCCCAGCCGCTTTCCGACGAAACCACCGCGCCGGAGAAGCCTGCCTTGAAAAGCGCGTCGCCGCCGCTGTCGCCTGACTCGTCGCGCTCTGCCGCATCGTAATCCGTGAGCGGGGTATCCAGCATCTCGGAAACTCTATCGACGACTTTCCTGCCTACGGTCGCCTCGACTGCCAGCACCAGGATCGCGAGCAGGGATGCCTGATATGCCAGAGTTTGATTCAGGATGCCGGTTTCGGCACTGTAGCCCAGCCGCAGATTCAGCAGATACCAGTGCGCCCGCAACTGGATGTAGATGAGAAGGGTAGTCTGTGTCAACTCTTCCTCGCTGCCGACCTGTGCGGCAGCGTCCAGAAATTGCTGACGGATCTGCCCCGCCATGAGGTGAACTTCGAGAACTTCGGCGGGTTCGGCATCGTCCCAGGTATCCAGACACTCGTTCCATCGGTTCTCCAGACGAAGACTGTTCAGAGTTTTCGTCAGCAGGTTCTCGGTCGGCTCCGCGTCGGAACGGGCGGTTTCGCCGTCATGGGCTACCGTAGCCACTACAGGTTCGCTCGCATCATCCTCGGTCGTAGGAAACCCATTCTCAACGACTGCGCTACTATCCATACCCTGCTCCTAAATTCCAGGTCTTGGGAAATCATGCCGGGGCAGAAACTCAAGACTCATCGAAAACTTTATTATTCAATACTGGCTCGTTTATCCCGCCGCGATCTGGCATGGGATGTTCCCCGGTGCGATACCGCCCAACACCGTTTCCCTGGCGACGGAACGGTCTGACACAGCATTACTCTGCAATAAACGCGCCGGACGCATAAAAATTCCCACATACAATAATAAATTTTTTGACGACAGAGACCGTACGAATGGGAACTGGTTCGCAGGTTTCGCTATTAATAACCATTAGTTGTAGCGATCCGACACTATCGCCTGTAAGCGAGTTAGGAATACCTGATCTATAATGCCGTCGATAATCACGGACGCAGATACGTCGCGCGTCTCCCTTGCCCTGACCGACACCCCGGTTTCTACCGATAACCGCCTCCTCGCAACGATGCATGCCTGGAAGCAGGCTCTTTTGGGCAGCAACCGCTCTAATCCATTGCTCACCCTGCCCGACGATGCGACGGTGGACGTGGGAACCCCGAGCGAGTTGACCGACGTTTGCAATCTCCTCGTTTCCCGCACCAAACCGGTCTTTCTGTGGGATTCGGGAAATGCTGCGTTCGACCGGGCGGTACTTCAGCAACCCGGCAATTACATGGTGTCCCCGACGGCGGGGGAAACCCTGCGCTACCTGTATATGCAGACCGGGAACCTGATCGAGTCGCAGGATGTGAACATCCTGTTTCTTGCCTGCGGTATCCTCACCTGGAAGGACGCGCCTAGCGGCGAAACGTTCCGATCCCCGCTCCTCCTCGTGCCCGTGACGCTGGAACGGGGTTCCGGGGGGGCGAGTTACGTGATCGCGCGCGTCGAACAGGACATCGAGGTGAATCCCCTTTTGCGACTGCACCTCGCGCGGGAAGGGATCGATTTTGCCCTCCCGCCTCTGCCCGAGGAGGCGTACCTGGTGGTTTCGGCATATCTGGCGCGGGTCGCGGCGGCGGCGGAAGGGCGTGACGGGTGGGCGGTCGATGCGCGGTGCCTGCTGGGACAGTTCCCGTCGCTCCACATGCGGCTGTATGAAGACGTGACCGAACACGAGGGGCGTGTGCAAAGCCACCCGTTCGTCCGCGCCCTCGCCGGGGATGCTGCGGCGTTGGAAGAACTCGCTGTTGCAGTCCCCTCTTCCGCCGTGGATTCCGACCCGGACGGGAACGGATTGCCGTCCCCCTTTCAACTACTGGACGCCGACCCGGATCAGGAGCGGGCGATTCGAGCGGCGGTTCGCGGGCAAAGTTTCGTACTGCAGGGTCCGCCGGGAACCGGGAAAACCCAGACCATCACCAATATTATCGGCGAGTGTCTGGCATCCGGCAAAAGTGTCCTGCTCGTTTCCGGGCGTGTTTCCTCGCTGGAGTCGGTCCATCAGCGGCTGACAGACAGGGGACTCGGCGATCTGTGTCTGACGGCGCACAGACTCAAAACCAGTAAGCGCGATATTTTGCAACAACTGTCGCAAAGTTTGAAACCGCCGACTGCCGCCGGTCGTGGCGCGGTTAAACTGTCGAGTAGCGAGCATCAGGAACTGGAAGGGTTGCGCGGGGAGTTGGAAAACGTTGCCCGCGAACTGCACCGCGTCCGGGAACCCCTCGGCATGTCGCTATTCGATGCTTACGGAATAATCGCGCGGGAGGAGGGGCGCGATCCGAAACGAGAAGAGTGGGCACGCTATTTCGCCGAGAGGATCGACGCCCCCGAACACCTATCCCGGACGGACTATCTGCGTCAGGAAAATCTGGTGGCTGGTCTGACTACACACCCGCTATGGTCGCGGATCAGTGAGGACGCGATCTGGTACGGTGCGTTCGTGCGCCCGTTGTCCGCGCAGGGGTTCGTCGGTTTGCGGCACACCCTCGAAGACACACTCGGTGTTCTGTATCGTGCGATACACGCCGCGTCCTGCCTGTCACAACCGTGCGAAAGGGATCCGCCGCAGGGACCACGCGCTGTGGAAACGCTTCTGCGATTCGTCCGGCTCCTGCTCGGCGCGTCGCCGTACTGCCTGTGGATTCTCAGCCGGAACGACGGCGACCCGACCGCACACGCACTCTTGCCGCGCTACCGCGAACAGGCAACCCACCTGCATACCCGTCTCACCGCCCTGCGATCCGCGCAGGACACTTTACTGGAACGGTACAGTGCGGCGATACTGCGTCTGCCGCCGGACGAGTCCGCCGACGATCTAATCGAGCGGCTGACGAAACGGCAGGAAGTCGTGCTTTCCCCGCTACTCGGCGCGGACTGGCAGGATGCGGCGGTGAACGTAGTCGTGGAGGGCGTGCTTTGCGAGACGCTCGATTCGTTGCACGCGACCTGCGTACAACTGCAGACGGAAGTGGGGCTTCTGGCGAGTGCCTGCGGTGTTTTCCGTAACAATGTTGAGAACGTTCTGGCACCGTCTGATAGCCTGCAGAACTTGCTTCGGATCGCGACGACAGCGGCAGGACTCCCCGCCTTTTGCGCGAACTGGCTGGTGTCCCGGGACGCCGTTGCGCGCCGTCGGCAGATGTACGCCGAAGGCAAGGCACACTGGGAACTCTGGAAAGAGCAAAGCGCGGAACTGCTCGGCGTGTATGAGGACGGCGTACTCGCTCTGGATCACGCCGACCTTTTGGCGAGTCTGGCGGCGGCTCCGACGGGTTTGAACCGTCTTGTAAATATGGATGCCATGCGCGTGCGGCGCGTTTTACAGGGCGTCAGAAAACCGGGCGTTTCCGTCGCGGAACGCGACATGGTCGCCGATCTGGAACAGGCACGGCAGGCGAGTGAAAACCGGCTCTGGTGTCGCGAGAATGTCCCCGCCCTCACGGAATCGTTCGGGGAGTTTTACCGCCAAGGGGCGACCGATTGGGATACCCTGAACGGCTTTCTGGATGCGGCGGAAAGTCTGTGCGAGGCGTCCACGCCCGATGGTTTGTTGAATGTTAATACCATCGGTGGCGTACCGTTCGCCCTGGTTTCACGCATCGCCGAGCCGGACGACGCCGAGGCGAACGATTTGCGCGGGCAGGTCCGGGTCGTCGCCGATCTGCTCGCCGCTATGGCGCAGGATCGGGAGCGACTTTCCGGTTCGGTCGGTGCGATCCCCCCGCCGGAATCAAGTTTCTCGCAAATAGAGGAGTGGTGCGATGTCAGCCGTCGGGCGATATTGGAACAGTGCGAAGTAGTGCGATCCGTTGCCCGTTTACGGTTGCCGGTCGGGAAAGCGGCACCCGCCCCGGGGCAGGATCTCCCGGCAGTTTCGACACTCGCCGCCGACCTCCGGGAAGCCGGTCGTTTGCAGGGCGAGGAGGCAGAGTTGCAGACGGAAGAGTCGGCACTCGCCCGCGACCTGTGCGGACCGAGCCTCGGGGGCGTCGTGGTCAACTGGGAGTCGGTTATCGGCGGTATCGCGGAGGCGGAGGGGCTACTGGCGTCGTTCCAGGAATTAGGCGAGACGCCGTCCCCCGCGCTGCTCTGCAGGCTCGCGGATGACGCCGACAGGACGGAGCGGAGCGCGTTACTGATCGGACGGTTGAAACTGGAGCGGGAGTGGGAAGCCGTGGCATCCGCCCTCTCCGCGCTCACCGCCCTGTTTGCTCCGTCCTATGCACGGATCGCCGACCGCCCCCTGCACGAGGCGTCTTTCACCGGCCTCCTTTCCTGGGTAGAAACACGGCTGGCTCGGGCGGGCGAGAGTGCACGGATACAAACGTTGCTGGCTCTGCGCCAGAAATGTGTCGCCGAGGGATTGGCACCCTTTTTCGACGGATTAGCCAGTCGACCCGGGGAAACGTTGTCGGATCGTTTCGGGGTCCCCGTTTTCCGGGCGGCGTTCCATCGCGTCTGGGCGAGTGGCATTACCGACCGCGTACCGGCTTTGAGAGATTTCGACGGCACGGCGCACAACCGGAAGATCGAACGGTTCCGCGCCCTTGACCGCCGACTTCTGGAGTGTGCGCCGGGGAAGATACGCCAAGCCATGAAAGACCCCGGGCTAAAGCAGACATTGCGGAGCGAGGTGAATCTGCTGACATCCCGGCTGGCTCGCCGCCGTACCGGCGAGGTTCGCACTCTTCTCGCGGAGATCCCGGCACTTCTCGTTGCCTTGAAACCGTGCGTCATGATGAACCCGTTGTCGGTTCGCCTGTACCTCGATCCTGCCGCGATAACGTTCGATGTCGTGCTGTTTGACGACGCATCGCAGATCGCCACGGAGGAAGCGTTGGGTGCCATCGCACGCGGCAGACAGGTCATTATCGCCGGTGACAGCCAGCAGTTACCCCCGATGCCGCTGATGGCGGAGTCTTCCGACGTACGCGAGAGTATTCTAAGCACGGCGAACGCCCTTGTCGCGCACGGCTCCGGTGCCTTCGAGGGGACCGCGCTGAACTGGCACTACCGTAGCCAGCACGATTCGTTGATCGCATTTTCGCGCCGGTATTTCTACCCCGACCTGGTATCGTTTCCGTCGGCGTCCCGCCATTCAGCGTTGGAGCAAGTCGTCCTGCCGGGCACGGACGCGGGCGATGTTCGCGCCGCCGTGGACGCCCTGCTGGCATATACTCGCCGTGAACCCGCACATTCGGTCGGGGTCGTTGTCCTTGACGAGACCGCCCAGATCCATTTCCTGGACGAGATCGCCCGTCGGCAAACGGCCGAAAGCGGCAACGGCGATTCCGCGACAGCAACGGTCGCACAGTCGGACGAAACCGGGGGCGAACCGTTCTTCGTCAAAACCATCGAGAATGTTCAGGGCGATGAGCGGGACATGCTACTGCTGTTTCTCCCCGCCGACCCGACCCGCTGGGGCGCACTCAACCGATCCGGCGCGCGCTTCCTGCTGAATGTCGCCGTGACCCGCGCGCGTCGCCACATGATCGTCGCTACCTCCCTGAATGCGCCTTCCGAAAACGCATCTCCGGCGGGAGTGATCCTGAGCCAATTCCTGGAAATCGTGCGGGAAACCGGTCAGGCAAATTCCGTCCCTCCCGCGGCATCACACGAGGAGGACACGGCGACGGGGGCTTCCGATTATCTGGTCGAATCCGCTCTCGCGGAACGGAACTGCCCCTTCCATCGGCGCGTCGGTTTGTCGAAATGCCGGGTCGATTTCGCGCTTTCCGACCCGCAGTTCCCACACGACTATCGCCTCGGCATCCTCGGCGACGGCGCGGACTACGTCCACGGAGGAACAGCCCGCCAACGAGACCGTCAGTTCCCCGATATGCTCCGGGAACGGGGCTGGAACCTGCACCGGATATGGTCCCTGGACGCCTATCGGAATCCCGAGGAGCAGTGGCGGCTCCTTGCGGAAGCCTGCGACGCCGCTACAGGGTGACGCGCGCTTTCTCCCTCCCTTGGGCACCCTCTGGGTACCCCTCCCTCATCGGAATGAGAGAGGGGGAGTCTGAAGTCGGGACGTTGCCGCGTTGCCCGAACCGCCCGACAATCGGGACCGCCCCACTCCTTCGGACTCCCCCTCTCTCATTCTGATGAGGGAGGGGGTTGGGGGGAGGGAGGGAACAACGAGGCGGGTTGGGGGCAGAGAGGAAAACGGGCAGGGAGGACAACGCCGCGCCTACGCCTTAGCGTCGCCGCGCGCCGTCGCGATGCGCCCGGCGAACTGGTTGGCGATCAGGAGGAGCACGAACGCTACGGCGACGGCGAGCAGGGCGAGGTTCCGGGCTTCGGTGTTGTCGCCGCGCTCGATGGCGGCATACAGGGCGAGCGGCAGGGTTTCCGTTTCGCCGGGGATGCTCCCCGCGATAAGCAAGGTCGCGCCGAACTCGCTGAACGCGCGGGCGAACCCGAGCACGGCTCCGGCGAGCACACTCCGATACGCGAGCGGGAAGAGTATCCGGCGGAACGTCTGCCATTCGGTCGCGCCTTCGGTGCGGGCAGCGTCTAAAAGGTCGCGCTCCGTGCCGGAAAGCCCCGCTTCCACGGTACGAATGATCAGTGGCAGGGCGACACACGCGGACGCGACCGCCGCACCCTCCCACGTGTAAAGCAGTCGCAGGTGCAACACATCGTTGAGCCACCGCCCCCACCCCGAGCCGCGCCCGAACAGTAGCAACAAGCCGACCCCGACGGCGGACGGTGGCAACACCAGCGGGAGGGTCAGTAGCGTTTCGATCAGCGTTCGCCCGAAGCCAGGGCGAGACCGAGACAGGCGGTACGCGCAAAATATCCCGAGCGGCAACGCGAAAAGCAGGGCGACCGTGGCGACGCGCAGGGAGAGCAGGAGCGGGGATAGCATGATCGCGGAGTCGGTCTACCCGGTGATTCTATCAGAAATGCGCGGGACGCCGACATCACGCGGACGAAAAAGAAAAAGCAACGCGACTACCAGACAGCGTGTCAGAGTCGTTAGGATGAGGGCTACCAAATGGCAATAATGACCGGGCTTTCCGGGAACGAGATGTTTTGTTTGCACCAGAAGGGGTTCGAGCCGGGCGAGTTGGTGATCGGCAACAGCGTCTACTCAATGGGGTTCGTCGGCAGTCTGGGGGCAGGGCTACGCACCATCGCGGGCGGCGAAGTCGAACAGGTGACGGCGATCATCCGGGACGGGCGCGAGAACGCCCTAGCGCGCATGGTCAAGGAAGCCGAGAGTAGCGGGGCGGGCGGCATTACCGGCGTTTCCAGCGAACTGATCTGGCAGGGAAGCAACGTAGAGTTCCTTTCTATCGGCTCGGGCATCCACCACGAGGGCAAGAAGGTGGAAAAACTGACGTTCTCGTCGTCCGCGAACGGTCAGGAGTTGTATTGCCAGTTGGACGCCGGGTTCATGCCGCTCCAGTTCGTTTTCGGCAACGTCGCCTACTCCATCGGAATGGGCGGCGGGATCGTCGGCGGGTTCCGCTCGCTGGCGCGGGGCGAGGTCAAGGAGTTTTCCGACGTTTTCAACGAAACGCGGCACCGGGCACTGTTCCGCATCACGGAGGAGGCGCGGCGGGCGGGCGGGAACGCGGTGCTGGGCATCCAGACGACGATCCTGCCGGTTTCGGGGATGCAGGAGATGGTGATGATCGGCACCGCCTCCCGTCACGCGAGCCTGCCCGAAGAGTGCTCCACGCACCCGATCACCAGCGACCTGACGAACGAGGAGATGTGGAATATCGTCCACATGGGATACATGCCGGTGCAGATGGTACTCGGCGTTTCGGTCTACTCGCTCGGGTTCGTCGGCGGACTGACCTCAGCGTTCCAATCGTTCGTGCGCGGCGAGATCAAGCAACTCAGCAGCCTGATCTACGAAGCCCGCGACAACGCCCTGCGCCGCATCCGCGCGGATGCCGAACTGGTCGGCGCGGACGATGTGGTCGGGATCAAGACGTACGTGTATGACCTTGGGAGCGGTCTGATCGAGTTCATGGCTATCGGCACTGCGGTGAAAAAGACACCCGGTGTCCGCACTCTCACCCCGACACTACCCGCGCAAGCCGTAATCAAGGACAAGGACACATTCTACAACAAAGCCGACACGACGCGGGGTGCGAACCTGAACGAGGCGAATACGTAGCGACTTCCGCGCCCGGGATCATCGCAACAGCCCCGCACCGATATGACGCGGGCAGGAGTTCCCCGCTTCCATCGCGAATAACACCGACACTATGTCATCGAAAGCAATCTTGCGGTTACTTATCGGGTGCGCCATCGCCGCGCTGGTGCTGGTGTTCCTGCTCCCCGCCATCGGCATCCCGAAGTCGTACCTGCTCCCCCCGGCGGTGATCTATGGATCGGCGAAGGGTAAGACGCAGGCATTCGTTACGCTAAAAAAGGTGGCGCAACACCCGAACCCGTTCAAGTCGACGGAGAAGGTGTACTATGTGACATACCGTTTCCGCGCCACGTCCCCGGTAACGCTTCTGGAAAAGCCGACCGAGGAGGAGAAAAAGAAGAAAAAGGTGTATATCGGGCGGGCGAGTGTACCAGAGTCGCTTTACACCTCGCTGAAAGACCCGGACCCGGCGAAAAAAGAGGATTTGCAGAATAAAGCGAAACCCGAAATGGTCCCGGTACGCTTCGAGCAGACGCGCCCCGACATCAGCGCGATTACGTCGGGCGGCGATTTTCTGAACGATCAAAAGGGCGGCGCACTGGTCGGTTCCTGGATTCTATTCTTCGCCGGTATTCTTCTCCTGGGTTATCTGATCGCACCACTCCTGCAACTGATCATCCTGCGCGAGGATTTCTGAGTTTTCTTTTTTGCCTCCGTCCGTCAGCCCTCCTCGTTATTGCCCCCACCCCCGCTACGCAGGAGAGGGGGAGTAAGATAACGGAGGCGTTTCGATTACCGCGTGTCCCCTCTGGCTCCCCCTCTCCTGCGTAGCGGGGGAGGGGGCTGGGGGGTGGGGGCAATAACGAGGAGAGCACCGTCCGCGCAGGACAACCGCGCAACTCCTGAACAAAGAAAAGGGCAAAAGTCAGGCAACGTCGAATAGTTACCGGGTGAATCATTGTTATTTGTGCTTTTTTTCCGTCGTCGCGGCGGTTGTTGCTATGCCTCCTGCCCGCGCACAAACCCTTCCGACACCCATCACCGTGCCGCCACCGCCCGTTCCGGTCGCACCGTATCTGCCGTTCCCGCAGTTCGGCTTGTTGCCGCTTGACGAAACCAACAACGGGTTCGGGTTCGCCCAGGCGACCGCTCGCGCCAAAAAATTGCAGGCGCGGATGCAATGGATCGACGCCACCGCGAACCTGGACCGCATCAATACCGCCGAGAAAGTGAAAGTCGTCGTCGCCGCGATCAAGGGCGCGGGGTTTACTTCGATCTGTTTCGAGGCGAAGCCGATCAGCGGCGAAGTGTTGTACGACAGCAAGATCGCCCCGAAAATCAAATCGTTCGCCAAAGCGGGACAGCCGGTCAAGACCTTGCCCGCCGACTTCGACCCGCTCGCCGCGATGGCTACCGAGTGCCGGGCGCAGGGGATCAACCTCGTCGTCAACTTCAACGCGTTCGCCGAAGGGCACCAGTTGTTCGGCACCGGTCCGGGCTACGCCAATCCGCAGTGGCAGTCGGTTCTGTACGAGGAAAAGCCGGTGTTACAGATCCCGTTCGCCGCTGGCGGACTGCCGTTAGCCATGCGCCCGAACGAGTTACCCCTCGCCGAGAACGAGATCGCCGTCTACACCGACCCAGCGCGGGTTTCCGCTGACATCCCCAAGCGCAACCCGCAAACCGCTTTCGTGATCGTGGTCGATAAAGCCGGAACCGTGGTCGCGCAGACGCTCGGCACGGCGTGGCAATCGCTTTCCGTCGCCATCCCCGACGGCGGCGCGGCACTGGTTTCGCAATCGACCGGGTCGTCCGACATATTGCGCCGGTTCGCCGCCGTCGGGGTGCGGCTGTCGGTGCAATCGTCGCCGATCTTTGTCCCCATCGGGCAACGCCCCCGGCGGCAGGTCCCACTGATGACCAACCCGTTCCGGCAGGACGTGCGCGACCGGACTCTGGCGATCATCGCGGAAGTCGTACGCGGCTACGACATCGGCGGCGTCATCTTCGACGACCGCCTGCGCTACGCGGGTCTGGACGGCGACTTTTCCCCGGAGGCGAAATCGGCGTTCGAGGCATATGTGGGGAAGCCGGTGCGCTGGCCCGACGACATTCTGCGCTTCGGCTACCGGTTCCCGACGATGGAGCGCACGATGACGCCGGGACCGCTCTACGACGCGTGGCTCGTCTTCCGCGCCCTGACCCTGCGCAACTTCCTCGCCGACACGGTGCGCACCGTCAAGGCGATCAAGCCGCAGGTGACGGTCGCTACCTATGTCGGCTCGTGGTACCCGGACTATCCCGATGTCGGTGCGAACTGGGCGGCGGACGATTTTGCGGCGGGCTTCCGCTTCCTCAACCCGTCCTACCAGCAGACCGGCTGGGCGGGCTTGACCGATTTCGTCGTGACGGGCTGTTACTACACCACGGCGACCATCGCGGACGCGGTCGCGCGCGGCGAAAACATCGGCGAGACGGTGGAAGCCGCCGGGCAGTTCTCGAACCGCGCCGTGAACGATGCGTCGTGGACCTACGCCGGTATCCAGTTAGCCGACTTCAAGAACAAAACGCCGGACGACCTGAAGCGCGCCCTGCAAGCGGCGGGCGCGACGACGCAGGGGATCATGGTCTTCGACTTTTCGCACGACTGGGAGCAGTGGCGACCGGTCTTCGTCGACGCGTTCAAAACCCCGGCGGTGATCCCCCACCTCGCGCCCGACTCGCTCGCCGACGTGCGCCGCCAGCACGCAGCGAAAAAAGCGGCGGGCGTGGTCGATCCGCCCGCGATCCTCTACCGGGGCAAGTCGGGGACCGGGTTCTGAAAACAGGCACTTGAAATCACAATTTGTGATTTCAAAACCCGCGCGGTATATCGGTGCGGTCCACCGGTCAGGGGTATCATCGGTTTCACCGACGCCTATAGGTGGCTCCGCAACCGAGCGTCCTCCGGACGCAGGCGTGTAGATAACGTTCGGCGACCGCGACAACGATACGTTTTCGGCGCGTCCAGAGGACGCTCGGTTGCGGAGCCACCTATAGGCGTCGGTGAAACCGATGATACCCCGCCGGTGAAACCGATGAACACAATTCTGGATACGCCACGGGCGGACAGAACTTGAAGTCACAATTTGTGACTTCAAAGGGAACGTTATCTTTATGCATCTACGCCTGCACGAGCATGAGACGAAACGCTATGACTGGACGGACCGCGACTTTCGTGCCATCGTCCGGCTCAATCACGGCGCGGGCGCGGAACTGGTTCGCGCGGATTTCGACGCCCAGGGGCACAAATGCCTGCGGGCGTTCCAGCACGTCGGCGTCCTGCGACTCGCGCCGGGGCGCACCGTGCATATCGTGCCCAAGATTCACCGACCGACCGGGGGCGATGTGACCGACGACGGCGTACGGCAGGCGTTGCAGGCACTGCTTCGCTGGCTGGGCTACGCCGGCACGCTCCCGTTCCACGCCGCGGAACGCGCCGCGCTGGAAATGCAGAACCCGGATTGGTTCGAGGTAATGACGCGCTTTTTCGCCGAAAACCTGCGTAGCGAGTGGCGGCGCGGTCCGGTGCGGGCATATATTTCGGAGGACGACGACCGCTCCCCGAACCTCGTCGGGCGGTGGCGGGTGACGGACCAACTGCGCCGCCCCGCCGAAAAAAGCGTGTTCTGCGTCACGCGCGACGTGTTCTCCGGCGACACCCCGCTCAACCGCGTTTTGCGCTACGTCTGCGAAATGTTGCGTCGGCGCACGACCGACCGACAAAACCGAGCACTGCTGGACGGCGTCGCGGGCGAGATGGACGCCGACGCCATCACGCTCCCCTATTCCGTAACGCTCGCCGACGCCGACCCGGCGCGTCTCCTGTCCCGACTGAACGCCCGTTACGCGCCACTCCTATCGCTCGCCCGGCTCTTCCTCTCGAACCGGAGCGCGGAACTCCTGCCAGGACAAACGGGCGACGCGGAAACATGGTCGTTCACGCTGGATATGAACCGGCTGTTCGAGCAGTTCGTCGCCGGGTTTCTCTTCCGTCATAAAGCGTTGTGCCTACCGAGTGAATTAATTGGTTGTAGTATTCTCTCTCAGGTGAGAGGACACCGACACTTGGTGCGTGACGCTACGAATCGAAAATTGTACGATCTACGCCCTGACATCGCGTTCCGATCCCCTGCTGGAACCTTCCCCGTTTTGCTAGATACCAAATATAAACGACTCGACTGGGAAAAGAAAAATCACGGCATTTCAGAAAGCGATTTGTATCAGATGTTTGCTTACGCACACTGTTTTCCTTGCCCACACATCGTGTTACTCTATCCCGCAACAACGGACACAGAAAACAGTAGACGTGCCATCTTTCAATTCGACGACTCCGGCACGACGAACGAGATAATTCGGAACGTGACCGTGGCGGCGATTGATTGCCGAAATGATCTGCGAACGGCAGAAGATATTGCGACATTCGCACGAGAATTGCAAACCGTACTTGGCACAGAAACAGGAACCCAGTAAAGACTTGATGCGGAATTAGGGTAAACTGTCTCATGCTCAATGTTTCTAAGTTGCGTCGCCATCCGCGTCATTTCCACTCGTTCACCGGGTTGAGT
>JAYULM010000280.1:0-3188 GCA_043763605.1 Armatimonadota bacterium | reverse complement strand
GAAAGTTCATTTGCATATTATGTTTGGCGTGCTCGCTCTCTTTGCGGAGCAGGTAGGTAAGACGAAGGAATGAATCTACATTTTTGAAAGAGGCTCATTGGTTTGGCTTTTCAGGAGGAGGACCCACTTGCCCTCTTTTGCCGTGTACCTTCGTGATACCATGCCACAACAGGCTGCGCCGTTCCGCGCGGCATCGGGAGAAGCGGATTTGAACCTGAGTATAGAGCGCATCGAAGTATTGCTACTGATCGCCGCCGTCGTTTCCATGCTGGCGCGGCGGCTACGTTTGCCCTACACAGTCGGGTTGGTGCTTGCAGGGGTCGTTGTCGCGTGGACACGGCTTCCGCTCGACGTAACGCTTACGAAGAGCCTTATTTTCACGGCGTTTTTGCCACCGCTGATTTTTGAAGCCGCTTTTCTTATGCCCTGGAACGGGTTACGGAAAGATTTGCCCGTGACACTGACGCTGGCGACTCTGGGCGTCCTACTGTCGGTAGGGGTCGTCACCGCAGGCATTTTTTATATTCTTCACTGGCCCTGGCAGGCAGCACTGCTTCTTGGTGTACTGATTTCCGCGACCGATCCAGTATCCGTGATCGCCACTTTCAAGGCAGCCCGTGTTCACGGTCGCCTCGGCTTGCTGGTGGAAGCGGAAAGCCTGTTCAACGACGGCACGGCGGCGGTGTTGTTCGGTGTCGCAGTCGCCGCCGTGACGAGCGGTGCCGCGCTCGGGGCGGGTAACATCGCCCTGTCCTTTCTCGTGACAGTTCTGGGCGGGGTGGCATGCGGGGCGGTCGTCGGCGGCGGCGCCTTATTTCTGGCGGGGCGAACCGACGACCATCTTGTAGAAATCACTTTCACCACCGTCGCCGCGTATGGTTCCTTCCTGATCGCGGAACATTTTCATTTTTCCGGTGTTCTGGCAACGCTTACGGCAGGCATCCTGCTGGGCAATGTCGGTCCGCTCGGAGCCATCACGGACAAAGGGCGCGAGTCTGTAACCGCGTTCTGGGAGTACATCGGATTTGTCGTCAACTCACTCATCTTTCTGCTGATCGGGATGCCATTAGCGCGCCAAAATTTCGCGGGGTTGTGGGGTTCGCTTGCCGTGGTCCTTGTGCTGGTGCTGGCAGGTCGGGCGGTGGACGTTTACGGTTGCGCGGCTTTGTTCGCGGGCAATTCGTCGCTGCGTGTTTCGTTCGCGCATCAGCATATATTATTTTGGGGCGGCTTGCGCGGTGCGCTCTCGCTCGCGCTCGCACTTAGTTTGCCCGCGTCGGTGCCGCTACGAAATGAGATTACGGTGATCTCGTTCGGGGTAGTCGCGTTTTCCATCATCGTACAGGGTCTGACAATGAAGCCTCTGCTTCATAAACTGGGGGAAATCCCACCCCCGGGCGACGGGCAGACGGCGGCACTCCGAAGTAATCCAGAAGTGTCGGCACAAGTCAGTAGCGCGTGACGTTTCGAGGAGGCTTTTATGCAGTTTAGAAAACCAACACCCGCCGATGCTATGCCGATTGCGCGAGTTTTGGTACAGACCTTTCTTTCTGCCCACAAGGGACAGATCCCGGAAGAGGTTTGGCAATGGCGGCAACGCGAGTGGACTGCCGAGTTCGTGTCCGGCATCTGGGTGCGGATGCTTGACGAAATATCCAGCGGTACCCGCCCTCGCGAGAGTGTTTATGTGGCTGAGACCGCGTCGGGGCAGATCATCGGAATGGTCAATGCGGAACCCGCCGACGACGCGAACGGTGGCTTGATCGGCGAGGTGACCGCCCTGTATGTGGATACGGAGCATCAGGGGCGCGGGGTCGGACGCCGCCTGTTACTCTCTATTGCCGAGGACCAGGCTGCGAAAGGTCTCGCGGGGCTTCAGGTGGGTACGCTCGTAACCAACACCCCGGCGCGCCTCTTTTACGAGGCGATGGGCGGGCAAGTAGCGACGGAACGCGACATCGAAGATGGCGGGCATCCGTTGCGGGAGGTGATCTATCGATGGTCCGACATCAGGCGCGTCGGGCAGGAGCAACAAAACGGTTCTTAATACGGGCTTAACATTCGCCGCGTACACTATTGGGGAGTCTTTATCCCTGGTGGAAACGGATGCCGCTTGCGCCAAGAACCTCGGAAAGTACGGGTAAAAACGTGCGCTTCTCTTTATGCCGACCCGTGTGCGAATCGGCAGCGTCTGCGCCCCGCGCCCTTACGCCCGCGAAAACCGCCTCAGGCGGGTTCACGCTGATCGAACTGTTAGTCGTGATCGCGATAATCGCCGTACTCGCCGCGATCCTTTTCCGGTGTTCGCTCAGGCGCGGGAGAAAGCACGACAGACATCGTGCCTGTCGAACATGCGGCAACTGGGAATCGGGCTGAACCTGTACGCTTCCGACTACGACGAAACGCTGTTCTTTTTCGGGCATAACGTGGACCATAGCCAGGCAAACCCCGACGCGCCCCTCCTGGCGACCGCCGCGAACCGCTGGTGGAACCAGATCATCCCGTATACCGGCAACCCGCCCGATTTGCTCGTCTGTCCTTCGGACCCCGTGCGTACGCCGAATTCTACGGACGGCAAGCTGCGCTCGTATGTCGCCAACCGCGCCGCCGAGAATCTGCAACTGGCGCAGATCGACGACCCGACGGCGGTCATCGTTGTCACGGAGAAAGGCGACCCTTTCGACGATTCGTGGTTCGAGCCGCCGAAAAATCTGTACGACAAGACCGCCGCGCCGCCGACGAACCAGCCAGTGATGGCACTGACACGGCACCAGAACGGCGTAAACTCCGTCTTTTTCGACGGGCACGCCAAATGGATGAGCAAAGGCGCGCTGACGAAAAACCCGTGCGGTCTCCCCTATTCCGGCGTGAACCTGATGCGCCGGTACCCGCTCCCGCTCCCGAACCCCGCCCGGACCCCCTGGCACCCGAATTGCCCGAATTAGTGATCAGTGATTAGTGATCAGTGGACAGTGGTTTGTGGTCAGTGATAAGAAGAACGGTAGGCAGGCTTGGGATCGGCGGATACTGGTCACTGACCACCGACCACTAACTCAAAATGTATTCAGCTTTAGTTTCCGGTAAAATAGGGGTATCAATAGCCCCGTTTTGCTAGGACTTTCCGGTAACTTGGGGTTTTTTTTCCTCTGATGCACAGGGTTTCCCTCTCAAATTGCTGGAATTAACGA
>JAYULM010000279.1:0-11431 GCA_043763605.1 Armatimonadota bacterium | reverse complement strand
ATCGGTTGGCGTCCATCGGTTGGCGTCCATCGGTTTCACCGACGTCTATAGGTGGCTCCGCCACCGAGCGTCCTCCGGACGCGCCGAACAAGTTTCGTTGATACGGTAACCGACCGGTATCGACATGCCCGCGTCCGAAGGACGCTCGGTGGCGGAGCCACCTATAGACGTCGGTGAAACCGATGGACCGCGACGGGGCGACCTATGGACCACGGTGGTCACAGCATCCGCCCCTTCGCGCCCTCTTACCCGGCGAGCGTCTTCACGCCCAGCACCGGGAAGCCGTTCACTCCCAGCCCGTTCGTGGTACCGTTCCCCATATTGGCGGAAACCGACTTCACCATCTCCTCGATGTACTCGTACTTCGCCGCGTCGCCGTCATAGAGCCACTCGTTCAGGGCTTCGGCGTCCACGTCGCCGCGATCCCGCTCCCACAGTTTGCGGGCGATCCCGCGCTCGCACTTCGTGATCAGTTCGTCCGCGCTGTGGATGTCGGCTTGCAGCGAGGTTCGGCGGTCCCAGAGTTGCTTGCCCTCGTCGCCGTCCGAGCGGTCGAAGAAGAAGCACCAGGTGTAGAACAGGTGGTAGACCGTGCTGTTGATACTTTCCCACGGCACCGACGGACGGTTCTCCTCGAACCAGAGGTGCAACCGGTCTTTGGCTTCCTTGAGCGACAGATCGTTGTTCTCCGGATCGGCGAACAGGTCGTACATGACGCGGATAATCTGGTGCCGCTCCGCCGACGGCACGTAGCGGAAGTTGTTGTCGCGTAGCCAAAGCCGCAGTCGCTCGCTCGAAGTCATCTGCTGTGGGGCGGCGGTGGTGTAGACCGGGGTGGACTCATACGGCGCGAACGGTTGCGGGGCGGAAACGGCGGAAAAGCGCGACGGCTGCATCGCCCCGCTGTCGACGCGCGGCGGCACAGACCCATTCGCTACGGGCGGGGAGGGCGGGAGCAGCGTTGCTTCCAGACCGCCTTCGAGCCGCCCTTTCGGCGCGACCGTCACGTCGCCGATTGCCGGTTTGTGCAGGTCGATCAGGTCGCCGTGCGCGCGCAGGAAATCCAGGAACGACGTATGCCCCGCCCGTGTCTCGTCGAACATCGGGTCGATCTTGCGCATCGTGGTTTTCAGCGCGGAGCCAGGGACCGGACGGTTGCCGAGCGCGGCGAGTCCCTTCGCCAGTAGCGCGACCTGATCCATCGGCGTCGCCGGGATCGAGCGTTCGGGCAGTTCCGCGCTGTCCGCGCCGTGCAAGTCGTCGTAGTAGCAGAAGCGGTCGCAGGCTTTCGCGAGATACGTCGAGGTGTTCGAGCGCACCCCGACCCCGACCACGTACCGCCCGGTTTCGCGAAGTTTGAGTACCAGCGGCGTAAAATCCGAGTCGCCGGAAACCAGCGCGACATGGGTAATATCCGACTGACGGAATACCACGTCCATCACATCAATCGCAATTTTAATATCCGCGCCGTTCTTGCCCCTATATGTCAAAGAAAACGTCTGGATCGGCTCAGTCGCATTGTCCAATAGATCGGAGCGGTAATCCTTGAAAACGCCCCAATCCGCGTACGCCCGTTTCAATACGATTCGTCCCTCGGTAACTTTGCCGATCTCCTCGAATATCCGGCGCAACTCCACCCGTTCATTCACAAAATAATCATCTACCGCCCGCTTTATATTCTCAAAATCGACGAATACCGCCACCCGATTTTCCATAGGTAAATTCTTTCCCAAACAAATAAATAGTGTGATCCGTTTTTCTCGCCCGTCGTCCGGCAGCGTGTCCCGGTGCGCGGATTCGCATGCCCGGATACCCGTCCGTTAAGAAGAATGGTCCGTGTAGCGGCGCGACGTTGACCGCGTTGCCGCGACGCCAGGATTTGCGCGTCGTCCGGCGTCACCCCGCGAAACCGGGAACGCGCCTTCGGCTGAACTATCGTATGATACCATTCGCATACGGGTACGGGAACCGGATGCGGTGGCGTCTATCACCGTGTCTGAACGCGCCTTTGATCCGGGGAGTAATTCGGGGGGTAAGGAGTAACCGATGAGTACTGTAGTTTTGACCGGGAATTATCACGACGGAATAATCGAGTTGTTGTCCTTCCCATCTGGCTTGAAGGCAGGGCGGGTGCGGGTGGTGGTCCTACCGGACGCGAACGAACACGCCCTCGCCCCCACTTCAGCGAAATATCTAACGTTCGGAATGTTTCGCAAAGAAGACGGATCAATGTCCACGGAGGAAGACTTCGCCGAAGCGGAGTGGCATGAGGAATTAGAGTTCGAGGCTACCCGTGACGAATAAATACGTCCTTGATGCTCACACAGTAATCTGGTTTCTGGAAGGCAATCCCCGGTTGGGGGTGGCGGCGACGGCAATACTTCAGGAACAGTCCAGCCAGTTGTATCTGCCGGTCATTGCGCTCGCCGAAATGTGTCACATCGTTGATCGGGGGCGAACCGGCATCCCGTCCGTTGCGCGGATGCTCGCCGCCATCGACGCCGACTCGCGAATCATTATCGTACCGCTCGATAGAACGATAGTAGACATCTCGCTGGCGTTGCCGCGAGTCGGTGAAATGCACGACCGCTTGATTGTCGCGACGACTCTGTTTTTAGCCGGGGATGGCACACCGACGGTTCTTCTGTCACGGGACCAAAACATCACGGCTTCCGGCTATGTTACGATAATCTGGTGACGGTCTCGCGAAATCTAACGCCCGAGCCGGGCGAGGATCGCGTCGGTGTCGTAGACGCAACCGCCCCACGTCCCGCCGCTCGCGTTCTGCAGTGCCGCCCAGAGTCGGGTGTCGTCGGGCAGGTCGGGCTCGGCTTCGAGGTCCGCGCGGAGCGGGCGACGCAACAGTTCGGCGGTCCCCCATTCCGTCCCGACCGCGACACCGTTCTCGCCGACGAGATTCACGGTGCCCGTCAGTCCGACCCGGTCGATGATGATTTCTAACAGGTCGCCGTCGCGCAGTTTGCCGACCGGTCCGCCCGCCAACGCTTCCGGTCCGACGTGCCCGATACACGCGCCGGTTGAAACGCCGGAAAAGCGCGCGTCGGTGATCACCGCGACCGATTTCCCCCAGGGCAGGAACTTCAGCGCGGACGTTATCTGGTACGTTTCCTCCATGCCCGCGCCGAGCGGACCACGGCAGATCAGCACCAGCACGTCGCCCGCTTCGACGTTGCGCCCCTGCGGATGGTTGCCCTTGATCGCGGCTATCGCGCTTTGCTCCGTCGTAAACACTTTTGCCGGTCCCCGCTTGCGGTACACGTTGTCGCCGTCCATGACCGAACTGTCAATCGCCGTCGCTTTGATCACCGAACCCTCGGGGCAGATATTGCCGACCGGGAAAACGAGCGTCGGGGTCAAGCCGTGCGCCCTCGCGGCGTCCGGTGCGAAGATGACGTGATCGGGATCGACGCCGTCCGCTTCCCGGAGCCGCTCACGGACGCGGGCGCGCCGCTCCGACGTTTCCCATTCCGCCAGGTTCTCGCCGACGGTCTTGCCGGACACGGTCAAACAGTCGAGGTGCAGAACGTCCATGTCGCGCAGATGGAGCATCACTTCGGGGACGCCCCCGGCGAGGTACAGACGCACGGTCGGGTGATCGGTGGGACCGTTCGGGAGTACGTCCACGATGCGCGGCACGGCGCGGTTGACGCGAATCCAGTCGGCGACGGTCGGGCGCGGCAGTTTGGCGGCGTGCGCGATTGCCGGGATATGCAGGAGTAGATTGGTCGAGCCGCCACACGCCGCGTGTACCAGCATGGCGTTTTCGATGGCGGCAGGCGTGAGAATGTCGCGCGTGGTGATGCCGCGCCGGTCGAGTTCGAGAATCGCCCGCGCCGAGTCGCGCGCCATCTCGCGCCAGATCGCCGTCCCCGACGGAGCGAGCGCGGAGTGCGGGAGCGACAAGCCGAGTGCCTCGCCGACGGCTTGCGCGGTCGCCGCCGTGCCGAAGAACTGACATCCGCCGCCCGGCGTCGCACACGCCCGGCACCCGGCTTCGGCGGCTTCCTTGAGCGTGATCAGCCCGTGCGCGAACCGCGCCCCGAGCGTTTGCACCTTGCCCGCGTCCTCGCCGTGTTCGGGCGGAAGCGTGACACCGCCGGGGATGATGATCCCGGGCAGATGCGTCGCGCCCGCGACGGCGAGCATCATCGCGGGCAACCCCTTGTCGCACGTCGCGATCCCGAGTACGCCGCGCCGGTTGGGTAGCGAACGGATCAGGCGGCGCAAAACTATCGCGGCGTCGTTGCGGAACGGCAGGGAATCCATCATTGCGGCGGTGCCCTGCGAGCGTCCGTCGCACGGGTCGGACACATACCCGGCGAACGGCATCCCGCCGTTCTGGGTGATCGTTTCCGCCGCCGCTTCCATGAGCAAGCCGACTTCCCAGTGCCCGGTGTGATAGCCGAGCGCGATAGGAGAGCCGTCCGCGCGACGCATCCCGCCCTGCGTCGAAAGTAGCAGGTACTCACGCCGATTGAGTTCGGCGGGGTTCCAGCCCATCCCGGCGTTCTGCGAAAGCGCAAACACATCGCCGGACGGTCGCGTCAGGAGCATTTCGGCGGAAAGCGGCAGTTCGCCCGCCGGTCCGGTCGCCTTCGTCGGGATTGCGTAAATATTTTTTTCTTTCATATTGTACAACTTTACCCACCTTACGCAGTTGGGTTGTGATTGACCCTCAAATCACCGATGTGACAACGGTAAGAGTTCAGAGGGACTGCGTAAGGTGAGAACTTTACTTTCCGGTAACTTGAGGGTTTCTGCAAAGGCTCTCTCGTCTCTCCCCTCTCAAAATCATCGAATTAGGGGACTTTGCCGGAACGCGCCGCAACAGTACCGACACGGGTAGAGTTCGTTAATTCCAGCAATTTGAGAGGGGAACCCTGTGCATCAGAGAAAAAACACCCCCAAGTTACCGGAAAGTCCTAAGCAAAACAGGGCTATTGATACCCCTATTTTACCGGAAAGTAGAAAGATATAAAACGTTTACGAAATTGAGTAGAAAGCCGCTCTGCAACATTTACAGTAACCAATTGATGTAACACGAAATACGGGATGAATTTCAAATTCATGCTGGAACTGGAGTGGCGATACGGCTACGCGTGGGCACTCGGCTTGATGGTGACTGTCGCCACCGCACTAGCACTCTACTTCAAACGCATCCGGTGGTTTTGAAAGAAGGGTGTTGGGTGTTGGGTGTTGGGTGTTGGGTGTTGGGATCATCGGTTTCGATCATCGGTTTCACCGACGCCTGTAGGTGGCTCCGCCACCGAGCGTCCTCCGGACGCGGGCATGTCGGAATCGTTCGGCAACCGCGTGAATGTTACGTTTTCGGGGCGTCTGGAGGACGCTCGGTGGCGGAGCCACCTACAGGCGTCGGTGAAACCGATGATCGAAACCGATGATCCCAACACCCAACACCCTTCTTCCCCGCCGCGAGTCGCGGCAGGCAGATGCCGCCGATCAGCACGGGCAGGTAGAGCGTGATACCGCGAAACGCGATGGCGGCGGCGATGGCTTGGGGTTGCGCGGCGGCACCGATAGTCACGAGCGAAAGAGCCATCGCGGCTTCGACGAACCCGACGCCGTCCGGCGTGGGCGAGACGATCCAGTAGAGCAGGCAGACCGAGAACGCGATCAGGCTGGTCCCGGGATCCGCCGCGATGCCGAACGCGCGGAGCATGAGGTGGAGCGACGCCCAGTCCAAAAGGTGCGCGAGTGTGGCGACGGCGGCGGGCGCGAGCAGGCGGGCGGGTTGTGCCAGGGCCAGATCCGCGCTGTGTGAAAAATGCTTGGCGTGGTGGGTCGCCCAGTCCTCGTCGCCGCCGACCGGGAGCGGTTCGGGGCGACGCAGGAGCCGGAACGTGCCGTTGACCGCGCGCCTCACCGCGTTCAGAACTCCGCGCAGTGCCGCCGGTTTCCAGCGCGCGAGGAACAGGGGACCGCTCCACACAGCGGTTACGCCGATCAGGATCAGGAGCGCGATGCAGTGTCCGAGCAACGTCGCGGATTGCCACGGGTGCACTGCCATGCGCGCCGCCATCAGGGCGATCCCGAACGCGATGAAAACTGTCAGTGTGCCGAAATCCGCGAGGCGCAACACCAGAATCCCCGCCGCCACCTTCGCCGGGGATTGCCCGCGCCGCACCGCATCGTCCATGAAAATGGCGGGCGCGGCGGCCGGCGCGGCGATACTCACGAACAGCGACCCGAGCCAGACGGGGAGCAGATCGAGCACCCGGCTTTGCAGACCGACTACGCGATACGAGGCGTGGTACATCGCGGCGAACGTAACCCAGTACGCCACCTGCACCGCCATCGCCCCGGCGATCAGCCACGGGTCCCCCGCGCGAAGCGTATGCCACACTTCCAGTGCCTCTTTTTGCCGGGAAAACGCAACCGCGACGACGACGGCGAATAACCCCACGAACAGCGCGATCCGCCAGAAACCGTTCCGTGGCACCGCCGCCGCGACGGTTTCCGGTGGTTCGTTAAAGTTGCTGTCGTTCATCGGACTGTCGTTTACCCGCTTTGCTACGTTCGCGCAAGGCGGATTCGTTCCGGAGCGCGCGGTTGCAAAAACGGCACTCCAAAGATCTCCGTTATCGTTTGTACCCCGATCCGCGAAAATAGAAGGAACTTTCGCCGGTTCGCGCCAACATAAAGGGTAGCAACTTAATATCGAAACGCAACGGGGCAGGGGCGTAAACCAACCGGATTACGAGCAGGTCTAAACCCCGCCGCGTTCTCTGCCGATATTAATACAGAGTGGTGACATATTTCCGGGCGACATACGCCCCTGGGGGACGCGACACCCTCCCCAAACATGCGCGAAAGGATTTGATGTACGGATGGCAAAACTCTCTCGATCCGCGTTTCTCTACTCCCTCGGAGCGACAGGCGTCTTTCTTGTAACCGGGTGCGGTTCCGGCACGACCAAAAACACGGTCTACGGCGGTGTTTATCGCTCCGCTTATTCCATTCCCCAATTGAACGAAGCGGGTGCTTTCAATTTCACGGTTGACGTAAAAGGGAACCTCACCGGTTCGCTCGACAATCAGAACGGTACGATTCGGGAAGTCACCGGTTCGGTAAAAGAAAACGGTTCCTTCGAAGCGGAAACCCTGAATCGCGCTACCAACACGCGAGGGCGATTGACCGGAACCATATCCGGTTCCGGCGTCGTCCTGACACCGGGGTCGGCTCCTGTTGCGAACCCGATTCAGGGCGGCAACTTCAGCCTGTCGGAAAACAACGCGCAAAACGTCGGCAATTTTCAGGTCAACGGCGTAGTCGCCGCCCCCGGTACCAGCGGCTTCCAGGGGTTCTACAACGGGGTGTATAACATCCCCGAACTGAATCAAAACGGCACGACATCGTTCAGCGTCGACAGCGCAGGGCGAATGACCGGACAATTAACACGAGGCAACGAGACCGGACTTCTGAGCGGCAATGTGACATCGACCGGGAATTTCACCGCGTCGGTCGTCTTCCGCGACGAAACCACTCAGTTTACCGGGACATTGATCAACACCGAGGACAATAGCACGTTGGGGAACTTCACCCAGACAGTCGGTGGGCGCGGCGTCGCCGGATCATTCGGTCCGACAACTATCCCGTCCGGCGACAGCCGTTACCAGGGTTCGTACCGTGGCACGTATAGCCTGCCGGAACAAAGCGAGACGGGCAATATCTCGTTCACCGTCGATCCCACGGGTGCCCTGACCGGATTTTTCAGCCAGACGAAGAACGAACCGGTCGGCACGTTTACCGGCGCGTTCCAGAATGACGGCAGATTTACCGGGGTGCTGACGTACGAACCGACCAGTAATATCGCGCCACGTCCTATCACGGGGCGTGTCGGCGCAACCACACTCGGCGGCAGCATCGCCGGTGACTTCGTCCTGACTATAGACGGGGTCAATCGCCCGGGCAACTTCTCCGTCACCGGCGGGTCCGAACCTGACAGCCAGTTCCGGGGCTCTTACGCGAGTACTTCCAGTGTTGGTCCGACCTTCAGTATCAGCGTCGGAGGGATACCGCCGCAGGGGACGGTGCCCGCAGAAGCCCAGTTCGAATTCACCGTTGACAAGCAAGGCGAGTTGCTCGGTTCCATAACCGGGCGTCCTCGAATCTCCGAAGCCGGAACACCAGATCCCGATTTTGTACCCAGCGCGGTTGTGGTCCGCCTGCGCATCACCAACGACGGACGCTTCTCGGGCACCATCAACGGCTACGCGACGCAAGGGAAAATCTCGAAACAGGTTGTACCGATTGATGTGACGGTAACGCCGGTAGCATCTCCGTCGCCGACAGCGTCTCCGTCGCCGAACCCGAGTCCCGCTCCGACGCCAAGCGGCACCCCGACAGTCCGGAGTTCACCGGGTGTTGCCGGGAATATGGAGATCAGTATCAACGGAGCAACGTATGTGGCTATGTTCTTCGCTGCGGGCGGATTCACGGGCTAAGGGTAGTCGTGCGGAGTCGAGCCGCCTTCTTGCGCGAACCGACGACACCTTTTGTGTCGTCGGCTCGCGCTTTTAAAAGGAATACTTTACCCCCGAGCCGAACTAATAGCCGACATGAACCCCATCGAACTCCTGCTCGAACTGCTCCGGAACACCCGCCCGTTTCTGGAAAACTTTATCACCCAGTACAACCAAATGGTGTACGTACTGCTGTTCGCGATCATTTTCACCGAAACCGGCTTGATCATCATGCCGTTCCTGCCTGGCGACTCGCTCCTGTTCACCGTCGGTGCGCTTTCGGCAAACCC
The DNA here is from genome assembly GCA_043763605.1 of Armatimonadota bacterium. GTDB lineage: Bacteria > Armatimonadota > Armatimonadia > Armatimonadales > Armatimonadaceae > JACMIU01. The sequence goes on along the minus strand of JAYULM010000279.1, from coordinate 2,637 downwards.
CGCGATGGGCTTGAACCCGTGGCTCGTCGCCGTGGTGCTGTTCGTGGCGGCATTGTGCGGCGACACGCTCAACTACACCGTGGGCAAGTTCTTCGGCGAGCGGCTGTTCAACGGCGACTCGAAACTGTTCAAGCGCGAGTACCTGCAAAAGACCGAGGGATTCTTCGCAAAGTACGGCGGTCAGGCGATCATCCGGGCGCGGTTCGTGCCGATTGTGCGCACGTTCGCGCCGTTCACCGCCGGGATGGGCAAGATGCCGTTCTCGCAGTTTTTCTCGTACAGCGTCGCGGGCGCGCTCCTCTGGGTCGGGGTCTGCATGGGGGCAGGCTACTTCTTCGGAAACTTCGATGTCGTAAAAGAGCGGTTCGAGTTGTTCGCGCTCGGGATCGTGGTGCTTTCGATCCTTCCGGTCATTTATGAAGTAATCAAGCACCGTAACGAGTCGAAACTGGAGCGATCCGCCGCGTCGGCGAATCCCGCCGCGAGAGACGGGCTGTGAGTCGGACGCTAAAGGGTTCCGGTGGAAGCCTTCGGCTGTAGACGCTTCGCGTCTGGGAGGCGATAGGCTGTTCCGCACGCGCGGCTCACGTTCGCGCGGGATTTTATCGCCTCCCAGACGCGAAGCGTCTACAGCCGAAGGCTTCCACCGGAACCCTTTAGCGTCCGACTCACAGCCCGATCAGGGACCGCCTGCTAACCAGTGCCGCTTTCCGGTTGCGTCACCGGGTCGCCGATCTGTAGCCGGGAACCGCGCACGAAATCCGCCGCGCTCATCGCCGCCTTGTTTTCCGGTTGCAGGCGCGTAATGAGTAGCGCGCCGTCGGGGGTAGCGATCACAATCCCGCTTTTGGTCAGCGCGGCGAGTGTCCCTGCCGAACTTCCCGGCACTTCGGGCACGACTTCGGACGCAAGAACCTTAACCAGCCGGTCGCCGAATACCAGCCACGCGCCCGGGCGCGGCGACAACGCCCGCACTTTGCGCTCCATCCGCGCCGCCGACTCGCTCCCGGGATCAAGGAAGCCGTTTTCGCGGGTCACGGGGCGCGCATAGGTCATCCCCTCTTCCGTCTGCGGCGTCGGCGTGATGGTTCCCGCGTCCAACCGGTCCAGCGTTTCCACGAGGATCGGACCTCCCCGCGCCGACAGGCGCGGTTCCAGCGTCGCCACCGTGTCGTCCGGGTGAATCGGTTCGCGCGCTTCCAGAAACACCGGTCCGGTATCGAGCGACGCTTCCATCTGCATCGTCGCGACGCCGGTCTCCGCGTCGCCCTCGATGATCGCCCAGTGGATCGGAGCCGCCCCGCGCCAGCGTGGGAGGAGCGAACCGTGGACATTGACACCGCCGTAGCGTGGAATATCCAGCACACCCTGCGGAATGATCTGCCCGAACGAGACGACGACCAGCACGTCTGGTTGCATTTCCGCGACTTCGGCGGGGAACGGCTTGCGGCGCACCTTTTCCGGTTGCAGGACGCGGTACCCTAACTCCCCGGCGCGCACCTTGACCGGCGAGGGCGACAGTTTCATCCCACGCCCGCTCGGTTTGTCCGGTTGCGTCACCACGGCGATGATCTCGTGGCGCGGCGCGGCGTCGTGCAGAGCGTCCAGCGTCGGCACGGCAAAGGCAGAGGTTCCGAAGAATAGAATTTTCATTAGTGAATAGTGGTTAAGTGATCGGGCTGAAATAGGTTAAACTATATCCGCCCCGCTTGCGGCGTGTTTCGAGAGTGGGAACAGGGCAAAACCGCCGCAAGATAGTTTAACCTATTTCAGCCCGACCACTTAGTGAACAGTAGTCAGACACGGGCGAAGGGACGGTCAACACGGAACCCCTCCGGCACTGTCCACTGACCACTAACCACTATTCACTGACTCCCCGGTCTTCTGCAGGGGTCAGCATGTGCAGGCTTTCGGGATCGGCGAGGTCGATAAAGAGCACGCCATTCAGGTGGTCGATCTCGTGAAGCAGTATGCGCGCTTCGAACTCGCGCGCCTTGAACTGGATCGTCTTGCCACTGTCGTCCATCGCCTTGACAACGATTTCGTTCGCGCGGCGCACGACGCCGCGTAAGCCGGGGATCGAGAGGCACCCTTCTTCCGGATCGTACTGCTCGCCCTTTTTCTTGATCACTTCCGGGTTCATCAGGGCGCGGAACCCCTCGCCCGCGTCGTACACCAGAATTCGCACCGAGCGATTGACCTGCGGAGCCGCCAGCCCGACGCCGTGCGCGGTGTACATGATGTCGCGCATTTCGGCGATGAGCGCGCGCACCTCGGGCGTAATTTCCGTCACCGGCTCGGCGACTTTGCGCAGGACTTCCCACCCGGGGGTGTCGCCGTATTTTACGACGCGGCTATCGTCGAAGGGGATCGATTCGTATTTATCGGCGAGGGCGTCGGCTTGCTGGGACGCGGCGGTTATCGGCTTCGCGGTCGTGTCGGACATATCGTCCGAAATTGTACCACGCGTTTCCGCTCCCGCCCCGTGCCGGAACGTCTCGCGCTCTCCCTGCTCTCGCTTCTGCTCTCACCCCCCAACCCCCTTGTATGATTGAGTTGTCGGTGGTGGGTATGATCTCGTAAAGCCTCGCCCCCTTACCGCACCCCGTCGCAATGCTTCACCAGCAATGCTACAGG
>JAYULM010000278.1:0-3215 GCA_043763605.1 Armatimonadota bacterium | reverse complement strand
TTGGCGTTCGATTCGTTTTGGTTTTTCACATTCTCCTTTTCGATACTGAACGCCAATTGCCTTCAATTTTCCAATCCCTATTTTTGAAAGAGGCTCAGCGGACGGGAATTATTCCGCGCGGAATAATCGGAAGTTGGAATCCCACCCCGTAAAAGCGGCGGGGATGGGTTTATTTTGTTACTTCTTTAACAGACTACGTATAGCGGGTAGTCTCCACTGTTCCGAAGTGATGATGCCGACGAAATCCGAGAGTGTTAAGGATTCCCCGGTTAGCAACTCGAACACGGAATCGCCGAGAACTTCCCGCAGGTACTTCGCATAGCCGATGATGTTCGGGATGTCGCTCGGCAGATTGACCGTGCCGATTTCGCCGCTGCCTCCCCCGCCGTTCGGCGGCTACGGAGCGGTAAGAAGACGCGGGTATTGACCGTTCCGGTGCGACGGGAAACGATAGAATAGCGGTATGCGCCCCCTTCCCGCCTTTCTGTTTTCGTGCCTCGCTCTGATCCTGTCGTTCCCCTTAGCCGCCCATGCTGACCGATTGGATACCGCGTTCGAGAAAGCCATCGGCGGCTACTTCGCGCGGGAGTTCGCCGCACCGTACGGTACCGAGACCGATCCCCTGCTCGCGAGTTACGTCGGCAGGATCGGCGGCGATGTCGCCCGCGAATCGCACCGGAAAGATATTACCTGTCGCTTCGTGATTGTCGGGTCCGACACCGCGAACGCCTTTGCCTTACCCGGTGGCTACATCATGGTCACGCGCGGTTTGCTCGATTCGATAGACTCGGACGACGAACTGGCGGCGATCTTAGCCCACGAGACCGGGCACGTCGCCAAACGCCACGCGACCCAGCAGATCGGTTTCAACCTCGGCTTCACCGTGTTGCGGCGGGTGCTCCCGCAGAAAACGCTCGGCAGAAACGGCGACACGCTCCTCGCCGTGTACAGCATCCTGCGCTCGCTGAACAAATCCCGCGAACACGAGGCGCAAGCCGACGCCGAAGGAATCGATTTCGCCTACGCCGCCGGTTATGATCCGGGCGGTTTGGTGCAGTTCTTCGACGGCATCGGGGGGTACAGCAATCGCATCGAGGAGTATTTCGCCACGCACCCGTCGCCGGAAAAAAGGATCAGCACTGCGCGAAAAAGCCCGCTCGTTTCCCGCACCGGGCAGGCGGAGCGGGACCGCGTCGCGGATGGCTATGCGCGGCGCGGACTACCGGGGCTGGCGGAAAAGGCGCGGCGCGGCATGGACCCGTTTTTGCTCCCGCCACTCCCCGAACGCCCTCCGTTGCCGGATTTCTACGTTGCTCAGAAGAAGTCGCTCGACGACATCGCGGCGGGGGAACGCGCCGCGATCTCCAAATTCTACAAAGTCAACCGCGCCGCCGCCATCGCGCAACAACTGTTGTTACTCAATTCGCAACTCGGCGACCCGCGCTGGATCTATCTTTCCGGGCGCGCCTACGCCGTGCAGGGGCGTATATCGGACATCTATTCGCGCTCTGCCCGGATATTGCGCACCGCCCCGGGACACTGGGACGAACTCGCGCGGCAGAACTTGACGAACCCGGTGGGGTCGGAAGGGGCGATCAACGGCGCGCTCGGGCGCGCGGAAGTAGTGCAGTCGCTGGAACTGTTACGCGGTGTGGCAACCCCACTTTCCCGCGCCCAATCCACCACCGCCGCCGTGCTCTTCGATTTGAACAACCGTTTCGTCCGCACAGACAACACGACGACCTGGATTCGCTACGCCGCGCTGGAAGGCGCACTTCGATACGCGGAAAGCGAACTCGACCGCGCGGACGAGCGAAGCGGGAAAGCCTGGCGCGTAATCTCGGTCGCGCGCATCCGGCGTTACGAAAACCGCTTGAACGAGTTGGTTCCCGAAAGCGACGTGGCGAAACGCGTCCTCTGGAACGACCTGTTGGGGCGGCGGATCGGTGCCGCGTTCCCGACGCGCGGGGAGACCGGGATGGCGACCACGCGGGCGTTGGTGGCGGTCTCGCTCGGCGCGTCCGCGATGGAAACGTACGCGAAGCGCGCCCCAAACGATTTCGTCGCGGACTGGGTCGTCAAGACGGAGGGCGTCAGCCCGGAGAATGTGGCGACCGTTCTGCGTCTGACAACGCTCGAATTAGAAAGGGAAATCGACGCGCTCGGGCGGAACGGTCGGGGGGAGGTGTCCCTCGGGGTACTTCCGCCCCCAGACAAGGTGATAATAGAGTAGAGCCTCGGTCGCGCCGCTTATCTGGAGACGCGGGCGTAGCAGTTCCAATAGTTCGTTCTGCGTGAAGCGTTTGAAGTAGATTCCCCCATCGTGGTGCCCTGCTTTTTCGGCGTTCCACGAGATCGGCGGTCCCCAGCGATACGCCGACAGCGCGAATCGCGACCCGGCTTCGCGGGCGATCATTACGCGCAACATGTCTGCGACGGCGCGGTCCCGCGCGGCTTCGGTGGGAATATGCTCGTAGACTCCGAAGGAGCCGACGCGGTCGAAGACGTTTGCGCGAAGCGGCAGTTGCGTCAGATCCGCCTGAACGAAGAGTGTTTTCGCGGCTTGCGCGGGCGAGAGTTTTCGTTTGGCGACGCGGAGCGATTCCAGAGAGAAGTCCACACAGACCATCCCCCGAACCCGGTCCGCAAAATACGGGGTCATTCTGCCGGTGCCGCATCCCCCTTCCAGAAGTAGATGTTCCGGTTCGAGTCGCAGATACTGGAGCGTAATCGGCACCTCGACGGCGGTAAACAGGCGCAAGCCGAGCATACTGTCGTAATCGTCTACCTGTGCGTCTCTGGCTCGCATTTCGGAACGTTTTTCCGCGACCTCGTCGCCGGTGGTCTCCCGGCTTTCCTCGGACGAAAGGTCGCCGGGCAACAGACACGGGATGCCGTCCCGCACGGGATACGTCCGCCCCGAAGATGACGCGTGGAGCGTCGTATTTTCGGCGACCCCGTCCCATCCGGTGAGCGGCTCCCCGGTTTCCGGGCATTGAAGAAACGATAAAAGTTCGGCGCGAACCGAAGAAAAGGTGGGTGTCACGCCGCCGATTGTATACGGTTCGCGCCGGGTTCGTCAACCGGCGTTTTGTTTGCTCGGGAGTTGCGGGTTTTGTCCGGAACCTCACCCCCCAACCCCCTCTCCGTGCCGGAGAGGGGGAGTAAGAGACCGGAGGCGTTTACGCTCGCGGCGTGTCCCCTCTGGCTCCCCC
>JAYULM010000277.1:0-11485 GCA_043763605.1 Armatimonadota bacterium | reverse complement strand
TCGAGTGCATCTACAATGCGTTGGCGTAGGTCGAGGGAGAGTGGCTTCATGCCTGAAAGGATACCTCACCAGCAATACTTTTGCCGAAGACTATATCGAGCAGTCCGACGGGTTGCTCGGCGTCGGCTTCCTGCATCGTCGGCGCGTCCATCACTTCGACTTCGGAAACGTTACCTTCGCTGTCACCGGTTTCGGTAGCATCCGGCTCGGCTTCCGGAACCGGTTGCAACGGGACCATGTCCGCCACTGTCAGCGTTGTCGCCGTCTCCTCCGGATCGGCGGGATATTCCCCGTCCTCGGAAACGTCGTCGCCGAAAACATCGTTCAACGGGGCTTCCGAGAACGGCAACAGTTCGTCCAGTGTCGGGCGGCGGAACGGTTCCGGTTCGCCAGCGGCGGTGCCCGGTTCGTCGGCGAGCCTCCCCGGTTGGGCGAACAGCCGCGCCATCATGTCGGCGACCGGGTCGAACGGCACACTGCCGGATGATACCGCCGTTGATGGCGCACCCGGGAGTATCTCCCCTTCGTCGCCGAACGACAGCGGTAACAATGCGTCGGCGTCGTAACCCGTCACGCCTTGCGTCAGATCTGCCAGAGCGAACACGGCATCCGCCGCCTCGATGTCGATCCCGCCATCCTCAACTTCGCCCTCGCCCCCTTCGTCCGAGGAGGATTCCTCGGTCCCGGTTTCGTCCGTGACATCCTTCTCACCGCGTCCACCCCGGCGACGGCGGCGGCGCTTCTTGCGGTTCGCCTCCGATTCGGCAGACTCGTCGCCCTCTTTGTCGAGCAGAGCGATCTCGCCCGCTAAAGCGGCTTCGAACTGCGCGATGTCCTCGGCGGACACGGACAGTTCCACCGGGTATAGTCGCGTGGGTTGCGGCACTGCCGACGCCGCTGCAGACTGCAAGCGGGCAGGTATCGGTCCCGGCGGTGCCGCCGCGCTCCCGCTCTCGAAGACGAACGCGGTGGTGCGCGCCGGGAGTTCATCCTCGGCGAGGGCAGCGGGAGCCGTGTCCCATACCTCCGCTCCGACGCCGAACCGCGCGGACAGTTCGTCCGACTTCGCCCAGACCAGAAGCCGCGTCGCGCGGGCTTGTGTCTCAATGCGCACGCCGTAACCGTCTCCCGCGAGCGGCTCACCCGTCACCGCGTCGTATACGGCGGCTTTCGTGCGCATCGGGCTGTAGAGTGTCATTCCCCCGCTCCGGGCAGAATGGACGACGGCAAATCCGTCACCCGCCACCTGCACCGCGTCGTCGTCGGGAGTCATGATCGGGACGCCTGCAAGGTTGTACAACCCGCGCACCAACGGCAATGGCATTTCCCGTTCGCCGATAAACACCGATTGCCAGCGTGCGTGCTTGCGATACGCGAGCGACGGGTTGCCGCTCGTGACATACTCGCCCAGGATCTGAGCCTTGGGGTCGGCGACCGTCAGCGACGGGTTGACGCGCTTTTCCTCGCCGAACCGCTCCCCTTTGGCGTTCTCGGTCAGCGCGAACCGACCGTCCGTGACCACTGTGCCGGTGCGCGAACCCCACGGCTGCAGGCGCAGCTGGATACCGATGGTCTCGGAAAGTTCGGCGATATTGCCCGATTCACGGACACCGGGGGCGAACAGCCAGGCGAACGTGCGCCCGTCATTCTGCCAGCGGCTCTGCAACGCCGTCCGGATCGCCACCGGAAGATGGAACGCGTTCAGGAAGATAAACAACCGCGCGGAGGTCGGGAAGTTCGGCTTCAACAGGTCAGACAGGAGATAGAACCCGACCGACGCACCGGCGCGGGCGAAAACGTCTCGGTGTTGGCCGATCAGTTGCGGCAGGATAGCCGGTTCCTCGTCACCGCTCATATCGAACAGCGACTGCTCGTCAACGAAAACGGCGACGTGCGGGGCAGATACGGCATCCGGCGCGGCGCGGCGCATCTCGGCGACGGTTCCCATCAGACCGACAAGCCCGCCCAGGTGCTCCCAGGTGCGGTCGTCGTCCAGCCAGCCCTCGCCCCACAGGTCCATCCACGAGATTCCGCACCCTTTGGCGAGCACGGTCCCGACGTTCCGGGCATGGACCGCGCGGGTCCCCTCTTCGGTGGCGATTTTCGGGTTGTAGGCATCGTCGGTCGGACGCAACGCGAGGTGCGTTTTCGTGTCGTCCTCGGCGACGAACAGTTTCCCGGCAAGATGGATCGAATCCACCGGCACCGGGAGCGGTGCGGAGCCGCCCGGCAACCGCCCGCCATAGGAAAACGGGGCGGTCAATATATCGATGTGGCGCGACTCCAGAACGTCGGCGAGCGCATAATGCCCGCAGTTCGGGCGGGCGATCTCCAGCGTGTAGCCGTACGACGCGGCGACGACGAGTCGTTTCCCGCTGGCTCTCTTGGCAATAGCCGCCAGCCGCGTGATGCGATCCGCCGTGATCGCACTGGTGTAGGCGTAAAAATCGGAAAGCCGCATCTCGCGATTGCTCAGGAAGACCGTCGGCGTACCGTTCCCGGAAGCGGCGGCAAGCGCGAACGTTTCTGCGGACGGAATCTCCGCAGTGTCGAACGTGACCGCACCGTCGTACCACGCCGCGCGGAGCAGGACCTCGTTATCGCGGTACTGGTATTTCAGCCATTCGCGGAAGCAGGCGGTGTTGGCGGGTGAACGGTCCGCCCCCACACCCTTCGACTGGAACCATTCCCCGTGTTCGAGGAAGACCCCGAGCGTACGGGCGGCGTGATCGCCTTCCGCGAGGTGCTCGATGGCGGCGCGGAGAGTGTCCTTCGCCTCCCCATCCCAGAACGCGTCGCTACCGATGGACACGTCGCCGGTTTCGCCGTTCGCGTACGTCGCCATTTCGTCCGGGTTCGCGCGCTCCCACGAGGTCGGCGGCGAGAAGATCAGGCGCGGCAGGAGCAGGGCGTCGGGGGCGTGTTCCGCCACCAGTGCGAACGCGTCGTCTATCGAGTCGAAGCGACGGTCCCCGGCTTTACGCTTCCAAGGCAGGTGGGCGAGCAGGGTGAACAGGCGCACCCCGGACGAATAGGCGCGCCGGATCTGCCGGACGGCGATCTCGCGGGCGACCTCGGGTTCGTCGGCGACCTCGGTGTTGACGAACAGGAACGCGGGCAAAACGGGCGCGCCGTTGACCAGCAGTTGCGGTACGCCGTTGTTGGGCGCGACGGCTACGAGCGGCAAACGCTCCAACGTTCCCGCCGGGAGCGGCACGTATTCGGGAACGGCGGGCGCGAAAACGGGTGCGACCGGAACGCGAACCGTTCCGTCGCCCGTCGGAGCAACGGTAACGAGCACACTCCCGAGCAATGCGGCGGCTTGCGCCTCACTGACGAAGACCGCGCCGTCCGGGGTCAGAATGCGGCGCAGGGTACGCGGGATACGTACTCCCCGCTTTCGGTTTGTCACCGACAGTTCGGCGGACGCGGATTCCGTGTCGCCTGAATTGTCGGAAGACGCCCCGACCGGCAGCGTCGGGAACGGCAAGGTAAGGGCGATGGTTCGTGGCCCGCGTTTACGCAAGGGACTGATGGCAACAGGCAAAATCCCCGGTGTTTCTCCGGGCGGGTTTTCCCCGCCGTTGCCGCCGCGACCACGACCGCGTCGGCTGTTGCGGCGACCGCGGCCGGACTTTTCACCGGGAGTGGCTTCGCCGATGACTTCCTCTAAAATCGCCTCGCTTTCGGCGAGCAGTTCACGGAGCGACGCGCCATCGTCGGACGGCGTTGCTGCTTCGTCGTTGCGCGCGGCGGTCTCGGACGACATTTCCGCGAGGAGCGGTTCGAGTGCTTCTTGGGCGGTCGCGGCGGCAACTGCTTCAGGGGCGGCTGCGGCGCGGCGCGGGCGGCGGGCACGCTTCGGTGCCTCTGGAGCAGGCTCGGCTTCGGCGACCATCTCCAGCACAGATTCCGGGGTACTTCCCGGCACGGCATCTTCCGTAACCGGCATCTCAGCGTCGGCAACCGCTATTTCGGCGGGGACTGCGTTGGCGACATCGTCGGGGACGGTGACTGCCTTCGGGCGGCGCGTACGGCGCGGCTTCGCCGGAGCGGGTTCGTCGCCGCTGATTTCGGCGGCGGGGGTGGCAATAACGGCGGACGGCTCGTTAGGTAACGGCTCGTTCGCTTCGGAACCGCTCGTGAGCGGTTCGATCCGGGTGTCCGTGGTTTCCGCAAGTGCGGTATCCACGGCGTCAAGGGACGGGGCGGCAGTTCGCCGACGACGCATATAAAAACTCCTGGTTCGTATCTTTTCGGGGGGAGGGCATCGAAAACGGGGACGTTTTTTCCGCGAGGCGGTAGGCAATCTACCGGGAACGGGATCTCGATTCCGCGCGGCGGAAGGGGGATGTCACAGCAGGTAGGAACACCGCACGAGCGGCTCCTTGAACGGGGCAGGGCGGGCGATGTTCGCCCGTCCGATGGTGATATTACTCCGCGCGACCGCGACAGATTCCGCGAAGATCCTGTCCGATCACGTCCGTTCGATTTCCTGTCCGGCATCTCCCCGTCGCGCGTTTTCCGCGCCGACTGGCGAGAACGTCTTTTTCCGATGCACTCCCACGACAATGTGTGAGTCAATCGCGCCTTGCCGGTTCGTCGCCGCGTCGCTCCTCGCCGACGTAATCTCGTCGGCATCCAACGCGGTTTTTCTCTACGAACCCGCGAGGGCGCGAAAAAATCCATGAGCCTTCGGGATTCGCACAGCGGCCCGCCGTTCGATTCCTCGTTGCTCTGCCGCAAGTATACCATACGCAGAGCGGACGCGTCAAAGAGCAACGACGGCATTCCCGCCGCGCGGATTTACTCGGGGTCCGCGTCGCCGCGCTCCTTCGCGGCGAGCAGTTCGGCGAGGCGTTTCAGCGGGGTATCGACGCCCGCACCCGTTTCCCGGTCGCGGTCATCGATGCGCTTCAGCGTTACGCCTTCCGGCAGGGGGATCTCGTCACATTCGTCCGGACATTCCACCCGCGTAGGAGCCGCGAGCAGAATATACTGCCGCAACAAGTCGCCCAGGTCCAGTATATTGCCCTTGATGACCGCCCCGTTCTCGTCGGCGTCCACAGCCTGTACATCATCCGACGATGACCACGCCGAATTTTCCGCGACCAGATCGAACTCCTCCTCGATCTCGGTCTCGACCGGCGTCAGCACCGGGCGCAAACAGCGGGCACATTCCAATGAAAGGATCGTACGCGCTTTGCCGCGCAGGATGAGAGCAGCCCCCGAGTTTGTCAGCGTGACTTCGCCCGTGATTGGCTCGGCGACTTCGAGTTCGTCCGCCGCGAATTGGGAGACTGCGAAGCGGTGCCGGTAAAACTGCCCCACCGTGCGAGCGATCTCGGAAATGTCGAGCCGACGGTCCCCCGCGCCCGGTACGCCGTTCGTGCCGGTGGTGATCGCCGTGCCGTTCGAATGTCGCCCCGGTTTACGTTCCCCCTTTGCCGGGTTGCGGTCGGCGGCGGCGGTAGCACTGGCGGATTCCGGAGCCGTTTTGACGCCCCCCTCGACCGGGTCGGGTTCGTGATGGTAAGCGAAACGGGAGCGGCTTTCGTCGCCGCCCGCTTCGGAAAAAGAGTTCGGATTCATGCTCTTATTGTATCGCGGACCACGTGGATTTTGTTAAGGACGGCACCGCAAGGCGGGGCGAATACCCGGGGCTATATGCCCTTCCCTTGCTCCGATTCCAGCCACGCCATCGTTTCGGCGATGCGCTCCTGCGCTTCCTCACTCCGCGCGATTTCTGCCTGAAACGCAGGCAACTCATTTTTTACCGCCGCCGCGTTGATCTCCGCCTGATGCCGCGCGGTCTGATAGTTCTCGTAAAGGCTGGCGTGCTCCGGATTGAACCGCCGGAAGAGGTTGCGCTTCGGTGCCACGGCGAGATCCACGTTCGACTGCTTCGCGGCGCGTACCAGTTTGTCGGCATCCTCTTTCCATTTCTTCTTCTCGGAAAGAATCCGCTCGATCTGGCGGCGCGGGCGGATCAGCCGTTGCTCTACCGCCGCGCTTTCCGCTTCGAGCGTCTTCTGCGCGTGGGAGTACAGCGCGTTCGCCTGCACCGTCGCCGTTTGCACGATGCCCAACGCGGCGGGGTATGACAGCGCGGCGGTGTGCTGTCGCACCAGGGCATGAGCCTCGGCGACTCCCGCCGTCAGGTCTTCGGGTAGCGGAATTGCCGTCCCGGACCGCTCTGACGCGACGCGCAGGTTCGATTCTGCCGCCGCGAGTCGGGCGACGGCTTGGGTCGCTTTGCGTTCCCCGTTCTCAAAGACATGCCAGATCGTTTCGCAGAGGACGGGAAGGGCAGGCAGGAACGCCTCGTCAGAAAGCACGGTCAGTGCACGGCTCGGCTCCAGAGTGAACAGTTTTCGCAGGAGATTGGCGCACTCGTCCGTTTTCTTTCCGGCGGCATAGCGGGCGGCGTCCAGCAACGTGTCCGGGTCGTCCGCGTACAGCGAAAGTAACTTTCCCATCGTATCGGCGGCATCGGCGGGTTTGTTCTGGAGGAACTGCAGATAGGCGCGGTGCCGCTGGCTGAGGTAATAGAAAATATCCTGCGTCGCCGCGCTCAAGCGGTACGCCTGATAGAACGCTTCCTCAGCCTCCGGCAGGTTCGCGCCCTGCTTCCACAGAATCCATCCGATCTGGAACCAGACCACGTAGTTTCGGTTGCCGATGGCACCCTCCTGCGCTTCGCGGAACAGTTGCAGGGCGTCCTTGAACTCTTCCTGCTGGTCGCGTCCCATGGAAGTCATCCCGTTCTTCGCGGCGCGGGCGGCTTCGGTCAGCAGTTGGGATTCCCCCCCTGCGAACGCCGGATTGCTTAAAACCTGTTCGACCTGGATCCCGCGCTCGCGCAGTCGGTGCGACCGGGTTGACAGGTCGTGCACGACGATATTTGCGGGGGTGAAGGCGGCGGTTCCGGTCGGTTCCGGGGCGGTCATCACCGCGATCAGCGCAGGTAACGACCCCGCTCTGTTCTTTCCGGCGGCTGCTTTGAGATTTTCGATGGCAATGTTTCGTTGCGTCTGGTGGAGAAAATGCAGGTACTCCATCAAGGGCGTCTCGTCGGCGTTACCCGCCGCGATGCGCTCGATCTGGTATTCGTTGTCGATGAGACGCTCTACCGATCCCTCGGCGGGGCTGTAAGGAAAGTAGCGTCTTAGAAACGGCGTAGACATAAGGTATCGGTCCTGATCCCGGCGGCATTCCGCAACGGGGCGAGTCGCGTCTCCTGGAGAAACGGACCCTTGAAAATGATCGGGTGGCGAGGCGAATTCATTCAGGGGCGTCTGAACTCCGCAACCGTATAATTGATTACGCGCGTCCCCCCCGTATTCCTGCCTCCGCCCGACATCATCCCACATAATTTCGCCCCGCGCCCCCTGCGTCTACAGTGGCGTCAGAAGAAAAGCGTGCCGCTTGCCCCCGACAATGCCCTGCCCGACGATCTGTCCGTGGGCGTTGATGGCACGCGCGGTTTCCAGATGCCATCCGGCGCGCGACGCGGACGGAGCAAGGTATTCGTTCAGATCTACCGGCTTGTCGTCCGGCGTGACCCAGAGCACGGCGCGTCCAGTCTGCCCCGGCAAGGATGACTGCCCCACGATGGAACCACGCTCGTTCAAGGAATACGCTGCACTAGTGACGCCGCCGGGAAGTGCTCCGAGATCCCGGGGGCGATACGCGCCGCCGCCGCTACCGGGTGCCGCGACGAACGCGTGAACAGCACCCTGCCCGGTCTGCGCGTACCCTACCACGGTTCCGTCTTCGGCAACCGCGCACGCCGCCCCGGCTCTGCCGCCAAGCGTCCCCAGATCCCGCATCGCGCTGTCCCCCGGTCCCCTAACAAAGGGGTGCGTCCGCCGACTCCCGGCCGCGTCGTCGAGCAGGTCCGCTTTTCCTACCACGGTCCCGGTCCCGTTCACCGCCAGCGCGAAACTGTGCGTCCCACCCAGCGTGCCGAGGTCGGTAACGGTGTTATCCCGCCATAAAGTCGCCCGCGCCGCCGTCGCCCCACGTGTGTCCGTCCCACCCGTCAGCGATGCCCCGACCACTGCGACGACCGGCGACGCGCCGCCGCCGTCGAAACCCTCGCCGCTGATACCTTCCGCCCGCGAAAACCGGAAGCCCTTAGCCGGGGGCAGATACAACCGGCGCGAGCCGTTCCATAGGAACGCATTCTGTTGCCCACTGCGGTACGATGAGCGGTAGGCAGAACCGGCGACGTAGCCGTTATCCGCGACAGCGACGGCTTGCGAGTGGCGATATATCGAGCCGGATGTCAGGTCCTGTATGCCGTCCCCATCCCACAAAAAGGCGTGGCCACGAGTACCACGCGGGAACACCTGCGCGGTACCGACCACATGCCCGTCGTCATTGACACCGAACGCCCCGCTGTCGTTCCCACCGAGCGTTCCGAGGTCCGTGATCGCGTAGCGCGGTGCGCCCGTTATTGGGAGAGCGGCGCGAGCCGCATTGGCGGCGCGTGCCAGAACGGGCCGCAAGGGAAGGATCGTCGCCGTCCCCTGCGCCGCAAGTAATCCCACTGCCACGGCGCGCCACAGCACGGGGACCGGCGCGCCGGAGCCTTCGCGGGCGAGTGTGCGCAAGCGGCGTTTGATCTGGTGGAACCCACGCGACGCGGGAGCCGCCATCGCCATTACCGGGAGCGGCGACTGCGCACGTTCGGCGACACGGATCAGGAGCGAGCCGTAAATGGACGGGGTGGAATCGCACACGGCGATTGCGAGAAGATCGCAGGCTTCCTCGCGCGCGGCGGAAATCTCGTTTGCGACATAGTGCGCAGGCGGCAGAAACCAGAACAAGGTCCGAAGCAGGACCGGCACAACCTCCCAGTACAGATCGCCACGCCGGATGTGGGCAACCTCATGCGCGAGTGCCATCCGGCGCGTCGCGGGTTGCTCCGCGAGAAACGCGGCGGGCAGTACGATGGTCGGGCGTAGCCAGCCGACCACGAATGGTGCCGACGTGCGTAACGAAACGCGCAGACCGGGCGAACAGTTCGGGGCGAGTCGTGCGTTCACGGCGCGCAGGTCGTCGCATGTGGCTTCGTTCTCACAAACCTCAGCCCCGGCGACAAGCCGCCGCACGACGAGCGCGCCTGCGATGCCGCGCCACGCCACCACCAACACGCCTAAGAGATACAGCGACATCACCGGAAGGAGATAGGGAATTGCCGCCCGCGCGGCTTCGCGGCGCAACACGGAAAAGCGGAACGTGGAGAGAGAGAAGGCGGCATGCGGAAGGACCTTCGTCGCGACGGTGCCCGAGATTTTCGCGGAAGGGGGCACGACGCCCCGTTCTTTCTCCGGTGCTCCCGGAGCGGGACGGCTCGCCCGTGCCACTGTCTTCTTCGCCAGCCCGGTCAGCGTATAATAGTGTTCCGCCTTCAGGACGGGCACCCGTAACGCAGAAACGCCCATCACGGCGAAAACGAGACCGACCAGAAATTTCGCCCCGACCAGCCACCAGAGCCAGAACCGTGCGGGGGCGGTCAGTTTTCCCACGGCTCGGCAGGCGCAAAACGCGAACGCGGCAAGTAGCATTCCCCCGCCCGTCGCCTGGCAGAGTGCAATGATCACGTCCCGAGCCATCGTTTGCATCGTGTTTAGTGGTCAGTGATGTTTAGTGTTCAGTGGTTAGTGGGCAGTGGTCAGAAGTTCCGGGCGAGAGTCTCCAGGACTCTGATCACTGTCCACTGATCACTAACCACTAACCATCACTTCATGTCGGAAACCAATTTTTTCAGTTCGGCGACCTCAGTCGCGGATAGTCCGTCGGGAGTATCCGCAAGATAGGCGACGAACGGTGTCAGCGACCCGCCGAGCGTTTTCTGCACGAAATCACGGACCAGGTTGTGCAATACGGCTTGCGGGGCGACGGCGGGGCTGTAGCGGAACGAGCCTTCGCCGCCCGCCCCTTCCCGGACGAGATAGCCTTTTTTACGAAGCCGCTCCATCATGGTCAGGATAGTGGTGCGTGCCCGCCCGCGCGGTACGCCCCACTCGTCGGACACTTCGCGCACCGTAACCGGGGCGCGGTCGGAGACGAACCGCAGGACTTCTAACTCTTGATCGCCGAGCGTCGCATCCGGCGTATCGGCTATCGGGGTTTGTATTGTCATCGTGCCCCGATTATACGCCAAGACTAAATGGGTAGTCAAGGCGGATACGGTGTCCCACGGGCAGGAGTGCGGTACGATACGGAAACGTATGTTGACAGGCGGCGGGCACCATCGGTGAAGCACACGGCGAACTTTTTATGCAATCCACGGGAATCTATATACACATCCCCTTCTGCGCCAGGAAGTGCGGCTACTGCGATTTCAACGCGTATTCCGGCTACAAAGACGCCACCAAAGCGCGGTACGTCGATGCCCTCTGCCGGGAGATGGAAACGCGAGCGGACCCCGCGCCACGCGTCCCGACCATTTTCTTCGGCGGCGGGACACCGACCCTACTTCCGGCGACCGACCTTGTGCGCCTCCTGGAAACGGCGCGGCGGCATTTCGCCGTGGACGACAACGCCGAGATTTCCGCCGAGGCGAACCCGTCGGACGCGGATGAGACATACCTGCGGGCATTGCGGGACGCGGGATTCAATCGGCTGTCGTTCGGCGTGCAAACGTTCGACGACCGCCTCCTACGCACTATCGACCGCGTCCATTCGGGGCAGGACGCCGTCCGAGCGATAGAAACCGCGAAGTGCGCCGGGTTCGCCAACATTTCCGTGGACCTGATGTTCGGGTTGCCCCGGCAAACACTCGCCGATTTCGACCGATCGCTGGACGCTGCGTTCGCGCTGGACGTGCCGCATTTGTCGATCTACGGCTTGATCGTCGAGGAACGGACGCCGTTCCACGCACGGCGTGAGCGGGGCAAACTGCCGCTCCCGTCCGAGACCGTGGAAACGGCGATGTTCGCGCGCGCGATGGAACGGACGGCGGGAGCCGGTTACCGCCGCTACGAAATCTCGAACTATGCCCGTCCGGGGTACGAATCGCTGCACAACCAGATCTACTGGCGCAACGACGCCTATTTCGGGTTCGGCGCGGGGGCGGCGGCATATCTCGGGGGGGTACGCTCGCTGAATGAGAAACACCCGATCCGCTACGCCGACGCCGCCCTTTCGGGAGCGATCCCAACCGTGGAAAGCGAATCGCTGACCCTGGAGGAGACGATGGGCGAAACGATTATGGTCGGGCTACGACTGGCGGACGGCGTGGACCTGAATCGGTTCGCGGAGCGGTTCGGCGTCCGCGCGGAGGAGCAGTTCGCGGGAGCCGTCGCGCGCCAAATCGCGCACGGCTTGCTGGAAAACACCGGTACCCACCTGCGCCTCACCGAAAGCGGCGTGTTTCTCGCGTCCGAGGTAATGACGGAGTTTGTTTAGGTTGTTGGGTGTTTGGAGTTGCCATCGGGCGGCTCGGAGCGTTTCGGGTCATTTATGACCCGAA
>JAYULM010000276.1:0-11492 GCA_043763605.1 Armatimonadota bacterium | reverse complement strand
GGACCGCCTCACGGTCCCGCAAGCCGTGGGGATGACGCTGACCGTCGCGCTTTCCGCGACGTTCCGTTTCGGGACACTGCCCTTCCTCGGACTCGCACTGCTGATCATCGCCTACCATCTGCGGAAACACCTGCGCCCGGCGCATTTCCTCGCATGCGCGGCGGCGTTTCTGGCGGCGATGTTGCCGACGTTCCTCTATAATCATATCCGCATGGGGGCTTTCTGGCGACCGGCGACGCTGATCTGGCGGTACAAGATCGCCGGGACCGCCGACTTTTCCGGCGATTTTTTGCCCGGGTTCTACGGGCTGACGTTCTCGCTGAACAAGGGGATCTTCGTCTGCGCCCCGATCCTGCTCCTGATCCTGCTACTCCCCTGGGTCTGGAAGAAACTGCCGCCGGTACACAGACAGATGGTCGGTGCCTTCGGCTCCGTGGCGTTCGCCTATGTCCTGATGTTCGCGAAAATACCGAGTTGGTCGGGTGCCGTCGGCTGGGGTCCCCGGTACATGGTGAACTTCCTCCCCCTGTTTTTCTTCGTCGCGGCGGCGGTGTTTATGGCATTGTGGGACCGCTACCGTACCCCGCTCCTCGCCCTCGCCGCCGTGTCGGTGGTGGCGAACTTCCCCCCGCTCGTCGTGAATTGGGATATGGCGATAGTCGGCTCGGTCGGCGCCACACGGCAGTATTCCAACCGCCCCTACCCGCAACTGGCACTGTGGCGCGGTTTGGGGTTCGGACTGCGCGGCGAGCCGCTACCGTTGCCCGTCGGTGCCCGCAACGACATGGCCGCCATCGATGCCAACCGCCGCTTCCCGGACCTCTGGTACGCCAAATTGGCGGCGGGCGGAGGCAAGGCGCGCGTCGCCGGCTACCTCGTCCCCCTCTTGCTCGTGGGCGCGATGGCGTTCGCCGTGACCCGGGGCAATTTCCGGGCACCGCGCGACGCGGCGTAGCCGGGGGACCGCGCTACCGAACATCCCTACCCCGACGCGCCTACCCCGACGCGTTCGCGCCGTGCTATACTATCGGCGATATGAAACTTTCCCCTGTTCGACGCGCCCTGATTAGCGTGTCCGATAAAACCGGCGTCGTCCCATTCGCCCGGCAACTTGCCGCGCTCGGCGCGCAGATCGTCTCTACCGGCGGCACCGCGAAAGCGTTAGCCGACGCCGGTGTTCCCGTGGTCGGCATCAGCGACCTGACCGGCTTCCCCGAAATGCTGGAAGGGCGTGTCAAGACCCTGCACCCCAACGTCCACGGCGGGATTTTAGCCGACCGCGACAAGCCGGAGCATTTGGAAACCCTCGCCGCGCACGGAATCGCGCCGATTGATCTGGTCTGCGTCAACCTGTACCCGTTCGCGGCGACGATAGCCAAGCCGGACGTTACCTTCGAGGACGCCATCGAAAACATCGACATCGGCGGTCCGGCGATGGTGCGCTCGTCCGCGAAAAACCACGGCGGCGTCGCGATTCTGACCGATCCGGCGGACTACGACGGCGTGCTTGCCGAAATCGAACGGGAGGGCGGAATCACGCTCGCGACACGCCAGCGGCTCGCTACGAAAGCGTTCGCCCACACTGCCGCGTACGATTCGATGATCGCGGATTATATGAAGTCAGTGGTCAGTGGGCAGTGGGCAGTGGATAGTGTCGGAACCTCCGGGACCGGGATTGGCGTGTCCCCCGCAATGACCACTGACCACTCTCCACTGACCGCTTCTCCCCTACCCGCCACTTTCCGATTGCAACTGCCGCGCACTCAGGTACTGCGCTACGGCGAGAACCCGCATCAGCAGGCTGCGCTGTATCGCAACGAGGCAGTGAACGAGCCGTGTATCGGGAACGCGTGGCGGCGCGATAACAGCGGCAAGGAAGTGTCGTTCAACAACCTCTACGATCTGGACGGGGCACTCGAACTGGTCAAGGAGTTTACCGAAAAGCCGACAGCCGCGATCATCAAGCACGCCAACCCGTGTGGCTGCGCGATGGCGGACAGCCTTTCCGAAGCGTTCGTGCAAGCCAGGGCAGCCGATACCGTGTCGGCGTTCGGGGGCATACTCGCCGTGAACCGCCCCTTAGACGCCGCGACCGCCGCCGCGATCACCGAGCCTAACAACTTCTTCGAGTGCATCGTCGCGCCGGGCTACGACGACGGTGTGGTCGAAACCCTGACCACCAAGCGCAAATGGGGCGCGAACCTGCGCCTGTTAGAAGTCGCGCCGTTCACCGGTCCCGGCAAGGACGGCTTCACCGTGAAGCAGATCGTCGGCGGGCTACTCGTTTCCACCCGCGACTATCGCCCCCTGACGGACGCCGACCTGACCTTCCCGACCGACCGCAAGCCGACCGAAGCCGAACTTGCCGAACTCCTGTTCGCGTGGCGTTTGGTCAAGCATGTCAAGTCGAACGCGATTGTGATCAGCAAGGACGGCGCGCTACGCGGCGTCGGTGCCGGACAGATGAACCGCGTCCGCTCGGTGCGCCTCGCGGTGGAGCAGGCGGGCGATCATGCGAAGAATGCCGCACTCGCCTCCGACGCGTTCTTCCCGTTCGCCGACGGACCGGAAACCGCCGCGAACGCCGGGGTAACGTCGATCATTCAGCCGGGCGGCTCGGTGCGCGACGCAGAAACCATCGCCCTCTGCAACGAACGCGGGATCGCGATGGTCTTCACGGGGGTCCGACACTTTAGACATTAGTGAATAAGTGGTCAGTGAACAGTGGACAGTGATCAGTCCATCGGGGTCGACGAATTCATACCGCGCGTCTTCTGCGTTTCTGCCCACTGTCCACTGTTCACTGACCACTAAAACAACAACTTGTGCTTGCGCATGCCGATGCCGAAGAGCAGTCCGATCCCGGCGAGGTTTGCCCATGCCGCCGAGCCGCCAAAACTCATTAGGGGGAGCGGGACGCCCACCACGGGCATGATTCCCGTGGTCATGCCGATATTTACCAGCAGGTGGAAGGCGAGGAGCGACACGACGCCGGACGCGATCAGACGCCCGAGCGGGTCGTCGCACTGCGCGGCGATGGCACACCCCCGATAGAGGATGACGCCGTAAACCGATAGCAGGATGCACCCGCCGACGAACCCGGTCTCCTCACCCACGACCGTGAAGATAAAGTCGGTGTGGTTTTCCGGGATGAAGCGGTTGTTGGTTTGCAAGCCGTGTAGATACCCCTGCCCGCGCACCGAGCCGCCGCCGATAGCGACGATACTTTGCAGTACGTGGTACCCTTTGCCCTTCGGGTCGGAAAGCGGGTTCATAAAGGTATGCACCCGCTCCTTTTGATATGTTTTGAGCAGGTTGAACTGCCACGCGAACCCGAACAGGAGTACTCCCGCCGTCGCGAGACCGAGCAGGTGTCGCGCCTTTGCCCCGGCGACGAACACGATCCCCGCCCAGATGACCACGATCACGAGTGCCGTCCCGAGGTCCGGCTGCTTCATGATCAGGAGGGTGGGTAGGGCGATGTGTACGAGTGTCAGAAGCAGATAGGGCAACTGACGTATACGGGTTTCCATCTGCGCGACGTGGCACGACAGCGTAATGATCGTCAGTATCTTGGCGAACTCGGACGGCTGTAGTTTGAAGTCCATGCCGGGGATCGGGAGTTTGATCCAGCGCGCCGCACCCTTGACTTCGGGCGAGAATAGTTCCACGGCGATCAGCAGGCCGATATTGATGGCGTAGAGATACGGGACATAGCGGGGCAGGTTGGCATAGTCGCGGCTCGCCACCAGAGCGCACACGCCGAGTCCGACGGCGAAATAGATCCCCTGCCGCAACGCCTGCCCCATCCCGCCGCCCCGTACCGAGGTCGCGGCGTAGATGGCGGCGAGCGAGAACGCCATCAGCACGAAGACGGCGAGGAGCAAGGACTTGTCGATTTTGCGGTATAAACGCCCTTCGATCAACGGCATAAGCAGGGTACCGATTCGTTATACGGCGGTTCCAGGCGGTTCGCTCCCGACGACCGCCACCCAGACCGCGCGAGCTTGCGATTCAGTGTCGGCGAGTGTGCCGTCGGTGCGGATCACGTAATCCGCGCGGCGCGCTTTTTCGTCGTTCGGCAGTTGCGCGGAAAGCCGCTCGGCGATCTGTTCGGGGGAAAGGGCGGGGCGACCGGCGGTTCGTTCGCGTTCCTGCAAACGTGCCGCCTGGGTTTCGGGGGCGCAGACGACGGCGAGCGTGGCGTCGAACATCGGGGCGCGGTCTTTCTCAAAAAGCAGGGGCACTTCGTAAGCGAGAAGCGGAGCGTCCGTCGCGGATCGGGCACTTTCGATGGTTTCGCGCATCTCGACGAAAATCGCCGGGTGCATGACAGCTTCCAGTTTCGCGCGGGCGTCCGCATCCCCGAAGATCCGCGCCGCGAGGCGGGAGCGGTCAAGCCTCCCTTCGCGGGAGCGGGCATCGGGGAACGCGGCGAGAACCGCCTCCAGCGTTGCAGAGCCGGGCAGTACGACGGTGCGCGCGTCCGCGTCGGCAGACGCCGTCCGCGCCCCCCAGCGCGCGAACAGCCCGGTCACGAACGATTTTCCGCAGGCGATACCGCCAGTGATGCCGAGGATTTTCATGCGAATTTCCGTTTCTCTCACCCCGCTGTCCCGTCCGTTTCTCTCACCCCCCGCCCCCTCTCTCATCGGAATGAAAGAGGGGGCGCAAGAGGGAACGCAGTTCTCGCGAACAGCGGGAACGCAGTCAGTCGGAGCGTCGGGCACGTGCGAAACACTTTCGCGACTTGCCGACAACGGCACGTTCCGCGATCCCGCGAACCAGAGGCGATACGTCATCCCGCTTGTCGGGCGGTTCGCGGGAACAGTGCCCTCTCTGCCTCGCGGCAACGGCACTCCCCCATGACTCCCCCTCATTCATTCCGACGAGAGAGGGGGCGGGGGGTGAGAGAAAAAAACGCCGCCGCGAATAGTTCGCGGCGGCGTTTCGTTTCTGTTTGACGTTTACTTCTCGTCTTCCGTGGTTCCCACGGCTTCTATTTCGACTCCGACCGCTTCCGCGTCCCCTTCGACAACTTCCGCGTCGGCATCCGCTTCCGGTTCGGCATCGAAGTCGATGTTATCGAGGTCTTCTTCCTCTTCTTCGTAACGTCGCCCGCGCTTCTTCGTCGCCCCCGCCTTCGGTGCCTTGCCGCCGCCACCGCCGGTGAACATGTCACCGAACATGTCGCCCAGCGTCAGACCGCCGCCGCCGCTACTGTAGTTGCTACTCCAGCCGCCAGCAGGTGCGACACCCGCGCCTTCTTCCTCGAAACCGCCGCGCCGCTTCTTCTCGCGCTTGCCCGCCCGGTTCGGGTCGGAATCGGCGGCGGGTTCCGTCCCGTCGCCCGCCGGACGCAACGGCTCGGTATCGCGCTGCAGGGCGCGAAGCGAGAGCGTGATGCGCCGCTCTTCCGCGCGTACATCGATCACTTTTACCTGCACCATCTGTCCGACTTCGACAACGTCGCTCGGCTTCGCGATCCGTCGGTTCGCCAGTTCGCTGTTCGGGATGATGCCCTCAATGCCGCCTTCCAGCGCGATGAACGCACCGAACTGCACCAGACGGGTCACTTCGCCGTCCACCGTGTCGTTCACACGGAACTTCTCGCCCGCCGCCAGCCACGGGTCGGGGAGCAGGTCGCGCATACCGAGCGAGACGCGCCCCTGATCCAGGCTGAGTTTGAGGACCTTGACTTCGACTTCCTGCCCGACCTTGACCACGTCGGACGGGTGCTTGATCCGTGTCCACGACATTTCGGACACGTGTAGCAGTCCGTCGATACCGCCGAGGTCCACGAACGCGCCGTAGTCGGTGACACGCCGGATAACACCGGTGCGTACCTGACCTTCGCCCAACGCGCTGATCGTGCTCTGCTTCTGTTGCTCGCGCTCTTCTTCCGTCGCCAGGCGGTGCGAGAGAACGACCTTGCGCCCGCCGCGATCCACTTCCAGCACCTTGAGCGGGATGGTCATTCCGACGAACTTATCGAGGTTCTTGAGTTTGCCGTTGCCGACATGCGACGCCGGGACGAACCCGCGGACGCCGAGATCCACGACAAGACCGCCCTTGACACGCTCCTGAACTATCGCGCTGACAATCGTGCCGTCATTCATCGCGACGACGAGGTTGTCCCAGGTCTTCTCGAAGTCGGCGCGCTTCTTGGAAAGGAGGATATTGCCTTCGCGACCTTCGGGGTCGAGGACGACGACTTCGATCTGCTCATTGATTTTGACGACTTCGAGCGGGTCGTTGAATGGTTCGCGCGACAGTTCGGAAAGGCGGATGATGCCCTCCGATTTCGCGCCGATGTCGACGAGGACCCCTTCTTTTGGGTCGATCTTGACCACGGTACCCGTGACAACCTGACCGGCGCGGAACTCGGAGCCACCGCCCCCGCCGCCACCGTCCTCGTCACGGCGTCCGCGTCCGCCCCTCCCGCCACCGCCGCTGCGATTCCCGCGCCGGTCGCGGTCGTTCTCGGTGCCGGGCACCTCGATCTCGTCGAGGGGCGGCATCTGGTCAAGGTCGTTCCCTTCCGCTACTGCGGGCGCGGCGGTCGCCGTGTCACCCGCGCCATTCAGGTACGGGGGCGCGGAAGCCGGGGAAGGGGTGGTGGACGCCGCAGAGGCGGCTACTTCCGCGTCCGTGGTTGTCACACCGGTCGTTTCGTCAGACATCGTGTTAAATCGCTCCTTGTGCGTAAGTACCCCGGAAATATCCGCCCCCGATTTTTCAAAGTGGGGACGGGAAAGGTACGTGCGCAACCGCTACAAATTCGGTATTTTCTCTTTTGGTTTAACGTTCTATTATAACGTATCGTTTCGTTGCCCGGGCATGCCCGGGCGAAATATTTTACCGCGTTGGCGGCTGGCATTTCGCGCAAAAAACTGCCGACCTGCCCGCAAGCCGTATCCGGGTCAACGGTTCCGCACAGCCGTGGCAGGGCATCCCGCCGCGCTCATAGACCTGTGGAACGTATCGCCCCGCGCCCCCGGCTACATCGGCGAAATTATCCGACGTGGTACCGCCGCCGTCCACTGCCGAAACCAGTATCGCTTTCACCGCGTCCGTCAGTCGGCTCACCTCGTCCGGTGACAACGAACCGGCGGCGCGCGTCGGGTTTATTCCCGAACGGTACAACGCTTCGTCGGCGTAAATGTTCCCTATTCCGGCGACAACGTTCTGGTCCAGCAACGTCGGCTTGATCGCCGCGCGGCGGTCTGCGAGAGCCGCCCCCAGAACCGCATCCGTCCAATCGTCCGTTAGCGGTTCCGGACCCATCTTCGCCAGCGCGGGCACGGCGGTTGAAAACTCGCCCTCGTACAATGCCCGCAGTTCGCCCCACGTCCAGGCGTCATAGAACCGCACACACGCCCGCCCGCCGCTAACCGCGTCCCTTACCCGGATGGTCACGCAGTGGTACTTGCCCGCCTCACTGTCCGCCGATTCCACCGCGATCTGCCCCCGCATCTTCAGATGGATGCAGAGGGTGAGCGGTTCGGGGGAACAAATGGGTGAGGAGAGCCGTATAAGCAGATACTTGCCGCGCCGGTCGATCTGCCGGATCTGACATCCCACGAGCCGCTCCCGAAGCGTCTCGGGAGATTGGCCGCGCAGGACTTTGGCGTTGGCGACGGTCATGTCGGTGATATACCTACCCGTCACTGACCGCGCTAATCCGCGCCGCACGGTTTCTACTTCCGGTAGTTCCGGCACGTTTCTCTGGGGAATCCTTTACTGTACGACCATAAATTACGGCGGGTCACGAGGAAGGTGAGAGCATAGCGGTCCGCACAGGTTAGCGAGCGGTACGGTAAGGCACAACAGACACACGTATCCCAATCAAAACGGAAGTAGCATATCATACCACGGAACAGTCGTCAAGCAATATCCCCATGAAAATTGGGTATGACGATCACGGCAAATCAAAACCATTCCCTCTGACCTGATTTCTCATAAGCGGGCAGGAACTTTGCATTTTTTTTCACAATCTACTCCTATGCCGAACGCATCCTTTGACCGGACCGAGATCTGGAACTCACTGACGACCTATGTGATCGGGCACCAACGCCCCGACACCGACGCCATAGCGTCCGCCCTCGGCTATGCCTGGTTCCTGACCCAGAGCGGCTACGATGGCATCCGCGCCGTGCGGTGCGGTCAGCCCGGCGAGCAGGCCCAGTTCGCCCTGAAGCGGTTCGGGCAGACCGCGCCGCCGTTCCTGCCCAGCGTCGCCGTGACGTTCGGGCACATCGCCGAAGCGCAGACCGTGGTGGATCCCGACGCCCCCCTTTCCGACGCGATGGACCGCTTCTCGACCGGCGAGCAGGTGATCCCCGTAGTCGGCGCGGACCGTATCCCGGTCGGGGTGGTGACGCCGCTCGCGCTCGCCCGCGCGTTCGCGCGGCGGCTCCGGGGTGACGATGGCGGGCGGGAACCGCTGTGCCGCGAGATCGCCGAAAAAGTGACCATGTACAAGGAGCGGGAGCGGGTTTCCGACCACCGCAACGCCGTGTTGCGCTCGGAGGAGAACAGCGTCCTGATCACCGACGAGTCGGGCTGCTATGTCGGTATGGCGGAGCAGAAGGAGTTGCTTTCGCCCCCGCGCGCCAAACTGATCCTCGTAGATCACAACGAACTGTCGCAAGCCGTCACCGGTGCGGAAGAAGCCGAGATCGTCGCCGTGCTGGATCACCACCGCCTCGGCAACCCGCCGACAGCGGCACCGATCCCGTTCACGGTAGACCCGGTCGGCAGTACGTCGACGCTGGTCGCCGAAAAGTGCCGCGACCGCGCCCTGGAGCCGCCGCGCTCCATCGCCGGGATGCTGTTGTCCGGCATCCTGTCCGACACGCTGGTGTTCCGCTCCCCGACCACGTCCGCCCGCGACCGCGCCGCCGCCGCCTGGCTTGCCAGCGTCTGCCGCCTCGAAATGCACCAGTACGGCGCGGAACTCCTGAACGCCGCGTCCGGTCTCGCCGCGAAATCGCTCGCGGACATTCTGGACGGCGACCGCAAAGCGTACGAAATGGCGGGCGTTCAGGTGTCCATCGCGCAAGTCGAAGTGACCGGCATGCAGGAGTTGCCCGCGCGCATCCCGGAACTGATCGAAGTGATGGACGACCGCGTGTCGCGCGAAAATCTCGCCCTGCTCTGCCTGATGGTCACGGACGTAGTGACCGGAGAGAGCCACATGCTCGCACGCGGATCGTCGCGGTTGATCGCCGGTCTGCCGTTCGCGCACCTCGGCGGCAGCCTCTACGATTTAGGCGACATCGTCTCGCGCAAAAAGCAACTCGTGCCCGCGCTGGTCGGGATTCTGGAAACGTCGGGGTAATCGCGCTGGTTTGCGTGTGGTCCGAAGGGACAAAACCAGCCCTATGGTAAAATAGATTCCAGTGGCTGGCATCGTAAAAAAGAGCAAAGTAGCGGGTAAACCGAAACGAACCAGAGAGCATCACATCGCCGATCTCAGTGCGAACTATGTCGAAAAAGTTGTTCTGGATGAAGGACACACCGTAGAGGGTTTCAGACACGACTACGGTTACGACCTGTCGCTTTACACATACAACTATGCTCCCGGCTCCTCAGAAGGGGAATATGAGAACGACTCGGTAAAGATTCAGTTAAAAGCCACTGACGCGATTGCTTTTCGTCACAAGGGGAAAAATGTATCTTTCCAGGTTGATATGTCTCACCTCCTTCTATGGGGCGAGGAAACAATGCCCGTAATCCTTGTCGTATTCGACGCGAAGAATCAGGTAGCATACTGGCTCCATATGCAACCGTATATAAAAGGTATGAAGCCCAAAGGTTCCAACAGTCGTGCCGTACTGATTCCGACCGTGAACGTGGTAAATGCTATGGCGGTGCGACATTGGCGTCATCTCAAATTGGACCGGCAAACAGCGATAAAGGGAGCGGGGATATAGAATGCGACTTTTAGTACAAGATAAACCGATGACATACGCGACTCTGGAGCGCACGCTCAAGCCACTTGGTTTTACAAAACGGGTAGTTGATCGCGAGAAAGCGATCGTTTTCGATCATAACACCACCGACGCTTCGGTAATCTTACCGCTTCGGGATGCTACCGCACCGGTCAGCCCTCTTGATCTCCTGACGGTGCGTAAAACGGTCGTGGAGAAGGGCGTAGCGACTGCCGCCCGTTACCAGGCACTTGCCCGACGCGCCCGTCTGGTACGCCCTCGTCCTCGCATGAATACCCCGAAAATCAAAGCGTAAGAGTAGACATACTCCCACCATGGAAAACTCTGCCGAAACCAACGCCCCCGGCGACGCCCTTCTGAGCGCGGACGAATCTCGCCTTCTCACCGCCGCGAAACAGATCTGCGACACGGTCATCGAGCCGCGCGCGGAGGCGGTAGACAACGGCGACGCCGACCCCGCCGACAACCTGCGCGCCTTGGCGGACGCCGGTCTTGTCGGCGTCACCACGTCCGCCGAGTGGGGCGGGAGCGGTTGCTCCGGTGCCTTCCAGCGCGAGTTCACCGAAGCACTGACGGCGGCGTGTGGCACGACGTGGTTCATCCTGACCCAGCACTTAGGCTCCTGCGGGACCATCGCCGGGAGCAGGAACACGACCCTGCGTGAGCGGTTTCTGCGCGACATGGCGGCGGGGCGGCATTACGTCGGCGTCGGGTTCGGGCACCTGCGCCGTAAAGAGCCGATGATCCTCGCCACGCCGGTATCGGGCGGCTACCGGCTCACCGGCACCGCGCCCTGGGTAACAGGGTACCCGTACCTTTCCGGCATCATCTTCGGCGCGAGTCTGGAGACCGACACCGACCGGCACGTGTATCTGTACGCGCCCGCTGAAGAAAGCGACGCCCTCCGCTCGACCCCGCCCTTGCCGCTCTGCGCGATGAACGCGACCGCGACCACGGAAGTAGAACTCCGGAACCTGTTCGTTCCCGAGGAAAACTTCGTCAAATGGAGTACGCGCGACGAGATGGCGAAAGGCGATTTTTACGGGATCGCGGGGGCGACCGCGCCGCCGCTCGGTTGCGCGACCGGGGCGTTGAAAACGCTGCGGAGCGTCGCCGAGAAGCGCGGCGACGGACTGCCGGTCCTGCCCGCCGCCGTGACCGCGTTCGCGAACGAGATCGACGAATGCCGTGCCACCGCCCGCCGCGTCGCGGACGGTCCGAAGGACACGCCGGAGTATAAGGAAGAGGCATTGAACGCCCGCGCTTGGGCGATAGAGGTGGCGGTGCGTGTCTCGCACGCCGCCGTCGCCGGAGCGGGCGGCGCGGGCAACAGCCGCCTCCACCCCGCGCAACGCCGGTTCCGTGAAGCGATGTTCTATACGTTGACGGCTCAGACCGGCGATATTCTGTCGGCGACGGTCGAGCGGGTTTCCCGTGTTCCTCCCTCCCCCCAACCCCCTCCCTCATCGGAATGAGAGAGGGGGAGTCCGAGATAGCCAGGCGGTTCCGCTCGTCGGGCGATTCGGATAGCGTGAG
>JAYULM010000275.1:0-11540 GCA_043763605.1 Armatimonadota bacterium | reverse complement strand
CGTGTCAGAAGCAGGGGATGGCGTTGCTGGATTGCTTGCGCTCCGTCTTTGCAGGAAACCCCGTTTTGCCTTCCCTAGATCATGCCTGAATAGTTACTGTTGAAGTATGAAATGGGGACCGACCAGAGTGAGCCGCATCGCACGGGGAAGGATCGTGAGGTCACGGCTGGGAACCTGCCGGGGGTGCTCACGTCTCCGGTTCTGGAACGCGTGGAGGCGATCTACCGCCGATGCCGGGAACTGAACGAGGGCGTAGTAGCTACCTATATTCCGGAACTGGCGAACGCTGACCGGCACTGGTTCGGTATGTGCCTGGTGACCGCCGACGGCCAGATCTACGAAGCCGGGGACACGCGCCAGCCCTTCACCATCCAGTCCATCTCCAAGCCCTTCACCTACGGCGCGGCACTTGCGGCGTGCGGTCCCTCAGTGATCGGGGCGCGGGTTGGGGTGGAACCGTCCGGCGATGCCTTCAACGCCATCAGTCTGGAGCCGGTGACCGGGCGACCCGCTAACCCGATGATAAACGCCGGTGCCATCGCTGCCTGCGGTCTGCTCAGGGGCGAGACTCCGGCGGCGAAGTTGGCGGGGCTGCTGGATACCTACAGTCTATTCGCGGGGCGGACGCTGACGATAGACGAGGCGGTTTTCACCTCCGAGCGCGATACCGGCTTCCGCAACCGGGCTATCGGGTACCTGCTACGAAACGCGGGCATTCTGGACGAAGACCCCGATCCGATCCTGGACCTGTATTTCCGTCAGTGCTCCGTCCTGGTGGACTGCCGCGACCTTGCCGTAATGGCAGCGACGCTGGCGGGTGGGGGCGTCAATCCACTGACCGGGGTCCGCGCCCTGGACGCCGCGAGCGTGGAAAGCGTTTTGAGCATCATGGCTTCGTGCGGGATGTATGACTTCGCCGGTGAGTGGATGTGTCACGTCGGACTTCCTGCCAAAAGCGGTGTTTCCGGGGGCATTATGGCGGTGTTACCGGGGCAGATGGGCATCGGCATCTTTTCACCGCCGCTGGACGCGCACGGCAACAGTGTCCGGGGTATCGCTGCCTGCCGGGAGCTGAGCCAGAGTTTCGGTCTGCATCTATTTGCCGATCCCCAGTCTGCCCCACGCGCTGGTCGGGATGTGATCCACCGCACCTACACCGCCAGAGAGGTGGCGTCCAAGCGAGAGCGTCTGCCGGAGGCGCGTCGGTGGCTGACCGAGATCGGATGCGCGGCGCGGGTGTATGAGCTGCAGGGGGTTCTGGCGTTCGGGACCGCCGAAGTCATCGTGCGCGAAATTTGCGAGCACGCCTCGGACGAGATGGAGATCGCGGTGCTGGATCTGTCACGTGTGGCGCACCTGAACCGAACCGCCGCCGATCTATTGTGCCTTCTGGTGTTGCGCCTGAGTGAGCGCGGCAAGCGGCTGATCTTCGCCCACCGCAGCCCGGATTTCAGCGAGCTTCTGGCGGCGTGTCTGGAGAAATGCCGCGAGGCGGAGACCGGGGCGGGGCTGGACATGCTGACATTCCCCGACGTAGACCGCGCGTTGGAATGGTGCGAGGATACGTTGCTGGCGGGATGCAGGGAGTACGTGGCGGCACAGGCTGACGGGGAGGATGCCGGGGAGAGCGCGCCGCTGGAATCATTCGCTCTGCTACGAGGACTTTCGGCGGCGGAATTAGCGGTTGCCAGGAGGCTGTTGTGCTGTGTCGAGTACCGTGCCGGGGAGCGCATCGTAGAAGCCGGGGAGCCTGCAGATTGCTTGTTCCTGGTGGCGAGCGGGGAGGTGACGGCGATGCTACCGCTGTTGTCGGGGCATGAAAAGCGGCTTGCGACGTTCACGTCAGGGATGTCGTTCGGCGAGGTGGCCTTTGTGGAAGGCTCGACGCGCTCGGCGACGGTTTATGCGGACCGGGACACCGTCTGCTGGGCGTTGCGCCGCGAGGACCTGGACCAACTTGCATACACTCACCCGCAGATCAAGACCGCTGTGATGGAGAACATTGCTCTGGGCCTGTGCCAGCAACTCCGCGCCACAAACATGACCATGAGCGAGTTGGCTCAGTGATGGAAGGGACCAATACCGATCTCGTCTGTTAAAGCCATATGAACGGACGCTAAAGGGTTCCGGTGTAAGCACTTCGTGCTGTAGACGCTTCGCGTCGCCGGGGGCGGGACGTTCGCTCGGTCACGAACCGTTTCCTCGACGCGACGCGTCTACAGCCGAAGGCTTCCAGTCGGCAAGTGTGCCGACGGGAACCCTTTGGCGTCCGTGGCCGAATCGAACCGATTCGGTATTGCGTGTCCAGTGGATGATTATCTGCGACTGTCATTTCACTGTCCGTCCTCCCGAGGCACGCGCGACGCGAAAAAAACCGTCGTGCACCGCGCCCGGCGCGGGGTATATTCGCTGTCGGTTCGCGTGGTCGAAACATTGAAATATGGGTACAGAAGGAAGGAATCAAAAATAGCGGCTGAAACGATGCCGACGACAAAGTAAACTGTGAAGTACCCAAGCGAAAAAACGAACGGATCTACGGGCGGGGGGAGCGGATCGAAACCAACCCCGTCGAAAATACTGCTGGTGGACGACCGGAAAGAAAATCTGGTCGCCCTCGCCGCTGTGCTGGAGCCTCTGGGGCAGGACCTGGTCCTGGCGTCCTCCGGGGCGGAGGCGTTGCGGCGGGTGCTGGTGGACGACTTTGCGGTGATCCTGCTGGACGTTCAGATGCCGGACATGGACGGCTTCGAGGCGGCGACGCTAATCCGCCAGCGAGAAAAGTCGCGCTACATCCCGATCATTTTCGTCACCGCGATCAACACGGAAGACCGCTACGCGTTCCGGGGCTACCAGAGCGGGGCGGTGGATTATCTGCCCAAGCCGATAGATTCCGATGTGTTGCGTAGCAAGGTGACGGTTTTCGTCGAACTGCACCAGCAGGCGCAACAGATACGGCGACAGCAGGAGGAGCTACACGTCGCCCAACTGCGCCAGGCAGAACAGGCGCAACGGGACGCAGAGCGTGAGCGCGAGCAAAAACACCTCGCCGATCTGGAGGAGCGCGAAGCGCAATTGCGCCAGTTCAAAGCGACGCTGGACGCCACGCTGGACGCCGTTTTCCTGTTCGACCCGAAGTCTCTCCGGTTTTTCTATGTCAATCAGGGAGCGTCGTCGCTTGTCGGCTACTCGCCCCTCGAACTGTTGAACATGACCCCGGTCGAACTGGACGCGGATGGCGGGATAGCGGAACTGCAACGCGTACTGGCACCGTTGCTCGCGGGAGGGGTGGGGACTGCCGAACGGGCGCAAACGTATGAGACCCGCGTCCGCCATAAATCGGGGCGCGTAATCCCCGTCGAGGTGATGACGCAGTACATCGCGCCGGGCGGTGGTGGGGCGCGCTTCGTGTCCATCGTGCGCGACATCACCGAGCGCAAAAAGGCGGAAGGCGAACTCGCCGTCCTGTACCAGCGCGAGAAGAGGATCGCCGAGGCGTTGCAGCAGAGCATCGTGTTCGCGCCGCCGGAGGATCTGTTCCCCGGGCTGACCATCGCGACGCTGTATCAGGCGGCGTGGGACGAAGCGAGCGTCGGCGGCGACTATCTCGACGTGTTCGCGCTGGAAAAGAACAAGGTTGCACTCGTGGTCGGTGACGTTTCCGGCAAGGGCTTAACCGCCGCCGCCCGCACCGCCGAGGTGAAGTATGCGTTGCGGGCGTTTTTACGCGAAACCCCTGACCCCGCCCTCGCCTTGGGGCGTCTGAACACGCTCCTCTGTGAGACGAAGCGGTTTAACGGCGACTCGTTCGAAAGCGATGGCGGCGGTAGCCACTTCATTTGCGTTTCGGTCGCGGTGATCGACCCGAAAACCGGGGAAGCACTGGTTGCGGTCGCCGGGGCGGAGCAGCCGTTGATCGTGCGTTCCGCGACCGGCGCGGCGGAACCCGTGATCGGCGGCGGTGCCCCGGTCGGGATCGACGGCGACATGACGCATGAGAACATGTCGTATACGCTCGAAAAGGGTGACGTGCTGATGCTCC
The DNA here is from genome assembly GCA_043763605.1 of Armatimonadota bacterium. Taxonomy (GTDB): domain Bacteria; phylum Armatimonadota; class Armatimonadia; order Armatimonadales; family Armatimonadaceae; genus JACMIU01. Next base: position 7,501 of record JAYULM010000275.1, on the reverse strand, counting down.
TTACCGACGGTATCACGGAGGCGCGGCGCGGCAAGGAGTTTTTCGGGTACGAGGGTTTCGTGGGGGCGGCGACGGGGGCGATCCCGGGGGGGACGATCCATGCCATCGGGAAGTCGGTGCTGGAAACGGCGAAGAAGTTCGCGGGGGGTAAGTTGCAGGACGACGCATGTTTGTTGCTGGCGGCGCGGAACTGATTTTTCGTTCCACCGCGTGGTTTCTCCTCGCTCCCGCCCGTGACGCCCGTCCCGTTTCTCCTCCCACCCCCTAACCCCCTCCCTCATCGGAATGAGAGAGGGGGGCCCTAGGGATCGTGCGGCAGCCCCGTTCGGCGTCGCGCGGCAGCACCGTTCGGCGTCGCGCGGGCGTGGCTCCTCCGGGTTCCCTCTCTCGTTCGTTTCCGCCGTGATGCCGTGCCGGGGACGCATAGGGGCGACGATCTGGACGGGGTCATGAGGTGACTGGCGAAAGGCGATGCCGTCGTTGAGGAGGCTGTTTTTCTCCAGTACCGGCAGGAGTGGCGGGAGTTCACGGGGACGGCGGCGGGGTCTGCCGAAGCGGGGGCGGTACCGTGGGCGGCGCGTATCCTGATCGAGCGGATCATCGCGTGCCGGTTCGCTCTGACTTGCGCCGAACGGATGCAACCGAACAACCCGTGGCAGACGGCTTACCTCGGTAAGATGGTGGACCGGGCGCACTACAGCACAGTCGCAGGAACTGTGCGGGAACGCAATCGGGGACATATTAGGTGTACCGGCGCGGTATAGTACACATCATGACCGCCCGCCCACAAATACCTGCGCCGCCCGTCCGGTTCGTCGGGACGCACTGGCTCAAAAGACCCTATCGGCAACTCGCCCTCCTCATCTCGCTCGTCGTGCTACCGATCCTCGCCACCTTTATTGCCGTGTGCTTCCTCCAAATCGACCCGCTCGGTCTGGTATGGGGTTTCCATGGGGGCTACCCGGAGTGGTCGCCCGACGGAAAAAGGATCGTTTTCCGTTGCGACCAAGAGGATGTTAATGATGGATCGGTGTGTGTTCGTGGTGCCGACCGGGATGAGCGCCGCGTGATCCGCCCGTGGGGGGGATTTTACTCCGGCATCCGCTCCGTGTGGTCGCCGGACGGTAGGAAGATACTCTCCTCCGGCTTCGGTGTGCGGCTAATGAATCCGGACGGGACCGAGGAAATGACGCTCGACGAGTCCGGTCACAGTGCCGTCTGGTCACCCGACGGCGGCAGGATCGCCTACAACCTGGGAGGTAGCATCTTCGTCATGAACGCCGATGGGCGTGAGAAGAGAAGGATTACGACAGGGAACGACCCGAGATGGTCTCCGGACGGGAAGTGGTTGCTCTTCGGCGACGGCCCGTCCGGGGACGAATATCCGATCCAAGAGCGGTACTGCCTGTACGTGGTCGCCGCCGATGCGCGGGACCGGATGCCGCGCCGCAATCTGGGGCACGGATATGACGGCGCATGGTCTCCGGACGGTCAGCGGGTCGCGTTCGTCCTCTCGGGGGATGAGGACTCAAGCATCTGGGTCATGGACGCCGCCGGATCGAACCGGAAGCGGCTGACGACAGGGGCGATTGGTGCCGACCCGCGATGGTCACCGCTAGGCGATAGCCTTGTTTATGTACGTGACGGGTACGACGTTTGCCTACTTTATCCCGACGGCACCACCCAGTTTGTTGACTGCGGGCAAGACCCTACCTTCTCTCCAGACGGAAAGCGTATCGCCTTCGCGTCCGAGGATGGCACCGGTCCCAGTCGTATCCGGATCGTCGACCTGAACGGGTATCGGGCGCGTTGAAGCCTCCGCGATAAGTGCGGCACTCGGACGGCGAAGGTACGCCGTGCAAAGCTATTACCCATGTCTTCATTACATTCCGCAGTACGCCGAGGCGATGATGATGACGCCCGTGTTTGCATCGCACAGGGTTCCGACGTCAATGCGTGGAGCGTCCGCTCGTTCACGCCACTGATGATAGCGGCACAACAACAACACACCGCGACCGTGAAATTACTTCTCGGCGCAGGTGCTGACGTCCATCTGGCACATCCTAACGGACGAACAGCACTTCACTTCGCGGCCTCCGCAGGTTGTCTCTCTATCGTCCATCTGCTTCTCGAGCATGGCACAGACATGGACGCCCGGAGTAACATCGGTAGCACGGCGATGATCGAAGCCGCCCAGTTTAACCACGGGGAAGTGGTTCGTTTCCTCAAAGAGAACGGAGCCGATCCGCAATGGCGATGTCGCGAGGGCTTGACGGCGGACGAATGGTTAGCGCAAGGGGGAGTGCCGGGGCGATATCAGCAACAGTTCCCCGAGCAAGAGAATATAGCGGATGCACAGACGGAGGAGAAGATTCGCAGGATAATGGCTGAAGGATTGTCGCCACGGGAGTATGCGGCTGAACATGGCCGCCACATCCTGGTTTACGGCTACGGAGCATATCGCTTTACGGACCCGGAGGTGGAAAGGTGGGCGCATGGTTTGGCGAAGATACTCTTTACACCAGGGATGTTGGAGCAGTGTGAAGAGGAGTATCTGCGGGGTGAGGAACTGGATGATGCACGTCGTTGCCGGGCAGGGCTATCCCGGCGAATTGCACGCAGGGACCGTAAGGGAGCAACCTGACGCGAATTGCCGTTCTTGTTTTTATGCCCGTGCCCCTTGATGATACGCCCCCGCTCTCATCGGTAGCGGTCCGGTAAGCGTCGGGCGGCTGGCTGGTGTGCGTGTGGAAGCCGAACACGGTGCCGCCGCCCTGTCGCCGGGTGCGTGCGTCCACGGCGGCACATGGGGTCAACGCGGAGTCGAAATTATGATACTTTTTCAAGACGAAAGATAGTTCGGATAAACATGGTGTGGGAGAAATACGTCGGCTCACGGCTCCGTTTCGTCGCGACGTGGTGGTGTTGCCGCGTCAGCCGAGTATGCGCGTTACGGTGCGAGTTTTGCATTCGCTGACCGGAACGCGGTATGATATATGCATAGTCGCGTTGGTGTCCGCTGGTATAGCAGACCGAGGTGCGATTATCCCGGCGACTGCACGGCTCATGAGGAGCAATGACGGTCGCTTTTTTGTTGCCTGGACTGCATTGGCGCGGACCGGTGGCGACCGAGGCGGGATAATTCTGGCAGAGGTTCCCTTGTCCCCGACGGTTTTTCCGTGTGCCTGGTGGTATCTTTGAGGGCATGAACAAGGTGAGGCGCGGTAAGGAGTTCGCGGGCGGGAAGTTGCAGGACGACGCATGTTTGTTGCTGGCGGCGCGGAATTGATAGATGAATCATTTTCAGTCTGCCGCGCGCCCGTGGTACAATCTTAGCCGACGTGCCGGGCGTGTTTCGCCCTGTCGCGACCGTCCTACCCTATGAAAATCTCTGTAAACTGGCTCCGTGAGTTCGTGCCGGTCCCCGACGATGCCCCGGGACTCGCCGCGTTTAACGACCTGCTGACGATGGCGGGTCTGGAGGTCGAGGAAACGTTCGACTCGCCCGACGGGGTCGCGCTGTTCACGAAAGTCACGCCGAACCGGGGCGACTGGGCGTCCGTGTATGGGACCGCCCGCGAAGCCGCCGCCGCCGGGAACCTGCCGCTCGCGCCGTACGCCGGTTACGTTTCCCGCGCCCCGGAATCGACGGGGAATGTGGCGAAAAACGGCTCGGCGTCCGCGACAGTGGAAGCGACTGAATCGGCACCGCGCTTCTCGCTGACCGTGGTGCGCGGCGTGAAAGTCGCGCCGTCGCCGCCGTGGTTGCAGAACCGACTCCTCGCCGCCGGGATGCGCCCTATCAACAACGTGGTCGATATTACCAACTACGTACTCCTCGAAACCGGGCAGCCGCTGCATGCGTTCGATCTGGCGACCGTGCCGGACGGCGCAATCGTGGTCCGCGTGGCGCGCGCGGGCGAGAAACTGAAAACCTTGGACGGCGTCGAGCGGGAGTTGGAAACCGGAATGCTCTGCATCTGCGACCGCGACAAGCCGGTCGGGGTCGCGGGCGTGATGGGCGGCGCGGCGACCGAAGTGACCGACGGCACGACCGATATTCTGTTGGAGTCCGCGCACTTCGACCCGTACTCCGTGCGGCGCACCGCGAAACGGCTCGGGCTGCGCACCGAAGCGTCGTACCGGTTCGAGCGGTATGTGGACCCGCTTCTGGTCCCCGCCGCCGCCGAACGCGCGGTGCGTCTGCTGACCGAGATCGCGGGCGGGGCGGTCGAGGGCGAACGCCTGGATGTGGTTTCTCAGCGGTTTACGCCGCGCCGTGTGGTCGCGCGTGTGGATCGCGTCCGCAAACTCCTGGGGGCGGACGTGGAGCGGGACGCGGCGATTGCCGGGCTGGAGCGGCTCGGCATCTCGGTGGAACGGTCGGCGGGCGCGCTGGACTGCGTCATCCCGGCGTGGCGACCGGACATCTCCCGCGAGGACGACATCGCTGAGGAGGTCGGGCGTATCGCGCTCGGCTACGGCAACCTGCCCGAAACGCTCGCCCCGGTGCGCTCCGGCGCGGGCGGCGACTCCCCGAAAGGGCGGTTCGTCACGTTCGCGCGCGAAACGCTGGTGCGTGCCGGGTTGCAGGACGTACACAGCCACTCCTTGGTGACGCCGTCGCCGCTCGACGCGGCGGACGCCGCGAAGCGGATGAGCATTCGCCTGCCGCTGTCGGTGGACCTGGCGGCGATGCGTACGTCGCTCCTGCCCGGCTTGCTCAAAATCATCGGGAGCGCGTTCGCCAGCGACATCAAGGACGCCGCCGTTTTCGAGATCGGACCCGTGTATCACCGCGAACTTTCCGGGGAGTTTCGCGAACCGCTTCGTATTATCGGAGCCGTCACCGGCTCCGTTATGCCGCAGGCGTGGGCGGTCAAACCCGACGCGTTCGTCGCCGATTTTTACTATGCGAAAGGCGTGGTCGAGGATCTGCTCCGTGCCCTCAGCGTCGCGGACGACGTGTCGTTCGTCCCGGCGGTCCTGCCCCATATGCACCCCGGGCGCACGGCGCAAATAACGCTCGCGGGCGAATCCATCGGCTACGTCGCCGAACTTTCCGAAGTCGTGACGGAATCGCATGAACTTCCGCGTCGCGTTTACGTCTTCGATCTGGACGGCGACGCGCTACGCGCCCGCTGGAGTGGCGTCGCGCCGTCGCGGTACGCGCCGCTTCCGAAGTATCCGTCCGTGACGAGGGACGTGGCACCGGTGTTCGATAAGGGGGTTCCGTTCGCGGAAATAGAACGCGTGGCGATGGCAGCGGCGGGTCCGCTCCTGGAGCGATTCGCGCTGACCGACGTATACGAGGGCGCGAATCTGGGCGAGAACAAGCGGTCGCTGACGCTCCGGTTCACGTTCCGGTCGGCGAGCGAAACGCTCAAGGACGCGGCGGTGGAATCGGCTCTCGCGTCGGTGCGCGACGCGCTGAAGACGCAGGTCGGGGCGGAACTGCGCGGGTGATCTGCTCCCGTCCCCGACCGGTGCCGGTTCAGAAAAGGATGTAGTATGACTCTCGAAAAAAGGGGACTGGGCCGTCTCATGGTGATTGCGGGCGGTGTTCTGATCGCGTCATACGCCGCCACCGCTGTTACTGTCACCGCTACGTCTGCGGTCTTCGTACGTCCGGCGCAAGCGCAAGCACCGACGGTTACGATCCCCGCCGTCCCGGTCCCGGTCGCGCCGTCGTTCCTCGCGCAGGTAGCCGGACGCGCCGCCGTCGCCGATAGCGCGTACTTGCTGTCGAAATCGCAGTTTGCCGTTTCCGCGAAATGGAGCATCGTGACGCAGGACGAGCGCAAGCGCGTTTCCGCACGAACCGGCTCCGAATCGCTCACGGTCCGCCCCGGCGCGAACCGCGTCGCCCTCGTTTCCACTATCGACTCCGCCCCAAATACGCCCCGGACCGTGGCACGCTTCGTGGCGGACGGGACGGTGTTGCTCGGCTCGCGTTTCGTCGCCCCGGCTGCCGCGAAAAAGGGCGTGGCGGCCCCCGCGCCCACGCGCACGTTTTTCCGCGTCCCACTCGGGGCGGATGTGGAAACCGCCACCGAAGCGTTGATTCTCGCGAAGGCGAACGAGGCACCGCTAACCCGCGTCGCCCGCGCCGCGCTGCTTTCGCCGCTGGAAAACGGCGGCTACGGCTGGCGCGGGCGCGGCTCGTTCGCGCGCAACGCCGACGGCACGGTGACGGAAAACTTACCCGTCGATGACAACGACCGCCGGACGAACATAGTCACGCGCCGCTACCGCTTCGATAGCAAGACGCGGCTCCCGCTGTCCATCGAGGAGTGGGTGACGAACACCAACAAGGAGCGCAAGACCACGCGCACCGTGTATCGCCGCGAAACGTTCGCCTACACCGCGTTCCCGACACGCACCGACGTTTTCGCCACCAAACCGGCGGCGGACTATTCCGAAACGTCACCGCCGTCCGGGGTGCGTCTGCCGGACCCGCCCGGTCCCGATGAGGCGGACGCGAAGTCGCGCGCGTTCCTCGAACGCTGGGAGCGCGCGTGGGCGCGGATGGGGGCGTTCAATGCGCGTGTTTCCGTGTCCGCGAAGACGCTTGCTCAGACACCGGAGTCGCGCCCGGTCCCGCCCGGCGACGCGACACGGGAAGGCGACATCACGCTGTATTACAGCCGACCGGGACGACTCTACATCGCTGCCGAACCGGAGAAGCGCGCGGACGCGGGACGCAACGAGATCAACCGGGTCCGTGCCACGCTCGCCAAACCACAGTCGGCGGTCAGCGACGGCAAAACGCTCGCGGTGTTTGACGGGACGCGGCGGCGCGGCGATAGTGCTATAAACGGCGACGACGCGACGATACGGCAGGCACTACGCCGTAACGGTTTCGACGACCGCGCAGACGCCCTGACGTGGATTTTCGACGGTCCGCAGACGGTTTTCGGCAACGCCGAGTTCGCCGAGTACCGGGGCGTGCTCCCGTACTCGGGCGGGGCGGCGGAAGCGGTCACGGTGCGCCAGACGTTCACGCAGGACGGGGCGCGTCGCCAGCGTCGGCGCGGCGGGCGGGGCGGCGGCGGCATCGCGGTTGTGATCGAAACCACCACATACAGTACGATCTTTTTCGACGGCGCAACCGGTCTCCCACTACGCATCGAGCGGTACATTACCACCAATAACCCGACGGCGGGCTTGCGCGACAACCCGCCGAACCGGTACTTCAGCGCGGATTACGCGGCAGTCCGGCTGAACGAGGAGTCGTCGTCGGGGATTTTCGTGTTGCCGGGGAAATAGCGGCACTCTGAGAACGAACCAAGGTACGTCGGTGTGTTGTGTCACCGATATGAGCGGACACTGAAGGGTTCCGGTGTAAGCGCGGACCACCCAGAGGGTACCCGAGACGCTTCGCGTCGCCGGAGTCGGGACATTACCGCGCGTCTGCGCTCGGCTCCCTCTGGGTGGTCCGCGCTTACACCGGAACCCTTCAGTGTCCGCTCATATCGGTGACACAACACACCGACGTACC
>JAYULM010000274.1:0-11556 GCA_043763605.1 Armatimonadota bacterium | reverse complement strand
CGGTGACGTTCCGCCTCGGGACTCCCCCTCTCTCATTCCGATGAGGGAGGGGGTTGGGGGGAGGGAGCAAACGGAGGAGACGGCGAAGCAAGTTTTGCGCGCGACCCGCCCCGTCCGTTATAATGACACCCCGCGTCACGCGATACAGTAGGTGACGCACGAGCGATCTTTGTTTTATATTGAAGGACGGACTTTTTCTTATGGCGGAAACAGCGGCGACACAGCGGGAACTTGAACCCGTGGCACCCCCGGCGTGGAAGCGCACGATCAACTGCGGCGATCTGCGGGCGGAACACATCGGGCAAACGGTGACGGTGAATGGTTGGGCGGGTTCGGTGCGCGACCACGGCGGCGTGACATTCGTTGACCTGCGCGACCGGACCGGCATCGTGCAGGTGGTTTCCGACCCGTCACGGCACAGCGGTTCCCCTGCCGCGCACGAGGAAGCGCAAAAGGTCCGGAATGAGTTCTGCCTGTCCGTGATCGGAAAAGTCGTCCGCCGTTTCGAGGGTGCCGAAAACCCGAACCTCCGCACGGGAGATGTCGAGATCGAGGTCCTCGAACTGGAGATTTTGAACCCGTCGCGCGCCCTGCCGTTCCAGTTGGACGAGAAGAACGTCAACGAGGAAGCGCGGCTCAAACACCGATACCTCGACCTGCGCCGCCCGGAGATGTACGAGAAACTGCGGGTGCGTCACGAAGTCGTCCGCGCCGTGCGGTCGTTCCTGTATGCGCAGAACTTTCTGGAGATCGAAACGCCGATCCTGACCAAATCCACGCCGGAAGGGGCACGGGACTATTTAGTGCCGTACCGCCTCGACCCCGGCAAGTTTTACGCCCTGCCGCAGGCACCGCAACAGTTCAAACAACTCCTGATGGTTTCCGGGATGGAGCGGTATTTCCAGATCGCGAAGTGTTTCCGCGACGAGTCCCAGCGAGCCGACCGCCAGCCGGAGTTCACGCAAATTGACCTGGAAATGTCGTTCGTGACGCAGGAGGACGTGCTTTCGCTCGTCGAGAACATGATCATTTCCGTGGTCGAAAGCGTTTCCACGAAAACCATTATCAAGCCGTTCCCGCGCTTCACGTACGACGAAGCAATGGCGCGTTTCGGTTCCGACAAGCCGGAAATCCGCTTCGGTCTGGAACTGACCGACTGCGCGGAAATACTGGCAGGTACCGGTTTCGCCGTGTTCCAGTCCGCGCTGGCGAACGGCGGACAGGTGAAAGCGTTGCGCTACCCCGGCGGCGCGTCGCTCCCCCGCTCCGGCATGGACGAGTTGACCGACCGGGCGCGCGAGTTCGGTGCAAAGGGCATGGCGTATTTCCTGGTGGACGACGAGGGCAACGCGTCGCGCGGTCCGGTCGCCAAGTTCCTGAACGACACCGAGAAAGCCGCGATTATCGCCGCGACGGAAGCGAAACCCGGCGATTTGGTCGCATTTATCGCCGACAGCAGGGAGACGACGGCGAAAGTGCTCGACCGGTTGCGCCGCCTGATCGGGGAACGCTTGGGTCTCGCCGATAAGAACATGCTCGCCTACTGCTGGATCGTGGACTTCCCGGTGTTCGAAGCGGATGAGGAGACGGGCGGGTGGACGTTCGCGCACAACCCGTTCTCGATGCCGAAGGGTGACGACATGCGCCTGATCGACTCCGACCCCGCAGCGATGCGCGCGCAGTGCTACGACCTGGTTTGCAACGGCTACGAGGCGGCGTCGGGATCGGTACGGATTCACAAGCCGGATATTCAGGTCGCGATCCTGCGCAAGATGGGCTTGACCGAGGAGCAGATCGCCGCACGGTTCGGGCACATGCTGGAAGCGTTCGCCTACGGTGCCCCGCCCCACGCCGGGATCGCGCCGGGACTCGACCGGCTGGTGATGCTCCTCACCGACGACGAAAACATCCGCGAAGTGATCGCGTTCCCGAAAATGGGCGGCGGCTACGACCCGCTGATGGACGCGCCGAGCGAAGTAGAGACCAAGCAGTTGGACGAGTTGGGATTGCTGATCAAGCCGTCGAAAAAGCCGTAGTCGGGACGATATGGACGAACGAATCGCCGCGCTTCTTGATGATGAAACCGTGCGATCTGAGTTGCGCCGGGCATGGGAAGATTCCTCGCCCGGTGTGTTCGGCGGGCACGAAGAAGGTGGCTTTATCTGTATGAACGCGCAGGGGGAGTATGTCATCGACCGGTGGCAAAGCGGCAGTGCATCCAAGATTTTCGCGTCGCCGCATCCCGGCGGTAAACGAAACAACGAGATAATCGTCGCGACTTTCCACACGCATCCGAATACTGGAAAAAGTTTTGAGCAGGTACCAAACTCAATGGACTGCGAAATTGTAGCAGAGGACGTGGACCTGAAAACGATACAATACATCGGCGAGTTTATTTTGTCTCAGGATCACCTGTACTTGATTTTGCACGATGGCGAATACCTAACGCTCGGTAAACGAGAGGTTCTTTTAGCCGGATGAGAGGATGATTTTATGAAGGCGAGTCCCCGGTTGTTACAAGACCCTGACGCGATTGATCTAGGGTTGGCTCTCATCATCGCCAAAGAGAAAGCCGTCGAATCGGGTTTCAACCTCGTAGATCACGAGGTCCGAACCAGAGAATCGACCGGCGAGGGCGGTGAACGGTTTATCCGGGTGGATTTCGTGCCGCCTCGAATCCCGAACGTCTACCAGCGCGGGGGCGGATTCATGGTCGAGATCAATACGGAAGACGGTTCCGTGCGCCGCGCCCTGTTCGGACAATAATCGTATGAAAACAACCCAAATCAATCGGCGTGTTTTTCTGGTCGGCGCAGTCTCGGCGGTCGCGGGGAGTGTGGTCGCGGGGTGCGGGGCGTTCAAAAGGGCGGTGAACGACCGAATCAACCCTATCGCGAACCCGGGCAACCTGGACGGCGTACAGTTTCCCGTGCCGGTTTCGTCGGGCGAAACTCGTGTTGCCGTAACCGGGTCGGGCACTTACACCGGGCAGTTTCCCGACATCGCGCCGGTAAACCAGCAGAACCGGCTGACGTTCGCGGAGTTTACGCAAACCCTGCGCAGCGAGATCACGTATGTCCCCGCCCCCGGAACGGGACTACCGACACGGATCGTGCTGAACGACGTGTCGCTGACCGTGCGCCTCGGCGATGGTTCCGGCGTGGTTCCCGGTCCGACGCGGGAGGTGACAATACCGTCGCTCCGTCCGGCGTCGGGCACTCTGACGTTCGCACGTGTTGGCGACACGGACCGCTACCAGTGGGACCAGTCCGGGGAGATCCGGCTCGGTTCCGTGCGCGTGTCGGGAGACGACGCGCGGCGGCTGTTCGCCCTGCTCACCGAAGCAGACAACAACGGGCAGACCACAAACACTGTCACAGCAGTCCTTTCTGTGACCGCCGACGCGCAGGGCATCGACCGGGCAACCGGCGCGATATTATTCACGTTCGGGGCAGGAGAAGCGCGGGTCGGTATCTAATCTATTTTCAGTCACGAGGAGAGAAAAAAAGCCATGGAAGATCAGATGCGACCCAACCCAGAGCAACTAAATGCGCCCACTGTCCCCCCCCTGCCCCAATTGGACGGGTCGAGGGCGACGGCGTATGATATGCCCCCGGGTCCTGCCGTGATTCCGGCGACGGGAGAGTTCAACGAAGCGGACGCGCGAATCGTCGCGGTCCGGGCGCTGCGCGAAAAGGCGGCGTCCTCGGTCGGCACCATGTACCTCGTGATGGCGTTCTCCGTGCTGAACATGGCATTGATTTCGTTCGGCTCCCCGTTCGTCATGGCGTTCGGTCTATCGGTCACGGACGGGGTAGCAGCCCTTGCAAAAGATCGCGGCTATATCCATCTTCTCTGGAGTCTGATCCCGCTCGGCTTCTACTTCCTGATGACAACGCTGGCACGGAAACACTGGGGCTGGCTCATTACGCTGATGGTGTTCTATGCGGTGGATGGATTCCTCGCCGCCGTCGATGGTCGGTGGTTCGGTCTCGCCGTCCATGTTTATGTGCTTTACCTGTTCTGGCAGGGAGTGTCCGCCTTTTTCGCCGCCGGGAAACTGGAAAAAATGCCCTCGGAATACCCGGTCTGAATCCGGAATCCGTAGGCAACTGGCGTGGGTGCGCACGGGTCGAAAACGTGAGGGATGCACACCATGAACCGTACACGTTTGACTTTCTGGGTTTTCGTCGTCGGAGTCGCGGCGAGCGTCGGGCAGATTCTGATGCTCGGTCCGCTCCTGCCGGAGCGGGTCGCGTCGCACTTCGGTCCATCGGGAGACGCCGACGGTTTCCTGTCGCGGGACAATTTCCTTTTGCTCCAATGGGGTCTAACGGGCTTCATCGGTGCGTTCTTCGTCGGACTGCCCTGGCTACTCCGCATCACGCCCCCGGACGCGATTAACCTGCCGAATAAGGATTACTGGCTCGCGCCCGAACGGCGCGTAGCGACGCTGGCGTTTCTGGACGACCGATTCTTCGCCTTGGGTGCCGCTACCCTCGCGCTGATGGCGGCGGTTATGCAACAGATATACATCGCGAACCTGGGCGGCTCCGTGTCTTTAGGGAACATCTTCTGGGTGTATATCGCGGCGTACCTGATTTATACGGTGGTCTGGACCCTGACCCTGACGCGGCGATTCTCCCCGCCGCGCTCCTGATTTCACGCTCCCTCGTTGACTGTTCACCGTGCGGCGGGGTATAATGACAACCATTATAACCGTGTTTCGCCGCGCCCAAAGTTTCGCGGCGAACGCAGCAGAAAGGTTCCCCTCCGTAATGTCGTTTGGCGAAATGAGCATCGAGTCCTTGCAGGAGAAAGTCCGCGCCGTCGAGAGTGAACTCGAAAGACGCAACCAGCATATCTCCCGGCTGGAAAAAGAGAACAAGGCTCTTTCGCAACGCGTACAGGAAGCGAGCGAGACGCAACAGCAGTCCGCCTCCGAGATTTCGGAGATGGAAGAGACGCTCAAGCGGATGGTCGTTCGCGTAGCGATGATCACCCAGGCAACTAAATGCCTCTTTCTGATCCACGACCCCGATACGAATGAACTGTTCGCCGACCCACCCGCGCACGGGTTTGACGACGAGCAGATCAAAGGTTTCCGAATTCCCATCGAAGGCACTGTCGCCGGAGACTGCTTCCGCGAGAATCGTCCCCAGATCGTATACGACGCGGAAAACGACGACCGCGCTATGAAGGAGAACTTATCCTCTATCGGCGTCAAAAACGGGCTTTGCGTCCCCTTGATCGTTGAAAAACGGGACGAGGAAACGGGTAAAGTTCTTAACCGGCGCACTATCGGGGTGCTGTATGTGTTCAACAAGCGGTTCGGGGGCGTCTTTGTCAATGAGGACGTACAACTTCTGGTCCGTATGGCACAGGGAACCGCATCGATCATCAATATGGCGGAATCGTATCGCCAGATCGTTAAAGAGCGCGACGAAGTCATCGAGACTATCGAATCGCTCTCCATGGGCTTGATCATGGTCGGCAAGACCGGACGCATCGCGCAGATGAACAACTCCGCGCTACGCGTGTTCGGTCTCAAGCGGGACGACATCGGTGGCGGCAAAACCTATGACGCCGTGATCAAGGATGAAAAGGCGGTGGATCTGATCCGCCGCGCGATGGTGGATGAGGTCGATCTTGGCGAGGAGATCGCGTTCCCGGATCCCGAGGTACCCGAAGGTTCGCCCCGCGTATTTCAGTTGCAGACTGCGCAGGTGCGCACCGAGGGCGGCGAATCCATCGGCACCGCGATCATCCTGAACGACATCACGCAGATCAAAAACGTCGACAAAATGAAAACGGCGTTCGTTTCGACCGTGTCGCACGAACTGCGTACCCCGCTCACGTCGATCAAGGGCTTCGTCGCGACGCTGGTGCAGGATACCGAGGGGTATTATGACGCCGATACCCGACACGAATTTTATACGATCATCGATGACCAGTGCGACCGCTTGAAACGGCTGATCGACGACCTCCTGAACGTTTCGCGCATTGAGGCGGGCAATGCTCTCGAACTCAATGTCGGCGACGTCAATCTGCGCCAGATCGTGGAGACGGCGATGCGGATTCAGGAGTCGTCCACCAGTAAAAAGGAAAGTCACACCCTGTCGTTCAAGATCGCTCCGGAGATTCCGGACGCGATTCAGGGTGACGGCGACAAGGTGGAACAGATTCTCGCGAATCTTGTTTCCAACGCGCTCAAATACTCGCCCGGGGGCGGAAATGTTATGGTGAGCGCGAAAATGCTCTCGCCGGACACGGTCGAATTCGCGGTGAAGGATGAGGGTATGGGCATCCCGCCCGAGCATCTTTCGAAGATGGGCGAGCGGTTCCACCGGGTGGACAACCGCGACACACGCACCATCGGCGGCACGGGGATCGGCTTATTTCTCGTGAAACATCTGGTCGAGATACACGGCGGGAAGATGTGGATCGACTCCGAAGTCGGCAAAGGATCGACCTTCCATTTCTCGCTACCGACCACGCAACCGGACGAGATCACCGGGGAGAATCTCAGCCAGCGCGTCGCCGGATGACGCTACGGAAAGTAGGTCAGTGATGCGGGCGAAGTCGCCCGCATTGCGATTTAATACAAGTGTGAATAGTGTCGGCGTTCGCGTGACAAGACTTTCGGGAACGGAAGACCTGCCATTACCGTTCTATAAAACAGACGGCGCGGCGGGCATGGATATTTTTGCGGCGAACACGGAGCCGATAACGATTCCTGTCGGCGGGCGGGCGGTGATTCCGACCGGACTTTGTATCGCCGTGCCGGATGGCTACGAGGCACAGGTGCGACCACGCTCAGGTCTCGCACGGGATTTCGGGTTGGATGTCGCGAATAGTCCCGGCACTATCGACGCGGACTACCGGGGAGAAGTTCAGATTATTTTATCGAACGGCGGACACGAGCCATTCGTCGTCGAGCGTGGAGACCGGATCGCGCAGATGATCGTGGCTCCCGTTTTCCGTGTCGAGTGGGAAATCGTTCCCTTTCTGGATGAAACCACTCGCGGTGACGGGGGTTTCGGACACACAGGTCGTCGGCAGTGAAGCCGGCTTGTAAATCACGATGTTAAGCACAGCGTTACCTGAGATGGGCGAGAAATCGTCTTCAAAGTCGCGGTTCTCATCCGGGGATGCGCCCGGGCGAGTCGACGCGGACGCTGTCGTGACTCCCCTTCTTGCGCGCGCCAATCTTCTCAAAATGCGAGGACAGTGGGAGGAAGCCGTCGCGGTCTGCACGGACGCAATACGTCGCTCCCCGAACTCGGCTACCGCACACGCCCTGCTCGGCGACATTTATCTGGCGCAGGGGAAAGGCGGTGACGCCCTCCACTGGTATCGCATGGCACTCGACCGCAATCCGTCGCAGACCGGGTTAGCTGAGAAGCATGATCGTCTTCTTGCCGAACAACGTGCCGTGGCGACGGGAGGCTTTTCCGCGACACAGTTAGGGGGAGCCAATCGTACCCTGGTCCCCGGCGAGGGTCGCCCGATTACGGAGAGAACCGTGCGAATCCCAACTGGAACATTCCCCGTACTTGCCCCGCGCACTTCCGGAAGTTCCCCCGGTCGCATCACTGTCGAGCGAACGCTGGATTGGTTCGACCAGGTTTTTCCGCAGAGCCGCGCTCAGGGTACGTCCCGAATTCTCTACGTTGTCACCGGTATTCTTACTGTTCTGGTTATCGTCTGCGGAACGTTTGTGTTTTATGGGTTGCGAAAAAGCGACGCGCAGGGATCGGAGCGAACCGTGCATTCCGAGGTCCGCCCCGTTCGCAACGTGCCTTCCCTGACGATGCCTCCGGCGGGCGCGGTCGAATCCTTCGCGAATCCGTCTCCCGATGCTACCAATGTCCCCGGTGCCACCGTGCCCCTGGAAATCGCCCCGTCGCCCGCTACGCTATTCGAGTCGGTTTCGCGTGTGAACGGGGGTGAGATCACTGTGACCGCTGCACAAGCCGACGTGGGTATGAGTCAGGCACAGTTGGAGATCGCTCTTGCGTCACATTCCAGAGAGAGTGTTCCTGAAACCCGCAACCGGATATTGCAGGCGAGCGCGAAAGTTTCTCAAGCCGCGTACGCGGCGATGCCGACGTTGCAACGATTTTCCATACGCGTATTGTTGCGCGGGCGGGACACGTCTGGAGCCGGGGTCGGCGGTATCGGGATCGGCGACAACGCCAATCTGGTTTTCGTCGGGGAAACTTCCGCCATCGGACTACGCACCCTGAGCACTACCTCGCCGGTCCCCGATTACTCTCTGCTCTCCGCCCTTTTCACGAACACCTGGTGGGCGAATAACCTTAACGCGCGTATGCCGTAGGGACAATGCCTCCCGTCAGACGTTGTTGCTTTCACTCCGCGCCTTGATCGCCGCCAGTGTAGAGTCCAGATTCGACTGAATAATCTTGTGGACCAGCGTTTTCACCAGCGCACCGACCAGCGGGATCTCCAGCCCGTAGTCGAGATACGAGTCGAACCGGGTCGTATCCGGCAATTCGGCGGTGAACGTCCACACGCCCGCAAACTCGTCGTAATCGCCTTTGAGTTGGCGGAAGGTGCAGGTGCCCTTTTCGAGATCCCACACGTCTTCCTCGGTCCAGCGCACCGTGATGCCAAACTTCTGCACGATACCGACCCAGTCGGAAACCACGCGCAATCCGTCAGGCGACGTTTCGGTCACGACGAGCGATTTCACATCCGCCATAAACTCGGGGAAGGAAGAGTTGTCCCGGGCGACGGCGATAACGCGGTCGCGGGGAGCGTTGATAACAATAGAACTTTCGACGCGGGGCATTATTTCGTCACCAACCCGCCGAATTTGCGGACGCGTCCCTGATAATCCTGCAGGGCGGCGACAAGATGCTCGCGGTCGAAGTCGGGCCACAGCGTCTGGGTGACGTGGAGTTCGGCGTAGGCGATCTGCCACAGAAGATAATTGGAAACGCGCATCTCCCCGGCGGTGCGTACCATTAGGTCCGGGTCGGGCAGGTCGGCGTTGTAGAGGCAGGCGGCGAACGCTTCGGGAGTCACGTCGCGGGCGGTGATTTCGCCCTTCGCGGCGCGTTCTACGAGCCGCTTCGCGGCATCGAGGATTTCGGTGCGTCCGCCGTAGTTGATACACAGGTTGAGGGTCAAGCCTGTGTTGTCTTTTGTGTACTCCTCGTCGTAGCGCAGGGCTTCCTGGAGCGAATCCGGGAGTTCGTGGATGCGCCCTGAGAAGCGCATTCGGACATTGTTGGCATCCAGTTCGCGCAGTTCGTTCTTCGCCGCGAGTTCGATCAGGTGCATCAGCCCTTCAACTTCGTGTTTGGGACGCTTCCAGTTTTCGGCGGAAAATACGTACAGCGTGAGCACTTTCAGACCGAGTTCCCCGGCGGCACGGACCACGCGGCGCACGGTCTTGTAGCCTTCCTTATGTCCCCAGAGTCGGTGCATGCCCCGGTCCCGCGCCCAGCGTCCATTGCCGTCCATGATGATGGCGACATGGGCGGGAATGCGATCCGGGTCGAGTCCGAGCGCGGCGATCTGTGCGTCGGTAAAGGGGATGATCGGTTCGGTAGCGGTTGTCGGTGAAGCGGTCGGGAATAGCATTTGCTTAAACAGTAGTTCCTTAAAATTACTTTGCCACGCAGAGTATATCAAAGAAAAGTGTGGGTTGTCAAGGGGGACTCGCAAAGACCTGTTCGCAAGTCCCCTGTTCGTCAAACCTCCAGAAGTTCGGCTTCTTTCGTCTTGTGCATCGCCTCAAGGTCGGCGATATATTTGTCGAGGAGTTTCTGAACGTCTTTTTCCGCCCGCTTGATGTCGTCCTCGGTATTCGTGTCGTCCTTCTTGTACTGTTCCATCGTGTCCCGGCGCAGGTTGCGTAGCGCGACACGGGCGGATTCCGCCTTGCCCGCTAACTGCTTCACGAACTCCTTACGCCGTTGCTCCGTGAGCGGCGGGATATTCAGCCGGATGCTTTGCCCGTCGTTGTTCGGGTTCAAACCGAGGTCCGATTTCAGAATCGCCTTCTCAATCGGTCCGAGCATATTTTTTTCCCAAGGGGCAATCAGCAGCGTCCGGGATTCCGGGACCGAAACCGCCGCGACACTGGCGATGGTCATCGGCTGTCCGTAATACTCGACCTTGACGGAATCCAGGATCGCCGCGTTCGCGCGTCCGGTGCGAAGGGTGGCAAAATCGTTCGCGGCGGCTTCCAGCGATTTTTTCATGCGCATTTCCGCGTCGCGCAACAGTTCAGCAGACATTGTATCTTCTCCAGTTTTACCCGCACCCGATGAAAACCGGGTGTAACAAACGGGGAAAAGATCGGCGTTTACGAAAAACGTGCCGACCTTTCCCCAGTATACCCGTTATTTGGTTCGTGTTACGAGTGTACCTATCGGCTCGCCCATCACCGCCCGTTTAATGTTTCCGGGGACGTTGATGTCGAAAACTACGATGGGCATGTCGTTCTCCATGCAGACCGCGAACGCTGTCAGGTCCATCACACGCAGTTTCTTTTCGATGGCTTCCTCGTAACCGATGGTGCGGTACGGCTTCGCGTCGGGGAATTTGCGCGGGTCTTTGTCATAGACGGCATCGGTATTATTCTTCGCCATAAGCACCACTTCCGCGCCGACTTCGAGGGCGCGGAGCGACGCGGCAGTATCGGTCGTAAAGTACGGGTTGCCGGTGCCGCCCGCCAGAATCACCACGCGCCCCTTTTCGATATGGCGGATCGCGCGTCGCCGGATGAACGGCTCCGCGACCTGCATGATCGAGATCGCCGTCTGCACCCGCGTTTGTATGTTCTGTTTTTCTAACCCGTCTTGCAGAGCGAGAGCGTTGATCACCGTAGCGAGCATTCCCGCGTAGTCGGCAGTGGCACGCTCCATACCCTTGCCCTCGGACATGACCTGTCCGCGCAGGATATTCCCTCCGCCGACCACGATGGCAACGCCGACGCCTTCCGAATGAATCGCGGCGACCTCACGGGCAATCGTGCCGATGGCATCCGTATCAATCCCATACCCCTGCTCTCCAGCGAACGCTTCGCCGGAGAGTTTGAGGAGTACGCGTTTGAACTTCGGTCGTGCTACCGGGGCAGTTTCGCCGTCAACCGAAGACTGGTCGTGACTCAAGCTGTCGCTTCTCCTTCGGCACCCGCCGCGTCCGCGATGGTTTCGCCGAGTTTGTAGCGCACGAAGCGCACGACGCTCGCGCCCGGCGTCTTCTTCACCAGATCGGCAATCGTGATCGCCGGGTCACGGACATATGACTGCTTCAGCAAGACCGATTCTTCCAGAAACACGCGCACGCGACCGTTAACCATCGCGTTAATCGCCGCTTCCGGCTTGCCCGCCATCTTCGGATCGTTCGCGGCTTGCGCGGCGAAAATCTCACGCTCTTTGGCGATCACTTCGGCGGGAACATCTTCCTCGGAAAGCACCATCGGGTTCGACGACGAGACGTGAAGCGCGATTTCGCGGGCGAGTGTCGCCAGTGCGTCCGTGTCTACGCCGCCACTCACTTCGACGAGAACGCCGATCT
>JAYULM010000273.1:0-3261 GCA_043763605.1 Armatimonadota bacterium | reverse complement strand
GGTGCAATTAAACCGTTTATTTCCTTAGAAACGAGATTTGTCCGAAGCAACCATAGGGATCGCCGATCCGCCACGATTATTTCTCGGAACATCTAATGTTTGTGAAGCCGTTGGCTACCATCGATTGAACACGCCCGTCTCTGATAAACACACACCAGACACCCGGCAAACCGTAATCACGCCGCCACCGCTCCGCCATCTCTGTAACCACGCTTTGATACGGCAAGTTGTTAAAGTCGGTCGCGGGAACAGCGGGGCTACCGTCGCCGAACGCGATGTCGTCGACCATGACGTAGCCGCGCCGGTCGGACTGCGTGTCGTCCACGATCTCAAGACGCGCCGTTTTGCCCACGATTGCCGACACGTCCCACGAACGCGCCAACAGTTGCGCGGAGCCGTCGCCGGTTTCGGTGCGCTCGACCTTGCCGTCCACGACGAGGTTCAGACACGCCGCTCCTGGATGGCTGCCGCCACCAATCCGAAACGTTATCACCGGCTTCTCAATGGTGAACTCCCGCGACACCGCTTTTCCTGTCGCCAGCACGCCCCGGCGCAGCGAAAACGTGGACGCGTACGCCCGCCCGCCGAACCCGCGCACCTTGCCCGGAAACAGCGCGTCGGTCGCCGGTTTCGTGCCGAACGCATCGCCCTCAATTGTCCAGTCGGAATAGTCGCCGCTCTCGAAGTCGGCAAACGAAGCGGAAGCGTTATCCTGCGCGAAGGCGTCAACGGCGAACAGGGACGGGAGCAGGAGTGCGAACTGCAAAAAAGCGCGGCGGGTGTTCATGGCGTAGGATTCCTCGGTGTACGGATGATTGCTAAAGTGTATCATTGCGCCACGACGGAAACCGGTCCCTTTTCGCGAATGATACACTCTACACCGTGGCAAACCCGACGGCTTCGCGCCTTCTTCTCGTCAAACTCTCGTCGCTCGGCGACGTGGTTCATGCACTGCCGCTCGCGCAAGCGTTGCGCGCCGGACTCGGCGCGGACGCGGTGATCGGTTGGGCGGTCGGCAGAGCGTTCGCGCCGCTGGTGGAACACAACCCGCATCTTTCGTGGGCGCACGTGTTGCCGACGAAGAGCGTCCCCGACCTGTGGGCGTTCGGGCGGGAACTCCGCCCTTACGATTACGACACCGTGTTCGACGCGCAGGGGTTGTTCGTGTCGGGCGCGGTCACGCTGGCGACGGGGGCGTTCCGGCGCGTCGGGTTCGATACCGGGCGCGAAGGGAACCGCCTGTTTCTGACCGACCCCATCGTGCCGAACGGCGAACGGATTCACGTGGTCCAGCGGCTACTGGGCTTCTGCGAAGCCGTGAACATCCCGCGCCCCCAAAAGATCGAGGCGCAAACGTACCTGACCACGACCGACGTTTCCGCGCTTCTCGAACCGGCACGCCCGGACGCGGGTCCGCTGATCGGTTGCATCGTCGGTGCCTCGGTCCCGGAGAAAACCTGGACCGCCGAGCGCTGGATCGCCTGCCTGAAGATGCTGGCGGATGCCGGGGCGCGCCCGGTGCTTTTAGGTACAAAGAACGAAGCCGCCGTCGCTGACACGATAGCCCGCGCCGCTGGGGACGCCATCGCGGCGAACCTGGTGGGGCGGACGAACCTGCTGGAACTGGCGTCCGTGCTGGCGAAGTGCGCGGCAGTGATCGGTCCCGACTCCGGTCCGACCCACCTCGCGGTCGCGGTCGGTACGCCCGTGGTCGGGTTATACGGCGTCACCGACCCCGCGAAAACAGGACCCGACTGGGGAAACGCCTCCGCCGTCGTCCTCGACTACGCCGAAGCCGACGCCCCCCCCGAGACCCGCCGTCCGCGCCACCCTACCCTGTCCGACGCCCTCGCCCGCATCCCCGCCCGCGCCGTCGCCGACGCCGCCCTTCGCCTGATATAGTGAGGGTTAGTGATCAGTGGTCAGTGGACAGTGGACAGTGCCGGAGTGAAGTCGTTCGATTCGCGGTATCATTCTGACCACTAACCACTGTTCACTGATCACTATGTCTGACACCGACCCGAAGCGCATACTCGCCGTGAATCTGAACTATCTCGGCGACGCGCTGTTTACCACGCCCGCATTGTCCGCATTGCGGATGCGGTTTCCCGACGCGCGTATCGATGTGCTGGCGGGCGAACGGGCGGCGGCGATGCTCGCGGACGATCCGGCGATCTCGCGCCTGTTGCTCCGCCCGCCGCACCGGGGCATGGAGCGCGCTACCGCCCTGCGCCGCACCCTTTCGTCCGGCGACTACGACACCGTGATACTGTTCCAGAGTACGCTCTCGAACGCGTTGCTGACCTTTCTGCAGGGCGTCCCGCGCCGGGTCGGTTTCGCGCAGGACGGGTGCGGTCCGTTCCTGACGCACCCGGTCAAGGAGCGCGAAGTCGGCGAGCATATCGTGGATGCGTATGTACGCCTCGCCGAAGCCCTTACCGGGAGCGAGATCGCCGCACACGCCGCCGCCGAGGGCTTGCGCATCACGGTTTCGGACGGCGACGCGGCATTCGCGAAGCAGTTTCTGGGCGGGGTGCGGAGCGGCGACGCTCTCGTCGTCGGGCTGGTGATCGGGGCGACACGCCCGCAGAAACGGTGGGCGGAAGAGTATTTCGCCCGCCTCGCGGATCTGCTCCATTTCCGGCTGGGCGCGTCGGTACTCCTGCTCGGCGGTCCCGACGAAGACAAATCGGCGGCGCGCATCGGGGAAATGTGCCGCGCTCCGCTCCACTCGGCTATCGGCAAGACCACGGAAAAGCAATTGGCGGCGATCTCGGCGCGGCTTTCGGCGATTGTCTCCGGCGACTCGGGACCGCTCCATATCGCGACCGCAGTTCGCACCCCGGTGGTCGCCTTGTTCGGATCGACTGATCCGGCGGACACTGGACCCTGGCAACCCACGCTCGGAAAAACGGTCCCCGCCACCACGCTTTACGACCGGCTCGGATGCGCCCCGTGCCGGAAAAGCCCGACCTGCGGCGGCACCTACGACTGTCTCTGGACCATCACGCCGGACCGCGTGTTCGACGCCGTCTCGCAACTGATCAGCGCGGAGTCGAAGCCGCTCCGGCGGGTACCGTTGCCGGTTTTAAGACCGGGTTCTGGAACATCATCCCCCACCCGTCTTCCATCACTCCCTCCCCCCAACCCCCTCCCTCATCGGAATGAGAGAGGGGGAGCCGGAAGGGGGCGCACGGTAAATGACTCGCCCCCGGTGCATCTGCTCCCCCTCTCTCATTCCGATGAGGGAGGGGGTTGGGG
>JAYULM010000272.1:0-11741 GCA_043763605.1 Armatimonadota bacterium | reverse complement strand
GGCGAAGTAGGACGGGGCGATTTCGGGTGCGTCGGCGTCGTCCCCCCTATCCCCCAGCCCCTTTCCCCCCTCGGAAGGGGAGAAAGGGGAGCCAGATGCCGGGGACGCTCCGTTGCCGGTAGCCGCCACCTCCGGCTCCCCTTTCTCCCCTTCCGAGGGGGGAAAGGGGCTGGGGGATAGGGGGGACGACGCCGACGCACCCGAAATCGCCCCGTCCTACTTCGCCGCTGACCCGATCCCCGACGACGACGAAGCCGAGGATTACGGCTTCCCGCCCATCGGTGATGACGACGCGCCCGACGATCTTTTCGACGCCCCGGTTCCCGCCCGGTCGTCCCTAATAGCCGCCACGGCAACCGAGACAACGACCGCCCCGGTCGCCGAGCCACTCACGGACGCCGAACCCGTTGCCGCCGAAACGGACGAATGGAAACTGTTTGCCGATGACCCGCAACCGGGACCGGGGTTATTTGACGACGCCCCCGCGCCCGTCGCGAAGTTGGAGCCGCCGCCTATACCGACTCCCCCCGAGCCGGAAAACGGTGTGCTACAGGGCGACCCACGTTTCCCTACGTCGAGAGAGAGGACCCCGCACCCTCCCGCCCTCTCTCTCGGAAACGCGGAGGAAACAGCAATAGCACGGGCGATACAGGAAATCCCGGTCCCGCCGGAAACGCCGACGGTTCCGGCTCCGGTAGCCTATTCGACCTCTGACGAGGCGGACGACGGCGAGCCGCCGGTGACTATCGCGCAAGTGCGGCAGGTGTGGGCGGCGTTCATGAGTCGCACCGAGCGGATTTCGCAGGGAACCTACCGTTCACTTAAAATGGCGCAAGCCGAGCCGACGCAGGTCGTCGGGCGCACGGTGATCATTACGTTCCACAACCGGCAGTGGTACGAAATGTTAGACGACAACCCGAAGGTGCAGGCGTTCATCAAGCGGTTGCTCGCGCACGTGATGGGGCGCGAAACCCTCGGCGTACGGCTCGAACTGGACCCGACGATGTCGGCACCGCCGCGCCGGACGCGGGTTTCAGAGTCGCGGGACAACAAGAAACGCTACGACCGGATCGCCGCGATCACGGCGAACGATGCGGTGCCTTCCGCCTACACGGAAGTAACCCCGACACCAGCCCCCTTCGGGTTCAGCGGGGGGCAGAGCGTCGCCCCCGCCGCAAAAGCACCCGCCCCGTCTCCCTCCGCGTTCGCCACCCCCGTGCCCGCACCTGTACCGCGCGAACGTCCGACGCTCAACCGCGAAGCCGCCCCTGAGACACCCTATCAGGCGCGACAGGACGCGCCGCCCCTCACCGTTTCTGCCGCCGACCGCCGCGCCGTCGCGCTCGCCGAACCGCTCGTACAGGAAGTGCTATCCGTATTCGGCGGCGACGTAGTCTTCGATTAGGGTGTTGGGTGTCGGGTGTCGGGGGCGTCGCGTGAGCCGTCGCGCGTGTTCAGGTCATAAATGCCCCCAACACCTAAAACCCAACACCTAACACCCAACAACCCATTGACATTTCGCGAACGTCGCGGGCATAATCGTCGTAATAGCGGAATATGGCGCAAAAGGGTAATCACACGACAGGGGAGAAAATCGGATTACTTGCCCCCGGGGTTCCGTCCCTCCCGCGCGAGCGCGGTGCCACGGGCATAATACGGCTGGGCAAGCGTACCAAACTTCTCGCCCCCACCCTTCCGCAGGGCGCGATTGTGATACTCGAACACCCCGACCTCGACAGCGTCGCCGCGCGCACCCTGATTACGGCACGACCGCTCGCCGTAGTGAACAACGCCCCCTTCATCACCGGGCACTACCCGAACCGGGGTCCCGCGCTGCTCCTTCACGCGGGTATCGACCTATATGAGCGTGCCGGGGAATCCGACGACCTGTTCGGCGTGTTGCGCGACGGCGAGACCGGAAGCATCGCCGGGAATACATTGAGACAGTCGGGTATCGCGATCCGGTTGACGCCGTTCACCCCCGCGATCCTCGACGAAAAGACGCATGCCGCGCGGGCGAACCTGAACGACGCGCTTTCCGACTTCGCGCAAAACACCCTGCGTTATCTCGACCGGGAGGAAGAACGCTCACTGCTTCTGGACCCGGTCTCTGTCCCCGAAACCCGGACCGCGCTTGCCGGTCGCGCCGTGCTGATCGTGGTGCGCGGGGACGGCTACGAAGAAGATTTAGCGCAACTGGGCTTGTTCCTGCGGGAGCAGAAACCGGCGGTGGTCGCTGTAGACGGTGCGGCGGACGCCCTGCTCGCGCGCGGGGTGCGCCCCGACATCATTTTAGGCGACATGGACTCTATCTCTGACGCCGGGCTGAAATGCGGGGCAGAACTGATCGTCCATGCCTATGCCACCCCGCGATCCGCCGAAGGACCCGCCGCCGCCCCCGGTATGGAGCGCGTCCACGCGCTAAATCTGGAAGCGCAGTCGTTCCCGGTCGCCGGAACCTCGGAGGACGCGGCACTTTTACTCGCCTACGAGCGGGGGGCAGACCTTATCGTCGCGGTCGGAACCCACTCGCATCTGGAAGATTTCCTGGACAAGGGGCGCGGCGGCATGGCGTCCACATTCCTCGTCCGCCTCAAAGTCGGGAGCCGCCTCGTGGACGCGCGCGGCGTCTCGCGGCTGTACGCGCGTCGCCACCGACTCGCCCCACTCATGGCGAGCCTCGCCATCTGCGCCGCTTTTCCGTTAGTCGTGTTGCTCGCCAATACCCCGTTCGGACAGCACCTGTGGCGCTCTCTGGTCGTCTGGATGCGGCTCCAGTCGGGTTGAAATTCACGTGACCGTCCCGGCACTTTCGGGGGAATGGATTCCCCCGACTTCCTTCCTCATAAAGCCAACTTAATCCCGCGTTGCCCCGACTGATAGCATGAAACAGATCGTTCCCCTCGCGGTTTCGAGCGAAATGGCGTACAATAAGCGACTGACAAAACAGTTTCGGAAGGCGTGTAGACGACGTGTCTTTGTGGAAAAAATTAACCGATAAATTTACGGCAAACGATCAACCAACCGGCGGGGATGCCAGTCTGGTCGAGGCGGCGCGACGTGGCGACCGCCGTGCATTCGATCTGCTGGTGTCTACCTATCAGGGACAACTGAAGGGTTTTATCGGGCGGCGCGTCGGGGCGGAAGCGGTGGACGATCTGGCGCAGGATGTGTGGATCGGCGTGTGGAACGCCCTCCCCCGCTTCGAGCGACGCGCCTGCTTCCGGACGTTTCTATACGGCGTCGCGGTGCACAAGTGCATGGATTACCACCGGGGGCAGAAGCGGTCCGGCGGCGGCGCGGTTTCCGCGTCGGCGTTGACCGAGGGCGCGCTGAACGCGGCGATGGTCGCGGCACCGACCGGCGACATGACCGCGTACAAAACCCCGGAAGAGTTGTATGCCGCCGCAGAATCGCGCGAGACCGTGCGTATCGTGGTAGACACCCTGCCGCAACCACAGCGGGAGGTACTGGACCTTTATTACTGGGCGGAACTGACTCTGCCCGAGATTGCTCGCGTACTGAATCGCAACCTGAATACGGTCAAGTATCAGTTCTATCGAGGGCACGATCTGGTGGCACAAGGAATGGCGGGAGTGGAACGGATGGCTGCGGTTTCGGCAGCGCGCTCGGAAGACACTCTCATGACACCCGCCCCGCGCAAAGCGAACCATCACACAGCGGCAACGGCGGCGAGGGGATAATCATGCACTGTACCGAACACGACCAGGATATTTTTCTTTTACAACACGGCGAATTGTCGTCGTGGCGCGCTTTCTGGGTAGGACGCCACCTGCAATCCTGTTTGCACTGCCAGGAGAAGCAGGCGGAGTTTGCCCGGGTATCCCACCTCGTCGCCGGGGCGATCCGTCAGGACGGCGGGATGCCACCGTTCCAGTTTCGCGGGGAAGCGGTGCCCGTCCCGACCCTCGCGCCGACGACACCCGCCTTTTTCGCGCCCGCCGGACGGCCGTACCGACCGGCGTTCGTCGCGGCGGCGAGCCTGATCGCGGCGATGGTCGCCGCCGGAGCGTATGCCTACAAAGCGATGGCACTCGCGCCGATCACCGACTCCAGCGACCTCCCGCCCCGAACGTCGCAGGCGGGAAGCGGGCTGTCCATGACGGCTACGAAGAATGCGAAAGACGCGCGCGGGAATCCGACCATCTTCCCGTACTCGACGCCCGATATGCATGACTGCCCGAGGTAGCCGATTCCCGATGTCACAGACGACAGACCCCTTGAACGATAGCCCCGGTGGTGCAACCCCGGGGCAAACGGAACAGTCCCCCTCCCGGCGGCGCGTGTTGTTGTACGCCGCCGCGCCGGTGGTGTTGCTGATCCTGCTGATGACCGGCGTACGTTTCGCAACCGATGCCGCACACCAACGCGAACAAACCATCGCTGCGGACGACCGGCAGCGGTTGCTCGCCCTGCGCCCCAGTGCCCCCGGCGCACGCCCGACGCCAATCCCGGTCGTCACCTATGCCGCAGACAAGGCGACGCAAGCCGCGCTGGAGAGAGTGGTCCGTGGACAGGTCGAGGCTATCGGGAAGCAAGACTTCGAAAAGGCTCTCGCGTACGCGATGCCGGACATACGAAAGAACACCCAACCGGCGCGGTTCGGCGACATGATCCGCCGTGGCTACGCGGGGATGCTCGGCGTGAAAGAGATCACCGTCGAGCCGGCGCGGATACAGAAACGGGCGGGAGGCGACGAGCGACAGGCGTTTCTGCAAGTGGAAGTTTTGACCGCGACCGGGACACGGGCGCGCTTCGGATATATTCTGATGGGCGGACCAGACGGTTGGGAAGTCGCCGGAGTCGTCCCGGACTACAATACGATGCGCGGAGGGGGCGGGGGCGGCAACGGCTTAGACGAAAATGCGGTCCCGTTGCCGCGCCAGAACGACGCCGAAAACTTTCGCGACCTATAAAAACCGTTCCGGGGTGAATCGAATCCGTAGCGACGATACAATACGGTCCGGGAAACTTGCTCATGCCGACCGTTGTAGGAAAATCATCGCCACCGCCGCCGCCTCCTATAGACAAACCGCGCCCTTCCCCGGCTCGAAGCGAAAAGTCATTTTACGTGACCGGCGGTACGTTGCCGCCATCCGCCCCCTCCTACATCACCCGGCAGGCGGATACCGACCTGTACGAGGCACTGCGGGCGGGGCAGTTCTGTTACGTGCTGAATACGCGCCAGATCGGCAAGTCCAGCCTGATGATTCGCACGGTACGCCGCCTCAAGGACGATGGCGCGGCGGTCGTGGTGCTCGACCTGACCGCCGTGGGGCAGAACCTTTCTGCCGAACAATGGTATGACGGCTTGATCACCCTGCTCGGCGAGCAACTCGATCTCGAAGACGAGTGCGAGGAGTTCTGGAAGGCGAACGGCAATATCGGTCCGTTGCAACGTTTTTTCGCGACGCTTAAAGAGGTCGTGCTGCCCGCCATCGCGCCGCGTCCGCTGATCCTGTTTGTGGACGAGATCGACTCGGTGCGCTCCCTCCCTTTCTCCGCCGATGAGTTTTTCGCCGGTATACGGGAGTGCTATAACCACCGCGTACAGGATTCCAATTACGACCGCCTGACCTTCGGTATCATCGGCGTCGCCACGCCGGCAGATCTGATCCAGGACACCCGCCTGTCCCCGTTCAACATCGGACGGCGCGTCAAATTGATGGACTTCCGCCCGGAGGAAGCCGCAACGCTCGCACAAGGGATGGGACCGAACGGCGAAAAACTCCTGGAACGTGTCCTTCATTGGACGGGCGGGCACCCGTATCTGACGCAACGCCTGTGCCGCGAGATTTCCCGCGAGGGGTGCGAAACGGTTGCCGAAGTAGACCGACTCACCGAGCGAAACTTCCTTTCCAAACGTGCCCTCGACAGCGACGACAACCTTTCCTTCGTGCAGAATCGCCTGCTCCGTTCCGAGCCGCCGCTCGCCGACGTACTCGACTTTTACGGGAAACTGCGGCGCGGCGACCGAATCAAGGACGACGAGACGAATCCGCTTTGCGGGTTGCTCCGCCTCGCGGGCATCGCTACGGTGGACGAGGCGACGAACCTGTTGCGCCTTCGGAACCGGATCTACCACACGGTGTTCGACCGTAACTGGGTGCTGCGCAACATGCCGGACGCCGAACTGCGGCGTCAGCGTCAGGCGGCGTTCGCCGCACGGGTGCAGGTGGGTTCCATCGCGGCAGTGGTCATCCTCGCGATGGCGATCCTATCCGCACAACTCTTCCGAACGGCGGAGGAGGCGCGGAGCGCGGCAATTCTCGCCCGCAAAGAGCAGAACCGCGCCGAGAACGAACGAAACCGCGCCGAGAATGAACGAAACCGTGCCAATCTCGCGGAGGGTATCGCCCGGGATAATCAGGAACGTGCCGAGAATAGCACGAAAGCGGCGCGCAGGAGCGCGGCGCAGACCCGCGCCAGCGCGAACGCCGCGCGATTGAGCGAACGGCGGGCGAAGGCGGGCGAGGCGAAAGCGGTTCAGGCGGAAAAGGAAGCGTTGGCGCAACGAAACCGCGCCGACGCCGCCGCCAGAGCCGCGCGTAACAGCGCGGCGCAAGCCGTATTCGCCAAAAACGAGGCACTCAAGCAGAAGCACCTCGCCGAAGAGCGCGGCGAGGATTCCGAAGCGCAACGCAAAGAGGCAATGAAACAAACGACGGCGGCGGAAACACAACGCAAACGGGCAGAGGCGGAGAGCAAAAAGGCGGGTCTTGCCGCCGAGGAAGCAAGCCTCGCGCGGTTCGCTGCCGAGCAACAACGCCGCATCGCCGATGCCCAGCGCAAGAACGCGGAGGAGCAACGCAAATACGCCGAGTCGTCACTGGAACGCTTGAACGACTACAACCGCCGTCGCAGCGAGCAACTGAAAGTCCGGATCGCCAACAACCCGCTCGACGTAGCTTCGGCGGTCGAACTCGCCGCACTCTACTTCGAGTTAGCCGCGATCTATGACGACGTCAAGAACCTGGGGAAATCGCTCGACAACTACGCCGAAGCCGCCCAATCGTTCGGGACCGTGTTGAAACGCAAGCCGGGTGACTACCCATCGCTGGTTCAGCGCGGCTTCTGCTATATGAAACTGCGTCGCTACGACGCCGCTATCGCGGATTTTTCCGCCTGCATCGCCCAACGGCCCCAGGAGGCGGGGTCCGCCTATCTCAACCGGGCGCGGTCATACCAGCAACTCGCGCGGTACAACGATGCCCTGCAGGATCTCGCCCTGCTCGAAAAGAATGAGCCGGTCCAGATGGATTACCTCCTGCGCGGGCAGTGTCTTATGTCCGTCAGGCTGTACGAGCAAGCTGTAGAATCGTTCTCGCAACAGTTGAAGAAGACGAACCCGGCAGCAGCCGCCGAGGGTTATTTCTGGATCGGGGAAGCACGCCGGTTGCAGGGCGAGTACGACGCCGCCTACTCCGCCTACACCCGGTACCAGGAGTTGTATCCGGAAGTCGAGAACGTCTATCGGATGCGGATCGATTGCCTTCTCGGGGCGAAACGCTGGAAAGAGGTCGCGCGGGAGTGTGTGCGCTACAGCCAGCGGTTCCCCAATACCGGCGTGACCTATCCGTGGCACGCCTACGCGCTCCTCAACCAGAACGATTTAATCGGGTATCGCGTGCTGTGTTTTGAGGCGGTAAAAAAATTCGGCGGCGCGGACAGTTCACCGGAGGACGCCAACTTCGCCGCGTGGACATGCGCCCTCGGGGAGGGCGGTTTGACTGACTACGAAGCCCCCTTGCGCATCGCGCGGAAGGCGGTCGCGGACGCCGAGAAGCAAACCGCCAACGGTACGGCGAACAAGACCGACCCGCTCGGCGCGCTCTGGGCAAATCGGAATACGCTCGCCGCGCTCCTGTTTCGCGCCGGGAAGTACGAGATGGCGAAAAGCGAACTGGAAATCTGCGCGGCTATGCCGCGCGCCTTCACTCCGGAGAACCGGTTCAGTGATTACATCCTGTTCGTACTGATCTATGCCCGCATCGGGAACCAGGTGGAAGCGACGCGGTACCTGCGGATGATCCGCGCCCTGCCGACGTCGACGGACATCGAAACCCGGGTGGAACAGCGGCTCCTGCTGCGGGAAGCGGACGCACTCCTCGGGAACATTACATGAACGTACTCGGTATCGAAACGTCGTGCGATGAAACCGCCGTCGCGGTCGTGCGCGACGGGCGGCGGATTCTGTCCTCCGTGGTGGCGTCGCAGATGGCGGAACACGCCCGGTTCGGCGGCGTGGTCCCGGAGGTCGCGGCGCGCCGCCACGTCGAGGCGATCAACACGGTGGTCCGCGCCGCACTCCGGGAGGCGGGCATCACGGCGCGCGAGATCGACCTGATCGCCGTCACCAACCGCCCCGGACTGCTCGGGGCACTCCTGGTCGGTGTCGCCGCCGCGAAAGCGATGGCGATGGCGTTGGACGTGCCACTGATCGGCATCCACCACATCGAGGCGCACCTGTACGCGAATTTCCTCACTCCGGCGGGGGCGGAATCCCCGCAATCCGAAGCCGATTTCCCCGCCGTCGCCCTGGTCGTTTCCGGGGGGCATACGGACCTGTTCCACCTGCGCGGGCACGGCGATTATCGCCTGCTCGGGCGGACCCGCGACGACGCCGCCGGGGAAGCGTTCGACAAATGCGCCCGCCTGATGGGTCTGCCCTATCCCGGCGGTCCGGCGATCCAGGAGGCGGCAAGAAGCGGTGACCCCCGCGCGGTAAAACTCCCCCGCGCCTACCTCCCCGACACGTACGAATTTTCCTTCAGCGGATTGAAAACCGCCGTCCGAAACGTCCTCCACGGCACGACCAATAAGGGATCAGTGGTCAGTGGTCAGTGGTCAGTGGATAGGGAACACGGAATCGGGATTCGCTCCGGAGGCGAGAACCCCGGCGACGACGCGCCCCCCCCGACACCCAGCACAGCGGAAACGCAGTCAGCCGGAACGGGACGTTCCGCGATTCCGCGAACCCGACACCCTCACTTCCCGATCTCGCCGCGTCTTTTCAGGAGGCGGTGGTCGATGTGCTGGTGCGCAAGACCGTGGCGGCGGCGCGGGATACGGGCGTGGAGCGGGTGTTTCTCGCCGGGGGCGTCGCCGCGAACGCCCGCCTGCGGGAGCGGATGGGCGCGGCGTGCGACGCGGCGGGCTTACGACTTTTCTATCCGCCGCCCGCGCTTTGCACCGACAACGGCGCGATGATCGCGGCGGCGGGCTTTTTCTACCACGAATCGGGGCGGGGCATGGGCGATCTGGCACTCACGGCGGTGCCCAGCGAGCCGCTCGCGCTCCTTCTGCCGCCGTAAGCCGGACCCGGTAATTCGGACCATTTTTCAATCCGGCGAAATAGCGTTGACAAAATTATCGCCCGTATGCTACAGTTGTTGCTGTGTGATCTCCTTTCCTCTCCACACGAAGATTGTGGAAGCGGCGAAACCCGACGTGGTTCCGCCGCTTTTTTATTTGCGGCAGGATGCCGTTGCCTCGGCGTCGAAAAGATATACATGAGTGCTCTGATTCCCGACGAAGCGGCGGAAACACACCTGTATTTCGTACGGCACGGGCAAGCGGTTGTGAACGTCACCGGCGCGATGGGCGGTCCCCGGGGCGACACCGGGCTGACCATGCTCGGCAGGGCGCAAGCGGTGCGGTTACGGGACCGGCTTTCCACGGGCGAGATCCGCGCGGACATTCTGCTCGCCTCCTCGCTCCCCCGCGCCCGTGAGACGGCGGATATTGTCGCGCCTGCGCTCGGTTTACCCGTGCTTCTGGACGACGAACTGCAGGAGTTGCGCGTCGGTCCCGAGGCGGACGGGCTATCGAAGGACGAATACACACGCCGCTTCGGGTGGACCGACATCGTCGTCAACCCCCTGACGCCGGTTGACCCCGGCGGCGAATCCTGGGCACGTTTCATGTTACGCGTGGGCGAGACGATCACGCGAATAGCGGAAGAACACCGGGGCAAGACGGTCTTCATAGTGTGTCACGGCGGCGTCATCGACGGATCGTTCGTGCATTTTTTCGGCTTGAACGCGCATGAATTTCCCCGCGCGCGCTTTCACACGACAAACACGTCGCTCACGCACTGGTCCTGTCACCGCCGCGTAACGGACGACAACCAGCATGGGAACTGGGGCTGGCGGCTGGGATGCTACAACGACACGCGCCATTTATCGGGCTTGGATGCCACGGCGTTCAGCCCGCCCGCCGCGCCGGTTCCGACCGAACCGTCCCCGTAACCACAACCCACAGAAAGCGAACCGCGCCCGCGCATGCCAGACACAACCGATCCCGCCCCCGCTCCCACGATGACAGTGCCTACCGCCGCGCCGCGACCGGCGACACCCGTCCCGCGTGGGGTGTTTTTTGCCGTTGCCGCCGTGGTCGCGCTTCTGCTGACGGCGGTGCTGTTCTGGTGGTCTGCCCGCCCGCGCACGTACGCGCTCCGTATGACGGCGGGCGCGAAACTCGGGCGGCGGCATCAGATAGCCGAGGTGCTCGCCCGTGACGTGGGAAGGCGGCGAGTACGGATCTCGTTCGTGGAGACCGGCGGTTCCTCGGAAGCACTGGAAATGATTTCCGCCGGGAAACTCGACTGCGCGTTGATCCAGGGCGGGATCGGCACACAGCCGCATGTCCGGCAGGTCGCGTCCATCGCGCAGGAGCCGCTTCACCTGTTGGTCAAGCGCGAACTGGCACCCGCCGTGCGGGATCGCGGACTTCGCGCCCTGCGCGGCAAACGTATCAACCTTTCCACGAAAGGGAGCGGGACGCGACGCATCGCCTTGGTCGCACTCGATTTCGCCGAACTTCAGGCGGGGCGTGACTTTAATGACGAAGACATTTCGTACAAGCAGTTGGAAACGTATGCCTACGTCCACCTGCCCGACGCCCTGTTCACGGTCTCGCTCATCCCCTCGCCGGTAGTCGAACGGCTGGTCCACCAGCACGGGTACGCGTTAATGCCCATCCCGTTCGCGC
Source organism: Armatimonadota bacterium (assembly GCA_043763605.1). GTDB lineage: Bacteria > Armatimonadota > Armatimonadia > Armatimonadales > Armatimonadaceae > JACMIU01. The sequence continues at coordinate 728 of JAYULM010000272.1, read as the reverse complement.
GCGCCCTGTCCCTGCGCCACCCGACCCTGCACGAAGTCGCGATCCCGGCATTCGCCTACGGCGTCATACCCGCCCCGACCCCGCCCGCCGAAGTTACCACCCTCGGTACGCAGTTGCTACTGGTCGCCCGCGACAGTGTGCCGGACGAAGCCGTCGAGCAGTTACTGAAAGCGACGTTCGCCGGTGGCTTCGCGCGCGACGCGACGTTGCCCGGTCTCGCGGAGGCGGGTTCGCTGTCCTCGCCGGAGATGCCGATCCATTCCGGCGCGATTGCCTACCGCGACCGCAACGAGCCAGTCGTCACCAGCGACTTCGTACAGGGACTGGAGGACGGCAAGTCGTTCCTCATTTCGATCATGGTTGCCGGTTACTTCGTGTATCGCTGGTGGCGACAGCGACGGTACAGTGGTTTCGACGTATACATGGGGGAAGTGACGCGCCTCGAACGCTCGGCACTGGCACTGGAAGCCCAAGCCACCCCGGATATTCAAGAACTGATCCGCCTGCGTAACGAACTCGGCGAGATGAAAACCGGCGCGCTGGAAAAATACACGCGGGGCGAACTCAAAAGCGAGGAGTTGATGTCGGCGTTCCTGACGCACGTCGCCGACGTGCGCGGCTACCTGTCCGCCCTGATCTTAGCCGAACGCGAACGCATCGCCGCAATCGCGCGCGACACGATCCCCGACGCGGAACAGACCGCGCGGTTCCGGGCGCAATGGGAAGGC
>JAYULM010000271.1:0-11770 GCA_043763605.1 Armatimonadota bacterium | reverse complement strand
CCCCATCAAGGGGATGCGGAGTTGAGACGTCTGCTGTATCTGTCTGCTCAGGCGAATCTTCGTTGTAAATCGAGTCCACCGGAATGAAGGGGAATTGCGCTTCATTGCGGTCCTTTCATGGCTGAGTACGCGCGGGAACGGGCGAAGGGTCTGTCGAGCACGGCGGCTCTGTGCGCGGTGGCTCGCAAGATCGCCCGTCTGTGTTGGTCCCTGCATAAGCACGGGACTCGTTACGACGTGTCGCGTGTCGGGGTGCAACCAACCCGCGACAAAGTGGTGCCCGAGACGGACGCCACGATTGCGGTCAGCGCGGTGATTTCCGCATGAGGGATCAAGAATTTAGCCCCACCCCCTTGACACGAAACATAGAATCTCTCTCATCGGAATGAAAGAGAGGGTTGGGGGGTGAGAGAGACAACGGGAGAGGGCGGGGGTGAGAGAAAACGCCCCAACGAATGGTCCTCTAAAAGTCGCCTTCGTAGCCATACTGCCGCGTGTGTGCCTCTTCCAGATACGCGGCGAGCAGGTCGATCCCCGCCTGAATATCCGCGACGTGCGCCATTTCGTTCACCGTGTGGATGTACCGCGTCGGCGTCGAGAGCGTGAACGACGCGACGCCGCCGCGACTGCGCTGGATGCCGCCCGCATCCGTGCCGCCGCGCGGCAACAGTTCCAGTTGGTATTTGATGTTCTTCGCTTCGGCGATGTCGCGGAAGTGGCGCACCAGTTTGGGGTGGCAGATCAGCGACGAGTCGGAGATTTTGATCGCGGTGCCGTTGCCGAGCCGGGTCACGGCATCGGAGTCGGGCGTACCGGGAATGTCCACGGCGAGTGTCACGTCGAGTGCCAGCCCGATGTCGGGTTGCAGGGCATACGCGGCGGTAGTCGCCCCGCGCAAACCGACTTCTTCCTGTGTAGTCGCCACGGCGAGGACGCTGGCGTTCACCGATTTGTCCTGCAACTGGCGCAGGGCTTCGATCATAATGAATACGCTGAGTCGGTTGTCGAGCGATTTGCTGGTCACGGTATCACCGATCCGCTCGCAGGTGCGGTCCATCGTCACCATATCGCCGATCTCCACCGACTCCTTGATCTTTTCGACCGGCAAGCCGAGGTCCACGAAAAACTCCTCGATCTTCACGGGCTTGTTGGCGTCTTCGGGAGAAAGCAGGTGCGTCGGTTTCGTCCCCGGCATCAGCGTACCGCGCAAAATCTGCCCGGCGAAGCCATGCACGAGGACGCGCTGCGCAACCATGTTGCGCGGGTCCCATCCGCCGACCGGGAGTAATCGAATAAACCCCTTGTCATCGATAAACCGGACGCGGAACCCGATCTCGTCGAGGTGACTGGCGATCATAACGCGGGGACCGTCCGTCGTCGCGCCGTTTTTGACGCCGATCAGGTTGCCCATCACGTCCGCCGTGAGCGTGTCCACCAGCGGGCGCATCTCTTCGGCGACGAGCGCGCGGACCGGGCTTTCGGCACCGCTGATCCCGGGGACTTCACACAGGCGTTTCAGTAAATCGAAGTTCATAACGTTTTCAACCTCACAACGGCGTAAGCGTTGTTGCTGACGAACAAACACTCCTACACCCATTTAAAGAAACAGGCAAAGAAAACCTGCTGGAGCAGGGCGGGCGCGTCTCCCCGTCAATTGAAACTGCGGGCGAAGCCACTCAGCCCGCAATTCGCGCACGATGCGCCGTAAGCGATAAAATCGTCTATCCTTTTGCTTTCGCGCGACAATATAAGGGGCATCGGCTAAGTTGGCAGACGATAATGTACCGAATTTGGCATCGTTTCATGTCCGGCAGTGTTGACAACATCTTGCTTCTATGCTACAATTGGTCTATAACTCTACGCTTGGTTTATACAAGCACTGCGTAGACGTACAAAGGAGTGACAAATAGATGTCCGACGAATCGCCTCAATCACCAGACGCAGACACGTCTCCCGCCGCTATCATTGATAACACGGCTTCTGCAGAGGAGTCTCTTACCGGATTTGGTCGGCACCGCACGTCTCTTTTAGAAGGCTTCTCCCCCGAACTGATTGAGTCTGCACACGTTCTCGCTCGTGTTGCGGCGAAGGAGCACGGTGGTAACACCGATTTACATTTCGTGAACGCATTGGGTTCGATCACAAAGTCCCGTTCTGCTCCAAGCGCGGCGAACGTGCTCGGGAATGGGGCGGCCTTTCGTTCCGCAATGCGCGAGACGCCTCCGGTACTACCGACGATCATTGGCGATGTGAATGTGGCAAACTTTCTAACCAGTTGCGTCGCCGTCGTGCTGAAGAATGGTGCCGGACATACGTTTGTAGGGTCCGGAGTATTGATCGCGCCGGACCGGGTTCTCACCGCCAGCCATGTCGGCGAGGGACACCCGCCGACAGCGTTCGCCGTTTCGGCGGCGACAGACGTCAACGTCAACCCTTCCGGCGTCGCACTGACAAATGTAATAGACGCCGCGTTCGTGCCTGGTTCTGCCGATCTAGCTGTACTGCTACTGCAGAACGACCTGAACGTCGAACCGGCGATTCTCGCGAATAGTTCCACAAGCATCACCAGCCCGGTAATGATTGCCGGTTACGGTCTATCAAACAATCAGGAGGCAGGGGTACGCCACTCCGGCTCGGCGGCGGCACTGTCGCCCGAGAACGGCTTCGTATTCATCAGGAAGCTGGTTTCGAACGGGGGCGTTTCCACAAGCAACCCCGCCCCCGGCGACAGCGGTGGTCCCGCGTACAAACTGCCCTTGAGCAACCCGCCGGTCGTTATCGGCATCCACGAGACGATGCCGGGCGGGGTAGCAGGTTTCGGCGGGTTTTACGAACTGGTCGCCCCACTCCGCGAGGCTATCCTGAATCTCTGACCTTCCCCGCCGTGATTTCTGGACTGTTCTACCCCTGCCGGTGTTTACCTTTCGCAACCAGCATCCGCCGCATGCCCTGAGGTAGAACAGTCCGCTTCTAATCGACGCGATCCGGTCGCGCCACACAACACATCTGGAGGAATACATGCATCTGATTCGCTTTTCTGTCGTGTCCCTGGCTTTGCTCGCGGGCACCCTCGCCACCGCTCACACCTCGTTTGCGGCACCCCTGGTGGGGGAGTTGATAGCCAGGGATAAATTATCTAAGACGACCGAGAAGGTTGTCTATGTCGACTTTAGCCGTGAAACTCCCGATACCGCTCCGGGCAAAGTCAAAAGCGGCCAACCCACACGCTTCCGCCTGGTCAACGTGAACCGTGTCCTCTACGACGTTACCATTGAAGGGAAAACGCTTACGTACAATGCTACCCCACCCGATGGGCTGAAGAACTTGCTAGGCGTTCAGGCAGCAGCGGTAACTCCGAACGCTTTCAGAAACAATGACATCAAGACCTACGCGGCGAGTCTTGGCATTGTAATTCGCTCTGTGGAGCTTCAGGAGAAGCTCAAGGACCGTCTGATCCTCGCACGGGAAATCAACGACTCTGTCCGTCAGTCGGTTAAATCGGATGCACAGGCATATGTCAATAAAGTGGCACCTGATACTGGTAACGGCACGGGACTCCTGAAGGTATTCGAGGACAACCTGGAGAAACTGTCCGACATCGAACTTCGTGCTTCCCTTAAAACTATATCCAAAGATATGGCAAATGACGAGCACGAACTGGCCACGACACTGCTGGAGGATGCAGCGAAGGTGCTTGAAAAGAAATCAGACGTGCGTACTGCCGCGCGTGCTGGCGCGTTGCTACTCGATTCGATCATAGATGACACCGTGTTTTATGCCGAGTATAGTATGAAGGCGGGGGGGGACGCCGTGGAGTTTACCTACGATGTCAAGCCCAAGCAGGAGTTTCAAGCCATTCCGACCGTTGCGGCGACTCTAGGTGCCAAGAAGGGTTCGGTCAAGCTGGACGTGGTCGGCGGGTGGGCGGTCAATTTCAGCGCGGGTCTCTTCCTGTCAAACCTCGCCGATGATGCCGTCACGACCGCCGAGCGCACCAGCACGACCACCACGACCGCGCCCGCCGGTGCGGTTAAGGGCACCATTACCTCGGTAAGCAATGGCATCACCATCACGGACGAGGTCAACGACGCAGGCAACCTGATTCGCACGGAGAAGGGGCGTTATATCGTCGGTCTCCCCGGTAGCAACGGAACGGCGTTCCCAGGGGCACTCGCCCACGTTTATCCCCGACTTGGCTGGGACGTACAGCCTGCGCTCAGCATCGGCGGGGGTGTCACCAACGAGAACCCGTTCTACGCGGCGGGTGTTGGCTTTATCTTCGGACGCACTGAGCGGCGCGTCGTTCTGAGCTTGGGTGTGGTGTATGGTAAGGTCAAACGGCTCGCTTCGGATCTGCAGGTCGGACAACCCATCCCCGACTCGCGCACGGACGTGACAGGTTCGTCCAACCGGCTGGGTTCCTTCGCCTCTATCACCGTCAACTTCTAGATCCGTAGCTGGGGCAGGGATACCTTTTGCTTCTCCGCCCCGGTTGAATAAAGTCTCGACCGATGAATCCACCGAATCCGAATATTTCCCCTGCCATTTCAGTGGCGATCACCTTATTCTTCGTTTATCTGTTCCTAAGTTTGGGCTGTTCCGCGCTGAACGAGTGGACCGCCGCCATGGTGCAACGCCGGTCCAAAATGCTATACGACACGGTATGCCGTCTGGTTGGGGAGGGGTTCACGCGGGACATATACCAGACCCCGATGATCACCGCTCTCAAAGCACGACAGAAAGGCAACCGTTTATTCAGTTTCCTGAGTGACTTACATGTGCGTGCGGATCGGTGGCCTTCCAACATCCCTGCCGACACCTTCGCCGATGCCTTGTTTTACGTTCTCCACCCGCCACAAATAAGCGATACTCCAAACCCGATTTCTCTCGATCTGATTCGGAAAGCCGTTGTTGCCCGATACAAAAAAGAAGCGGATAATGAAGTGAAAAATAAAGAGCGCGCTACCTTTCGAGATGAGCATGCCAAGGCATTGCTTTATTTACTGGCAGATATCTCCGCGCCCATGTCCAGTGGCTTCGGCAGACCCATAGAATCGGAAAAAAACCTGGCAAAGGCTCAAATCCAGAAATGGTACGAGCATGCTCTCGACCGGACGACCGGGGCGTATAAACGTAGGACCCAGATCTATTTGATCTTCTGGGCACTGGGCGCGGTTTTGTTACTGAACGCCGATACGTTGAGCATCGCTCGCACAACATATCAAGAAGCCCGAGCCGGAAGCGTACCTACCGCCGTTGCAGCGGCGGTCGCTCTCGTCGCCGCGACACCAACACCATCATCCTCACCTGGGAGTGTTGCAGTTTCCCCAGTCACCGAGGAGTTATCCGGTGCCGCCAAAAATGCGATTCTGGCGGATATTAAAGCGAGTGATCTGCCCCTCGGCTGGAAGAACCCGGACTGGGAGAAGAGGTTAAAGAACCCAGCGGACATTGGGAACAAGTCCTTTGGTCTGCTCATCACTGCGATTGCGGTCGCGCAGGGGGCACCCTTCTGGTTCGACCTGCTCAGCCTTCTTGTCAATCTCAGGTTAACAGGTCCTAAACCGAAAGCACCGTCGGGGCAACAGCAAGGTAAAACCGGGTTCGGGCAATAGAGTATGTCGCACCGAGCAAAGTGAAGGGCAGTTTTGGTCCGTAGTTGCTTGAAACGGCGCGGGCGCGTCTCGCTATGCCGGGACGCACGAATCAGGCTTCAGTCGCCGACCGCGCGGGCGAGTTCGGCACGCGCGATCCGTACGTCATAACCGGTGCTCGCCGCGTTCGTTTGCGCCTCGGTGAGCGTGTTTTGCGCGTCCAACAGTTCCAGGCGGGTGCCGATCCCCGACGCAAAACGCACGCGGGCGATGGCTTCGGCTTTGCGGCTGTCTTCAGCGGCGGACGCCGCGAGCCGTCTCCGTTCCCGCGCGTCACGCAGTGCCAGCATGGCGGACTCGATCTCGGCGCGAATCCCGATTAAATACTGCTCCGTGCGCAACGCCGCTTCCCGCTCCTCGGAACGTGCCGACTGCACTGCCGCCCGCGTCGCGCCGCCGTCATAGAGCGGGATGGTCAGAGTCGCGTTGACCGTTCCTGTGCCCCGCACGGACGAGCCGCCGAACCCGAACCCGGCTTGATTCCCGTTGTACACCCCGACGACCGAGAGCGCGAGACCCGGCTCCTGTGTCCGTCCGGCGAAGCGCGTGGCGCGTTTCGCGCGGGCTTCGGTGCGCGCGGCGAGCGCGGCTTCCGGTCGCTTCGCCATCGCCCGCGCGAACAGTCTTTCGATGTCGCTTTCGCTTTCGTCCGGTTCGACTTCCGGCGCGGCGTCCGCGAGTTCGAGCCGGAGGGCACCGCGCGGAACGCCGATCCGTCGCGCGAGCCTGTTGCGCGCCGCCTCGACGCCGGTTTGCGCGGCGATGGCGTCCTGCCGCACCTGCTTTTCCTCGGCGAGGATGCGGAGCCGGTCGAACTCGGAAACCAACCCCTCTTTGCTCCGCTCGGCGTTGACGCGCGTTTGCTCCTCGGCACGGACCAGTGCGGCGTCTCGGACCCGTGCGACCGCCTCGGCGCGGAGCAGTTCATACGCGGCGACCCGCACCCCCAGCGCGATCTCCTTCGCAGTCCGTTCGGCGTCGAGAGCCGCTATCTGCTCGTCGAGCCGCCCGACAGCGACTCCGGCGCGGAGCGTGCCGGTAATATCGACCGGGAGCGCGACCCCGATTTGCGCGGTGCTAACGTTCAAATCCACCGATTGCGCGGCGAACAGCGACGGATCGACCAGCGGCGGATCGGCGAACGGGTCGGACTGCCGCGTCGCTCGCGTTTCCCCCGGCGGCGTGGCGGTGAGCGTTCCGCCGTTCGGGGGCAGGCTGACACTACTTCCCGCCGTGGTTGTCGCCCCGCCGAGCGCGTTGGCGTTCGACAGGCGGGTGTAGGAAAGCGACCCGAATACCTGCGGCGCGAGCAGACCCGCCCGCAGTTGCCGGGTGCCCAGCCGCGCCCGCGCTTGGCGTTCGGCGGCGATCCGCGTTTCCGGGTTGGTACGCAGGGCGAGCGCGACCGCCTCCTCGACCGTGCGAATCGTCGTCGGTTCCTGCGTCCACGCCGTGCCCGGCAGAAGGAACAGGGTCACCGCGAGTGCGACTACTTTCGCCCCACCGAGCCGCTTTCGGAGTTTTCCGATGGCTCCCGATAGGTCGTCGAATACGGAATAGAAAACCGGCGTCGCGATCAGGGTCAGCGCGAGCGACAGGAGTTGCCCGCCGATCACCGTGACCGAGATCGAGCGGTTGGTCTCCGCCCCGGCTTCGTGCGACAGCGCGAGCGGAATCATGCCCGCGACGAACGCGATAGTGGTCATCAGGATCGGGCGCAACCGGTCCCGCGACGATTGCACGATGGCGGCGTCCCGTTCCATCCCGCCTGCCCGCAAACCGTTCGCGTGGTCGACCTGCAGGATCGAGTTCTTTTTCACGATCCCGAACAGCACCAGTATCCCGAGGAGCGAGAACAGGTTGATCGAGTCGCCGGTCAGCACGATGGGCAGGAGCGCGAACGGGACACAGAGCGGGAGCGACAACAGAATCGTGATCGGGTGCAGCCACGACTCGAACTGTGCGGCGAGAATCAGGTACATGAATATCACTGACAGCGCGAAAGCCATTAAAAACCCGGTGAACGTCCGGTCGATCTCTTTCGAGTCACCCTCCCAGAACCCGCGCGCCCCGGCGGGCAGTGGTTCGCGGTCAATCGCCGCCTGTAGACGCGCCTGTACCGCGTCCGTGCTGACGCCGGGCGCGGGCTGGACCAGCACACGGACTTCGTTCTGCCGCGCGTACCGGGCGATCTCGGTGACACCGCTACCTTCGCGGAACGTGACGACCTGCGATAGCGGAACTTGTCCGCCCGCCCCCTCCGTCGCGGGAACCGTGAATCCGCCGAAGTTCCGGGCGTCGGTGCGTACGTCCGGCTTGGCGCGGAGCACGATGTCATACGTCCGTCCGTTTTCCGCGTACCGTCCGATCTCATCGCCCGCCGAAAGGGTCCGAAGCGTCAGCGCGACATCGGCGGACGAAACCCCGAGGTCGGCGGCGCGTTCGCGATCCGTGGTCGCCCGCACTTCGGGAGCACCGCCGAACGCCGTCGCCCGTGCATAGGAGACGCCGGGTGCCACGCGGACCGCCGCCGCAAGTTTTTCCGCGACCCGTGCCAGCGGATCCCGCTCCGGTCCGGTCAGCACATACTGGATCGCCGCGACGCCCCCGGTGAACGGGTCTGACGACGTGACGAGCGCGTCCAGTTCCGCGTACTTGGTTTTCAAAACCGCCGCCGAAACCTGTGTCTGGAGCGCGTCCTGCGTAGTCTTGTGTTTCCGCTCGTCCTTCTCCGGCATCCGCACCAGAATGATGCCCCGGTTCGGACTGATCTCGCCCGCCGTAACCACAGTCCCACGCACATCCGGCAACGTGCGCACATCGGCGGCGACCCACTCCATCACGCGCCCTGTTTCGGCAAGCGACGTGCCCTCCTTCGTCCGCACTGCGATCTGAAACTGGCTCTGGTCGTCCTGCGGTAGAAACGTCTTGTTGGCGGCGATTCCGAGCGGGATAGTCGAGGCGATGGTCGCGAGTGCGGCAACCATCGTGATCCAGCGTCGCCCCGGTTTTATGGCGGCACGGAGTATGCGGGCGTAGAGGTTTTCGAGGGGGGTGAGCCAGTCCTGATGAGTGGTCAGTGGCAAGTGGTCAGTGGACAGTGAAGACGAGTCGCCGTGCGCGGCAACCGGACTTCCGGCACTGTCCACTGACCACTTGCCACTAACCACTGACCTTTTCAGCCAGCGACTACAAAGCATCGGCGTCACGGTGAACGCGACGAAGAGCGAGACCAGGATCGCCGCCGCCATCGTCAAGCCGAACGAGCGCAGGAACCGCCCGACCAGACCAGGGATCAGAGCGACCGGGGCGAATACGGCGACGAGCGATAGTGTCGTTGCGAGCACCGCGAGACCGATCTCTTTCGTCGCTTCCAGCGTCGCGGTCACGCTGTCCATCCCTTTTTCCTGCTGAAAGCGCACGATGTTTTCCAGCACCAGTATCGCGTCGTCGATCACGATTCCGACCGCGAGTGTCAGGGCGAGCAAGGTGAGGACGTTGAGCGTGAAGCCCTGCGCCTGCATCAGCGCGAACGTAGATATAATTGATGCCGGAATGGCGATAGCGGCAATAATCGTACTCCGCCAGTCCTTCAGAAAGATCAACACGACCACGGCGGCGAGAACGGAGCCGAGCACGAGATGGGTTTGTACGTCGCTGACCGCCGACTTTACGAAGATAGATTCGTCGCGCACGATCTCGGTCCGGTAGCCTTTGGGGAGCGTCGGGGCGATCTCGGCGAGGCGGTCTCGGAACGTCTGCGCGACCGTGACCGCGTTCGCGCCGCTTTGCTTGCGTACGCTGAGGAGGAGCGCGGGTGTTCCGTTCACGCGGGCGAGCGTTTTCGCCTCGGCTTCGCCGTCGTACACGTCGGCGACATCGCGCAGGTGAATGATCCGCCCCTCCGCTTTTTTGATCGGAACAGCGGCAAGGCTCTCCAGATTCGGGACGCGCCCGTCGGTGCGCAGGGCGAGCCGGTTCGCGTCCTGATCCAGCGTCCCGCCGGGAACCGGGGCGTTCTGCGACTGCACGGCGGATTGCACGTCGGCGACACTCAACCCGAACGCCGCGAGACGTTCGCTATCGGTTTCGAGATTGATCTGCCGCGCCCGCCCGCCGACGATGGCGATGCCGCCGACGCCGGACAAGCCCTGCAGTTGCGGGAGCAGTCGCCGCTTGCCGTACTCGGTCAGGTCGCGCGTCCTTTCGTTAGGCGCGGACAGCGTGAACTGGACCACCGGAATATCGTCGGTGCGCTCCTTGCTGACGACCGGCTTTTCCGCTTCTTTCGGCAGGTCGGGCAGGGCGAGGTCCACAGCCGCGCGGACTTCCTGTGCGGCGGTGTCGCCGTCCTTTTCCAGTTTGAACTGTAGCGTCACCTGCGAATAGCCGTCGTAGGAAACCGAGGTCAGGGTTTCGATGCCGCTGATTCCGTTCACCTGCTCCTCGACGATCTCGGTAACGTCGGTCTCGATCTCGGCGGCACTGGCACCGGGGACGATGGTAGTGACGACGACATAAGGAATGTCCACGTTCGGGTAGCGTTCGATCCCAAGATTCGGAAGCGCGAATAGCCCGAGGGCGATAAGCGCGAGAACGAGCACGGCGGCGAACACGGGGCGTTTCACGCTGATTTCGGCGAGTCGTTGCATGGTTAGCGGTTTCCTTTCGCGGCAACAATAGCGAGGGAAACTTCGGCACGGGCAACCGTAGCGCGGGCGACGGTTGCCCGCGCTACGGTTGCCCGCGCTACGGTTGCCCGCGCGAACATGCCCGGTCGGAGCGTGTTTTCGGGGTCGGATAGTTCGATACGCACGGCGAAGGAACGACCCTGCGTTTGTCCGGTCGGGGCGATGTCGGCGATGTGACCGGCGAACGAGCGGCGCGGCAGGGCATCGACCTGCACGGCGACACGTTGCCCAACCGACAGATGGCGCAGATCGGTTTCCGGGACGTTCGGCTCGAAGCGGACGCGTGGCGCGACGATCTTGAACAGGGTGTTCGCCGTGCCGACGGTTTGACCGACTTCCACGTCCCTGAGCGAGATACGCCCCCCAATTGGGGAACGGAGCACGGCGTCGGAAACCGCCTGCCGCGCGACCGTTCGCTGGTTGACCCTTTCGGACAGCACCGCGCGGGCGGCGGCGATCTCCGACTGCCGGATGCCGTTCTGCGCGAGCGCGGCGTTCGCCTGGCGCACCGCCTCTTCCGCCTGCCGCACTTCGGCTGACGCCCGCGCTATTTCCTGGGTGCGGGCACCCTCGCGCGATAGGGAAGCCGCCTCCTTTGCGGAGCGCAACTGCTCGTCGGCGACGTCGCGCCCGACACGGTACTGCTCGACTTCTACAGGCGCGACTGCCCCCGCGTTTTGCAGGCGTTCGTGGCGGGCGAGGTCGGTTTCCGCCTTTTTCAGACTCGTTTCGGCGATACGAACCTGCGCGTCCGCCTGCGCCTGCTCCTGTCGTCGGGTTCCGGCGCGGACCTGTGATAGATTTGCCCGCGCCGCGTTCAAGCCCGCTTCGGCGGACGCGACGGCACTCCGCGCGGTGGCGACCTGCTGGCGGTACGCGGCGACCGCTTGCGCTATCCCTGCTTCGGCAGACAGCACGGTGGCGTCGGCGGCGCGGGCGTTCGCAGCGACATCCCGGTCATCAAGCCGTGCGAGCACCTGCCCCGCGCGTACCGATTCTCCCTCGCGCACCAGCACGGCGGCGACGCGCTGGCTGTCCTGTCGCGGCGAAACCGCGACTTCGCGCACGGCTTTGAGCGAGCCGGTTAGCAACACCGACCTGGGCAAGAGCGGTGCGGGAGAAGGGGACGGAGCCGTGACCGGGGTGGACGCCTTCGATATGGCAGATTCGGACACGGTCGGTTTCTCTTTCTCTGGTGCACAGCCCGCCGCCGCCATGAAAACGAGAATCATGACTCCCCGTCGCCATCGGAACGAACATTCATTCGCATTTTTCATTATAAATTATCCGCCGATATGCTGAGCGTGGGCGGTTCCTTTCGTGCGTTGTACCAATTCGCTTCGTTTCGAGTGCGGACGGTAAACCGTTCCGCTGGAAGCCTTCGGCTGTAGACGCTTCGCGTCGCCGGGGGGGTGTCGCTCGCAG
>JAYULM010000270.1:0-11848 GCA_043763605.1 Armatimonadota bacterium | reverse complement strand
GCGTAGCGATGGCGACCGCCATTACATAATAGATGCCGCTGGAGGACGCGCCCGCTGGCAGGTCGTCCTGCCCGGCGAAGTGACCGGGAATCAGGTGACTATTCTGGAAGGACTCCAGGGCAGTGAACAGGTCGTAACCGACGCGAACATCAAGTTTACGGCAGGTTCGCCGCTTAAAATCCGGCGCGATGCCAAAAAAGTGAACGCGGCAACCAGGGATGCAACTCCATGAGGAACTTTGCCCTGACTCTCGCGCTTCGCCATCTGCGCTCTGGAAAAGGACAAACCCTGCTGACCATCTGTGCGGTGGCAGCCGGGGTGATTATCGTCGTCTTTATCTCCGCGATTGTCTTCGGTATCCGAAAGAGCGTGACGGCGATGTTAACCGATGTCCTGCCGCATATCACGGTACAGGCGGCGGAGCAAAGGGCAGTTCCCCTGTCGCAAAGCGACGCTACACGGGGGCTGACGACGAGTCGCATCGAGAAACAGAACCCGCAACGCAAGTATCTGGAGAACTGGTCGCACGATGTCGCGGTCATCCGGGGCATTGCCGGAATCACGGCAGTCGCGCCGGTCGTCATGGGGCAGGGAATCCTGTCTCATGGCGGGAAGCAGGTAGGAACGCAGATTACAGGCGCGGACCCGGAACGTATGGACACCATTATTCCCGTCGGCAAGTTTCTCATTGCCGGAAAATACCACGGTCTTCGTGCGAACGAGATAGTTCTGAATTACAAGTCGGCGCGTGATCTCGGTGTTGCGACAGGAGACCGGGTTCGGTTCGCCGCAGAGAATCACTCCGACTCCTTCCTGATCGCGGGCATCTATGACCCCGGACGCAATGCGGTGGCAGCGGAGTACGTTACGCTCCGTTCCGCACAGAGTCTGTTCGCAACCGGGAGTGCGGTTACCATGATCCTGGTCAAGGGGCAAAGTCTCTACCAGTCGGATGCTCTGGCGGATCGTATCGGGACGTTATTACCGGTGGACGCGAAATCCTGGTCACGCGAATTCCCCGATGTGTTGGGGTCCATGAATGCCTATGACGCCTCCGCGTATCTTGTCTCCGGGTTTTCGCTGGTGGCGTCGGGCTTCGCCATCGCCTCCATACTGATTGTTTCCGTGGTCCAGAAAGGGAAACAGATCGGTATTTTGAAAGGCATCGGGGCAACAAGTCGTCAGATACTGGAGACCTTTCTGTTGGAAGGACTCTTTATTTCCTTGATTGGAGCGGTGTCCGGCGCGGCGATTGCCTCCGCCCTCATTATCGGTCTCGGCGGACTGCGGCAACCCGCCACGCGACCGGGAGGTATCGGCGAACCGCTCTTTCCTTCAGACCTGACCTGGCAATTGGTGGCGATAGCCATCGCCTCGGCTGTCGTCACAACGGTATTTGCTGCCGCGTTGCCCGCCCGCCGTGCCGCGCATCTGGACCCGGTAGAGGTTCTCCGATGAGCAAAGACTCCCTTGTTGTCGAGACGAAACATCTTTATAAGACCTACCATAGTAAGGTCGAGACACCGGTATTGTTCGATGTAAATCTGCGAATTCATGCCGGGGAGTTTGTCGCGATCATGGGACAGTCCGGTTCCGGCAAATCCACGCTTCTCAATATACTCGGTTGCCTGGACCGTCCCTCACGCGGTACGGTGCATATCGACGGACAGGATATAGCCCGTCTGTCCGACGATGAACTGGCGCGTTTGCGGCGGGAGCGGATCGGTTTCATCTTCCAGGCGCATTTCCTGCTGGACGAGTTCACCTGTCTGGAAAATGCGTTGCTACCGGTGCTGATACGCTACGGCTTTATTCCGGCAAAGGAGCGGGAACGCGCGATAGCACTGCTAAAGCGGGTCGGACTCGAAAAAGAACTCCACAAAACACCGGATGAGATGTCGGGCGGTCAGAACCAGCGCATAGCCATCGTCCGATCCCTTGCCAACCGTCCTTGCTTGCTCCTTGCCGACGAGCCTACGGGTAATCTGGACAGCCAGAACGGCAAGGAAGTTTTTGCCCTGTTGCGGGAAATAGGCGAGGAAACCGGTGTCGCCGTGGCTATGGTGACGCACGACGACCGTCTGGCATACGAAGCGCAACGCATTCTGATCATTGAGGACGGTTATCTGAGTGAAAAGGGTCGCGGGCTTCCCACGCCCGTCCAAGGAAATAAATGAACCACACCGAAACGCCGACAGACGACAACGGAAGCCGATGGCAGGGCAAAATCGCGACGCTTGCCCTGCTGGGTATCGCGGTTCACCTGCTCCTGCGGTTCGGTCTGCGCGTCACCGGCAACACGGGCGGCGTAGCAACGTCGGATGTGCCGCTCCTCGTCGTGCTGGTCGTCGGTGGGATTCCGCTCCTGTACGGGCTGGTGGCGAACATGTTCCGCCGGGAGTTCGGTGCCGATCTGCTCGCGGGTATCTCGATTGTTACCGCCACATTGCTCCACGAATATCTCGCCGGGGCATTGGTGGTGCTGATGCTTTCTGGGGGGCAGACGATAGAAAACTACGCCATCCGCAACGCTTCCTCGGTTCTCGCCGCGCTGGCGAAACGGATGCCGCTCCGGGCACAACGGCGCGACGGTGACAAATTGGTCGAAGTCGCGCTCTCGGATGTCGTTATCGGCGATATTTTAGAGGTTTTCCCGCACGAACTCTGCCCAGTGGACGGAACCGTTACCGCTGGACACGGTACGATGGACGAGTCGTACCTGACCGGTGAACCGTACCGCGTCTCCAAAGCACCGGGGACGAATGTTCTGTCCGGCGCGATCAACGGCGATGCCGCGCTCACCATTCGGTGCGACAAACCGGCGAGTGATTCGCGCTACGCCAAAATCATGCAGGTGATGCGCGATTCGGAGGGGCAACGACCGCATCTGCGCCGCCTGGGCGACCAGTTGGGCGCGTGGTATACGCCGCTCGCGGTGGCAATCGCCCTGGTCGCCTGGGGACTGTCCGCCGACCCGCTTCGTTTTCTCGCGGTGCTGGTGGTGGCGACGCCGTGTCCGCTCCTGATCGCGATTCCCGTCGCCATCATCGGCTCGATTTCCGTGGCGGCGGCACGCGGCATCATTATCAAGAACCCGGCGGTACTCGAAAGCATCAGCGATTGCCGCGTCGCCCTGTTCGACAAAACCGGGACGCTCACCTACGGAAAACCGAAACTGACCGAGATTTTGCCCGCGAATGGCTTTACGGAAACCGAGGTTCTCGCGCTGGTCGCCAGTTTGGAGCGGTACTCCAAACACCCGCTTTCCGGGGCGATCACCGACGCGGCGGCACAAGCCGGTGTCCCGCTCCAGGACGCGACCGAGGTGCGTGAGTTGCCGGGGGAAGGGCTACACGCGACGATCAACGGTCGCCGCGTTCATGTCACGGGGCGCGGCAAAATAGCGAAGTTGTACCCGCAGTTCGCCGCGTCGCTTCCGCCCGCTGTGTCCGGCATGGAATGTGTTGCCCTCATCGACGAAAAATACGCCGCCGCGTTCCGCTTCCGCGACGAGCCGCGACCCGAAGGCGCACGGTTTATCCAGCATCTCGCGCCGAAACACGACATCCGGCGTGTGATGCTGGTTTCGGGGGACCGGGCGGGAGAGGTGGAATATCTGGCGAAACGGGTCGGGATTACCGAGGTTTTTTCGAGTCAAAGCCCGGAACAAAAACTCGCGCTGGTTCGCGCCGAAACACTTAAAGCGCCGACGATTTTTATGGGCGACGGCATCAACGACGCGCCCGCCCTGACTGCCGCCACGGTCGGGATCGCGTTCGGCAACAACAGCGAGATCACCGGTGAGGCGGCAGACGCCGTGATTCTGGACAGTTCCCTGGAAAAGGTGGACGTGCTATTTCATATCAGCCGCCGGATGCGTACTATCGCCTTGCAAAGCGCGGTCGGCGGCATGGCACTCAGCGTGATCGGCATGGGGCTTGCCGCAACCGGCTACCTGACCCCGGTTGTCGGAGCCGTCGCACAGGAAGTGATCGACGTTTTCGCCGTCCTCAACGCACTACGCGCCGCGTTCCCACCGAAAGTCCTTTCGGATTATTGAGAGGCGATTTGATCATGATTACCAAGCAACCGCGCTGGGTATGGATCGGTGCATGGGTACTCGCGTTTGTCGCAGGCATAGTCAACGTGGTGGGATTACTCGGATTTGGACACCAGACCGTGACGCATGTTACAGGCACAACTTCCATGCTCGCGGCGGCGTTAGCCCGCCTGGATAGATCGGCATCGCTCCATGTCGCCGCCGTGATGTTTTCGTTCTTCGTCGGCACGGTGCTCAGCGGGTATATCATTCAGGACACGGCATTTCGCCTGGGAAGGCGGTACAGTGCCGCGCTCTTTATCGAAGCCGCCTTGTTGTGTCTCGCCGTGCCGCTACTGGAACACAACCTGGAAATCGGCATCTATTTGACTTCGTGCGCGTGTGGTTTACAAAACGCGATGGTCACGACCTATAGCGGCACGGTCATTCGCACGACGCATCTTTCGGGGATGTTCACGGACCTCGGCATTTTCCTCGGACATGCCATTCGCGGGTTGCCGATAGATAAACGCCGCTTGCACCTTTCTCTGCTTATTATCTCCGCGTTCTTTACGGGCGGCGTGGTCGGGGCGGTGCTGTTTCGTGCGCTGGAATATGCAACACTCCTTGTGCCCGCCACGATTATCGGAACCATCGCACTCGTCTATACTCTCTCCCGAACGAAAGTAGGAATATCCTGATGACATTGGCAAATTCGACGAAGACATCCCCTCCGAACACTTCTACGGATGCGTCGGTCAAGGAAACGTCGTACCAAAAAACGTTGGAGGAAGTGCTGACCGCGCTGAACACGGACGCGCGGCAGGGGTTGAGTGAGGGCGAAGCGCAGGCACGACTTGCACGGGACGGGCGCAACGAGTTGGCGACGGAGGAGCCGGTTCCGGCGTGGAAAAAGTTTCTCGCGCAGTTCAAAGACGTGCTCGTGATCCTGCTCCTGGTCGCGACGGTCATCTCCACCGCGCTGTGGCTCATCGAGCGTGAATCGGCGTTGCCGTATGAGGCGATGGCGATCTTCGCCGTGGTGCTGACCAACGCGTTCATGGGATACGTCCAGGAGTCGCGTGCCGAATCGGCGGTAGCTGCGTTGCGCCAGATGGCGGCGGCGCAGGCGAACGTGATACGTGGCGGCGAGCGACGAAGTGTTCCGTCGGCGGAGGTCGTGCAGGGCGACCTGCTTCTGATCGAGGAAGGCGACACCGTTCCCGCAGACGCCCGGCTGATTCAGAATGCCTCGCTACAGGTGTCCGAAGCCACGCTGACGGGGGAAAGTCTGCCGGTCGCGAAGGATGTGGCGACCATCGCCGGAGATGCCGGAATCGCCGACCGCCTGAATATGCTCTTCAGCGGCACGGTCGCGACCTACGGGCATGGCGAAGCGATAGTCACAGCGACCGGGATGCGGACCGAGATGGGGCACATCAGCGGTTTGCTCAAAAATACCCCCGACGAAGCGACGCCGCTACAAAACGAACTCGCCCGACTCGGCAAGATGCTCGGCATCATCGTCGTCGTTATCGCCGTGGTGATGATCCTCACTATCATTCTCCTGGGGAACGTGCGCGGCTTCTCGGCATTCTTCGATGTCCTTATCCTCGGTGTCGCCCTCGCGGTCGCGGCGGTGCCCGAGGGGTTGCCCGCAATAGTCACCACGGTATTGTCGATGGGCGTGCAACGCATGGCAAAGCGGAACGCCATCGTGCGCCATCTCGCGGCGGTCGAGACGCTCGGCTCTACCACAGTTATCGCGTCGGACAAGACCGGCACACTGACTCGGAATGAAATGACCGTGCGTGCCGTCGTCACCGCGGGCGGGCGCGTGGATCTTGAAGGCACCGGCTACTCCCCCACGGGCGCGATCTGTGCGGGCGATGGTGCGCCGCCGGAGGGCGCACTGCTCACGGAACTGCATCGGGCACTGACAGTAGCGGACCGCGCCAACAACGCGGTGCTTCAGGAGCGTGACGGACAGTGGACGGTACAGGGCGACCCGACTGAAGCCGCCCTCGTAGTCGCGGCTCGTAAATCCGGGCTGACTGCGGAAACTCTCGAAACGCGCTTCAAGCGTGTCTCGGAAGTGCCTTTCTCGTCCGACCGGAAACGGATGAGTACGGTCCACTCAGATGCCGAGCAACCGGGGGACCTATTCGTCTTCACGAAGGGTGCCCCGGATGTACTGCTGGCGCGTTGCACACAGGAGTTGGTCGGCGCGGAGGCACGGGCGTTGACGGAGGAGCGTCGCGCGGAGATCCTGCGCACGAATGAGGAACTTGCGGGTCAGGCACAGCGAACATTGGGTGTCGCCGAGCGCGTGTTGCCCGCCGCGCTAACCGCCGGGCAGGTCGATGAGAGCGTCGAAGAGGAACTGGTTTTTCTCGGATTGATCGGCATGATCGATCCCCCGCGCGAGGAAGCCAAGCAGGCGGTAGCACGGGCGCGAGACGCCGGGATTCGTCCGATCATGATTACCGGCGACCATCCTAAAACCGCTTCGGTCATCGCGGGCGAACTGGGCATTACCACCGACGGGCGCACCGTGACGGGCGACGAGATCGAGAAAATGTCCGGCGACGAACTGGCGCGGATCGTGCGCGAGGTTTCGGTCTATGCCCGCGTCAACCCGGAACACAAGTTGCGCATCGTGAAAGCGTTGCAAAGCGGCGGCGCGACCGTGGCGATGACCGGCGACGGCGTCAACGATGCCCCGGCTCTCAAAACCGCCGACATCGGCGTTGCGATGGGGATCACCGGCACCGACGTTTCCAAAGGAGCCGCCGACATCGTGCTGACCGACGACAACTTCGCCACCATCGTCGCGGCGGTCGAGGAAGGGCGCACCATATTCGCCAACATCCGCAAGTTTTTGCGGTTCCTGCTGTCGTCGAACATCGGCGAAGTGATGACAATGTTTTTCGGCGTGCTTCTGGCGTCGGTTATCGGACTGCGCGCCGAAGGCGGCACGGTCGTATTGCCGCTGCTCGCGACACAGATTCTCTGGATCAACCTGGTCACGGACGGTGTGCCCGCGCTCGCGCTGGGCGTCGATCCGGCAAGCCCCCGCATCATGAGCCGCCCGCCCCGTCCGCGCGAGGAGGGCATTATCACGCGTCGCATGTGGGGCGGGATCGTATTCGTCGGCGTGATCATGGCAGCAGGGACGCTACTGATATTGGACGCGTCGCTCCCCGGCGGGATGATCGCGGGTTCGGGGAGCCTGCGTTACGCACAGACGATGGCGTTCACCACGCTGATGCTGTTCCAACTCTTCAACGTTTTTAACGCCCGCTCGGATGAGCAGAGTGCCTTCGCCGGATTCTTCCGAAACCGTTATCTATGGAGTGCGCTGGGGCTGTCATTAGCACTCCACGGGGCGGCGATCTACGTGCCGTTCCTGCAAAACGCCTTTTCGACCGTGACCCTGAGCGCGGGCGATTGGCTACGCTGTGCCGTAGTGGCAAGTTCGGTGCTGTGGCTACGCGAGGGGAGCAAGATTGTTACCCGCGCCCTGATCCCATCGAAAATCTCCCCTCCGCGAACCCTTGACGGACAGGGAAGGCGGGATCAGTCTGGCTACCGCCCCGACTCCCCGACGAGCAAAAATAGACCGCGTCTCGCGTGAGACGCACCGGGTGCCCGTTCGCTCGTCGTGAAGCGAACGGGCACCCGGCGGAGATAGCGAACCTCCGGCATTTCGGGCGCGGTCAGACCGGCGACGGCTCCAACCCGCTATCGCGTCCGCCATCGAAGATGTCCTCCGCGATCTTGATGCCGAGCGGGACGCCGCCGATGTTGCGGGCGAAATCGCCGCCGGGTGTTTTAGTCAGGTCCGGATTCCCGGCTGCGTCCACCGGGAAGGCATCGAACACCCAGTGGACCCCCAGGAAGACGCGGCTGAGTCCGTTCTCGACGATCATTTCCCACAGCCCGCCCGCGAACTTCCGGTTATGCCGGGGGCGGACGGTCCCCAGATTATCCGTGTTGAACCCGTTGAACTCCTCCGAAACGAACCCAAGGTCCGCGCCGCTACCGTCCTTGAGCAGATCGTCGGCTTCCAGCCCGGTTTTGCCGTAAAACAAGCGGGTGATATGCAGTGCCGCCGCGCCGAACGTGGCATGACCGGAAGGATACGAGGGGAAGTTCGGGGTGAAGTTCTTGACGACGCCAGTTACCTCTGTGCTGTGCGGATACGTGGTCTGGCAGGCGATGAACTGCTGGTTCTTCGCGTTGGAACTCGGTCCCCCGAGCGGCAACCAGTTCGGGTCGCAGTCCGCGTCCAAGCCGGTCATCCCGGTCCCCGCCGGTCCCATGGAGGTGTCGTGCTCGCGAATGCCGAGCACGGGTCGCCAGAGGTCATGGAGATACTTCTGTTCCCAGGCGAGGATGCCTGCGTCCCCCATCGCCGCGTTCACGAGCGCGAACAGGCGGGCATTTTCTCCCACCGCATTCCCCTGCGCCTGCGCGACGAGCCGGACGATCTGGTTGTACAGGCGCGGCGGCGTCCCCAGACCGGGTGCCCCGTCGTAGCCCCAGTAGATGCCGACCAGCGTGTCCTCCGGGGTGCGAGGGTCAATGCCGGCCGCACCGGTCGGCAGTGTCCCGGTGAGATCCGGCACGATCCCTTTGCCGCGCACCTGACGGAGCGCGTTCACATACTCGGGGTTAACAAGGCTCGCCCTTCCCGGCGGCGTTTCCAGCGCGTGCCGCTTGCTTACCGCGAAGCATTTCGATCTCGCGCCGTAGAACGGTCCGTAAAACCCCTGGCCCGGGTTGTCGGGGTCGGGGCGATGCGACCCCGGTTCCATCGAGGCAGCATAGCCGTCGTCGCTGACGCCCGGATCGTCTTCGCGGTCCTTCAGTATCGCGTTCGCGACCGCCAGCCCGAAGTTGTGCCCGTTGGTCAGACCCAGACCGGACAATCCCGCCTCCGCATGCTTGCGGTCGAAAAACGACTTCTGGCTGGGGAAGAGTCTGCTGAGCGTGGCGTGCGCCGCCGCCGCGACCGCCGCTTCGGGCGAGGCGGGCATGACGGCGGCGGGCAGTCCCGGCAGATACGCGGGAAGTCCGGTCCCAGCCCCTGGGGTGCCCGTCGGGTTCCCCAACGCCCCCGCGTACGCGTCGTACATCGCCAGGTGGACGATGGCGAGGGCGCGTGCGCTGCGCGTGGGACCGGTCTGTTCCTTTTTACCGTTAGTGTGGCTGACGCGATTGGCTTCGAGAGACACGTCGTTCCAGTACAATATAGGGTCCATATTTTCGATCTTTCCGCAAGCACCGTGACGAAAGGATAGGGTACGCGGTGCCGGGCACCGGCGCGACGATTAGTGTCAGGTTGCTTGACGGACTCTTATACGGCAATGAGAGGCGGGACGTTACGCGGATGTGAAAAAAAATTTCAAAGAAGCGAGAAAACGCTTCCTTGCCGGGAGGGGCGATTGGCTACGTTGCGCGGGAGTGGCGAGTTCGGTGTTGTGGCTACGCGAGGTGAGCAAGGTAGTCACCCGTGCCATGATCAAAAAGGGGCTTCCGGCAATCAGTAAAAGCCTCGAATATTATCGAATATTTCCCGACTGTCGTGGGAAAGGCACGCATTTCACTGTCTTATAGAGTGTGCAGTCCATAAAGACACCAACTCAGACAGAAGCCACCTGGGCAGCGCGAGTCCGCGAGGCGCAGCGGGGGGACCGTACTGCCTTTGATGGATTGGCACGTCATTATCGCCCTCTGCTCTTTACAATCGCCTTCCTGCGGTCTGCCGACACCCAGGAGGCTGAAGATCTGGTACAGGAAACGCTGGCTCAGGCGTGGACACGCCTACCCGCGCTGAAGTCCCCGGAGGCTTTCCCTGCCTGGATACGCGCAATCATCGTCCATGCGTGCAATACCTGGTTTCGCAAAGGACAACGGCGCGTCGCCATTCATCCTCTGGAAGAAGCCCTGTCGCTGGTAGCGGACGGGACAACGACACCACTGGCTTGTATTCTGCGCCGCGAACAGCAACGGGAACTGTATCGCGCGCTCTTTACCCTGCCCGAAGCCAACCGGATTGCTATTCTTCTGCACGTATGGGGGGGCTACGCCTATGCGGAAATCGCCGCTCTCACGGGCGTCCTCCCCTCCACCATTGAGGGAAGAATCTACCGGGCGAAGAGGCAGTTGCGCAACCAACTCAACGACGAAGGCGCGGGCTTTTTACAGGAACCACGCCGTACCCGAAACCACAACGCTATCGGCGTCAACGAACCACACAAAAAGGAAAATCCTATGACTGTTACTTTGTCACCTGCGACACAGCCGCCCCCCTCCGACTTGCCGCTTAACTGTGTTCTCTTCACGGAGCGATTTTCTCGCCTGATAGATGGCGGCGTATCCCTGGTACGGTCGTTACAGGCTTTGGAAGACATACCGCCGCCCTACGGTCCGGCTATTGCCGACCTGCGCCGCCGCGTTGAAGGCGGCGATAGCCTCTCGGGACCGATGAAAGAATATCCCCAACTTTTCTCCGCCTTCTATGTGGGAATGGTTCGGGCAGGGGAAGCAGGCGGCGTCCTGGAGGAAACCCTCCAAAGGGCGCGGCAGGTAACGACTCGTGAGTGGGAGTTGGCGAGGCGGCGACCGACGAGTGAGACGCCGCTCTATTTGACTCTGCCCTCGGATTCGCCTCCGCCGGGGGGTTGGACCGATCTGACCAAATATCAGCGGCTGCTCGCTCTCGCGCTTTTCTGTAACGCTTTAAGTATTTTGCTGTCTTCGGGTGTACCCATTCTGCAAGCGTTGGAAATAGTGGGAGAGCTGTTGCCGACGACACAACGAATGGAGATGGAAACGGTACGGACGGCAGTACGGGAGGCGATACCGCTCCACAAGGCGTTAGAGCCTTTGGGTATTTTTCCTTCGTTTGTCATTGCCTTCCTGGAGGCAGGGTTTGTCTCCGGCAGCCCGGACTCGGCTCTGTATCTCGCCGCCGAGACAATCGAGCAGGAAATGAACTGCCGCTTTGGTGGAAACACATCAGCCTGACGGGGATTATGCCTGGCGGCAAAGCAAACAGATCGAGCGCGGCTTCTTCGCGCCGGCCGCCATCGTGGACGGCATGTCGCAAATCTACCATCCGTTCGCGCAAGGGATCAACAAGCCGAGGAGACGTCCGCCGGTCGGTTCCTCAACTAATACACGCCCTGCCCTTGGTAGACGGCGTACCGTTTTCTCCCCGGCGCCTTCCGCCCGCGCCCCGAACCGCCCGTTCGTGCCCGTTTCCTGCGAAACGCGGCGTACCTAGGACGTATAGACCGAAATGCTTTCGGTCTATACGTCCGAGGTGCGCGGTTTCCGGCTTATCGGTCCCCGCCGCGCCGCTTTTGGAAAGGCGCACGGAAAATGCCGTTTCGCAGGGCGGTCAGCGCGGCGAGACGCTTCACTGCCGCCTGCCACCTACCGCCTTAAGTGGCGGGTACGCGGGGAGATGTCGGCGAACCGAGCGCGGAAGTTGCCATCGTTTCTTCTTCGGAGACTACCACAGACGCTTCTGCCAATGCCTGACTCGCGGCGCGGAACTGTTCGGCGGAACCGGGCACGTCGCAGTGCCCGATCTGGTCGCCCTCACTCGATTCGTCCAGCGGTTCTACGGACAAACCCAATCGCTCGAAAGCACCGACGGGAACACGCGCGACACGCCACCCCGCAGTGTACATTTCCTGTAACTATTCAGGTATTGCAGAGTTTTCCGCTTCCGCGATACAGTCTTAATCAAGTTGATGACTGAAGAGCAAGCCCGAACCCTCTATCGTCAAGGAG
>JAYULM010000269.1:0-48460 GCA_043763605.1 Armatimonadota bacterium | reverse complement strand
GCGATCAGTTCTGTATTGGATTTGTTTACCCAATTGTCCATGTCGATTTCAATACGTGCTTACTCCCTTGAAAATTCCCAACACCCTGAACAGTTACCGGAAAGTTTTTGAACCGCCAAGTCGCCAAGGACGCCAAGACCGGAAGGGAAGGAGAGAGGAACTCGACCGCAAAGTTCACAGAGATTTTAAAGATGGGGCGTACCGAGATCGCCAAGCCGTTCAGTTTATCGAGTCGCGCAAAACTTTCACACGCTTTAGTCCCCTTCTCAAACTTTGTGAACTTTGCGGTCGAGTTCCTCTCTCCTTCCCTTCCGGTCTTGGTGTCCTTGGCGACTTGGCGGTTCAAAAACTTTCCGGTGGTACTTACGTGGCAGTCCGAAACGGTTGGAAGGACCGAGCACGGTCCGTCAGGCGTATTGTGCGGAAAGCGTCTCGGAGTCGCGGATCGCGGCGAACTCCTCTAACGCGCGCCCGGTGCCGATGGCGACGCAGGAAAGGGGATCGTCGGCGACGCGCACCGGGATAGAGGACGCGAGGGCAAGGAGTCGGTCGAAGCCGCGCAACAGTGCGCCGCCGCCGGTGAGCGTGATGCCGCGCTCAATGATGTCGGACGACAGTTCGGGCGGGGTCTGCTCCAGGACCGCCTTGACCTTGTCCACGACCTGCGCGATGGGTTCGGCGAGTGCCTCGCGCACCTCGGCAGACGACACGACCACGGTTTTGGGAAGACCGGCGATCAGGTCGCGTCCGCGCACTTCCATCGTCAACTCTTCATCCATCGGGAACACGGAGCCAATCTTGATCTTGATCTCCTCGGCGGTACGCTCTCCGATCATCAGGTTATAGTTGTTTCGGATATGGCGGATGATCACCTCGTCCATCTTGTTGCCGCCGACCCGGAGCGACCGCGAAACCACGATTCCACCGAGCGAGATCACCGCAATGTCGGTCGTGCCGCCGCCCATGTCCACGACCATGTTCCCGCCCGGCGTACCAATCGGTAGCCCCGCGCCAATCGCCGCCGCCATCGTTTCCTCAATCGTCGCCGCCTCGCCCGCGCCCGCCGAGATCGCGGCTTGCCACACGGCGCGCTTTTCCACCGAAGTAACGCCGGACGGTACGCAGATGATCACGCGCGGCTTGAACGCGCGCCGCTTGCCGCAGACTTTGGCGATCATGTAGGAAAGCATTTTTTCGGTCGTGGTGTAGTCGGCGATTACTCCGTCGCTCA
Organism: Armatimonadota bacterium; assembly: GCA_043763605.1. Lineage (GTDB taxonomy): Bacteria > Armatimonadota > Armatimonadia > Armatimonadales > Armatimonadaceae > JACMIU01. Next base: position 47,229 of record JAYULM010000269.1, on the reverse strand, counting down.
TCGGGCGGATCGCGACGATGTTGCCGGGGGTGCGCCCGATCATCAGTCGCGCCTCTTCGCCGACCGCCTTGACCTTCTTCGAGTTGCGGTCAATCGCCACCACGGACGGTTCGCGCAGAACGATCCCTTGCCCCCGCTTGTACACGAGGATATTCGCGGTGCCGAGGTCGATACCGATTTCGGGAATCAGGGAAAAGTTCATTCGCATAGCGCACCCATTGTATCGCGTATGCGATCCATAACCACGACCTTCGGATTTTGGGGGGAGTGGCTGAATTGCTGTGATGGAATTTTGTCACCATGTCCGAAATAAGCCCCTGCCCGGGTTGCATAATGGTCCTATAAATTCGGACAATGAAATGGGCTATCCTAAGAAAGTGGATAGTCATGATGAGAAAACAACACAGCCCGTCTTTTAAAACTCAGGTAGTGGTCGCCGCGCTACGCGGAACAAAAACGCTCGCCCAGATCGCCGCCGAGAACGAGATCCAGGCGAAACTGCTACGCAGTTTGCGCGATCCGACGCTCGTCACCAAATGGAGAACGGAGGCAGTCGCTGGTTTGCTCGATGTCTTCGAGCGCGGAACCAAGCGCGAGGCGAGCACCGAAGCGTAGGAAAAGAAGGTAGCGGAACCCAGGTGAAACGAAGTTTCATCCGCCTATGAGCAGATCGGGCGGTTGAACACGCAAGTCAACTGGCTGAAAAAAAAATCTGGTCTCGAACTTGAGCCGCAGTGAGCGGTTGTCCTTGCTCGACTGGCAGACCGAGGGGGATATACCGATCTCGTGGCAGGCAGACCTGATTTCGCTGGGTCGTGGGCATTTGTATTACCACCCGCGTCCGCCGAAGTCTCAGGAAGTCCAGGTCAAGCACCTCGGCAAGAACTTCGTTCTGCCTGCCCTGGATGAACTCTACACGGAACTGACTTTCCTGGGGTCGCGCAAGATCGTCGCCATGCTTGCCGCCGACGGCACCAAAATCGGGAGGCATACTCAGCGAAATGGCTCCGCCATTTACGCGAGTGCGGCGGTATCGGGCGGAGATGGGACTCGAAGCACTCTACCCTGCGAAAGTTGCCTGAGTAACTTTGCGCGTGAAGCCGAATCTGTCGAAACCCGTCGGCGGTCCTGAACACAAGGTCTACCCCTACTTGCTCAGGGGGGTGGTCATTGATCGCCCGAAACAGGTATGGGGGGTAGACCTTGTGTTCAGGACCGCCGACGGGTGGATGTATCTGATGACATTCCTCGATTGGTTTTCACGCTATGTGGTTACCTGGGAGTTGTCCGATACGTTGGACGCGCAAAGTTGCTTCAGGCAACTTTCGCAAGATGCCGTTCGTCCTTGATTGCCGTCAGGTCGCCCTGACCCGCGCCGTGCCTGAGATAGTGAACTCCGACCAAGTGAGTCATTTCACCAGCGAGCGTTTCACGGGGCGATTTCTGGAAGCGGGGGTACGTGTCTCGATGGATGGTCGTGGTCGCTTTGTGGATAACATTTTTACGGAGCGGTTATGGCGGTCTGTTAAGTATGAGGAGGTGTATCTCTCAGAATATTCCTGTCCGCGCGAGGCGCGTCAGGGATTGAGTAAATATCTGTCGTTCTACAATGAGCGACGCCCGCACCAGGCGTTGGGCAACGCTACGCCTGCTCAAATCTATGAAGGGAACCGCCCATACAGGGCAGAAATGTTTCTTGAAAATGGCTCGTTCGGTGTCTTGACAAATGGGACCACCATACATGTCATGAAGAGAAAATCATCATAACAAAGTATTCGCAACTGGAATCACTACTTTATTTTTTATGAAGCCTTAGTGGCTTCACCGGATGTGCTTCGCGCGGGGAGATCCGATCACGGACCACGGCTCGCGCGAGTTATCACGTGCGAATCACGTCCTGCGAAACCGTTTAACCCGCAGTTTCAACGGACGGGAGAATATTGCCAGCGAGTTTTTTGGATAGCTGAACAGCCCTGACACGCCAAGCATGGTGAAGAACCATCCGCTCATGGAAAACGTAGAACCCTAACGGCGGCAGGTGCAATTCCGCCGTCTCATAGTCGTCGGTCGCGCTCCCATTGAGCACGACGCGCAGACCGTTTGAGTAGCGGGCTTCTTCTACCGCGAAGTCGGGCGTCAGGAACCGGTGTTCGGTCAAAAACGCGCCGACCGAAAGCGCGTGAAGGGGTTGTAATATCCCGACATGCGAGGGCGGCGTCCGCCCCGGGATCGGGGGGGCGACGTGAAGAAGCGCGCGCAACAATGCCTTGTCGCCGTCCGCGTCCGTGTCGAAACAAAGTGGCACCGCGTCGTGGTGGACGACGGCGAGGAGCGGGACCGCGACGCCGAAGCGGGGCGAGTCGGTGTAGTACCAGAGGTCCACGAACGGCACCGCCCAATCGCCGCATAGATCGGCAAAATAGACGGTGTTCTCCGGTTCCGCTTCCGGTGCGTGATTCTCCATAGATGTCCAGCGGTTGGTGGCGGCGGGCAGGACGACTTGCTTCCGCGCTGTCGGTGCCGTTCCGTCGCCGCCAAGCCATGCCATCAGCGCGGGTTTTTCGCGCATCTTCTTACGGAGCGTCACGTGCCCGCCGTCGCCGATAAGTTTATCCCGGTACGCGCGGGCAATGCCGATGTGATCGCCCCCCGGCATGAGGACCACGCGCACATCGAGACGGCGGCGTTCGGGGTCGCGCTCGTAGCGCATGTTCAGCACGGCGGAATCGCTCGTGCGCGACAGATCGGCGATTGCGTAGGCGGAATCGGTGAGCAGGGCGAGGGCGGATTTACTGCGCTTGAAGCCCTCACCCCCCCTGCCCCCCTCTCCCTCCGAAGGGAGAGGGGGGAGACTGGAGGCGGTGTCGCTCCGCTCGCCATGTTGCCCGACGCCCTCGGCCTCCCCCCTCTCCCTTCGGAGGGAGAGGGGGGCAGGGGGGGTGAGGGAAACACGCACCGCCCCCACGAACGGCATCACCAGTCCGGAATCCGCGTCCCAGATCGGGAGCGGGGTCGTCTCCTCCGGCGCGGCGTCCGCGAACAGAATCACGCCTTCGCGGTGCGGGATCACCAGATGCGACGCGCCGTCCGCCGGGACCGCGCATAGACCGGGCAGGAGGAGGATCTCACCGACACGGTGCGTTTTCGTGTCGCGGCTCGCCTCGACCGTGAGCTGGATCTCCCGGTCGGTGCAGGTCAGGTATACATCTACCGGGATGCGTCCCGGGGCTTCCAGCCCGAAGAGGATGCGCTTGCCATTCGCGCCCGATTTCTCGGAAAGCGAGACGAGTTGCAGCGCGCCGAACGGGTAACGGGTCGCGGTCCCCGATTCCCGTTCGGTGATCTCGACCGTGCCGAGCGAGAGACCGTCCGCCCAGAGGGTACCGGTTTCGGTTTCCTCCAGGCGGTAGGTCAGGTCCGCACGATGCACCGTAAAGGCGTAGGGACCGAAAGTGATATTCCAGAAGACGTTCGCGGGCATGACAGGCATGAACAACAGTGTACCCGGTCCATGCCCTTCCTATTTCCATCCAAATTCTGGTAGTATAAGCACGATAAAAAGAACGGTCCGCGAGTAGACTTTCCAGACCGTGTGACGTGCGAGACAGGATGCTCTGATGCCCGGGACCGGGAGGAAAGTGGAGTTTTCTCATGATAGATTCGCAAACGGCGCAGGCGCATTTACGCGACGCGACTGTTGCGCAGCCACTCACGATGCAGATAGAGCGGGCGCGTACCCTCCCGCCCGCCCTGCGTGCCGCCGCCTTCTCCCTCCTCGGTTGCGATCTGGACGGAAAGCCGTTCACGTCATACCGCACGTCGCCGGGGCGTGTCGAGGCCCAGGCAGAAGCCGCCGCCCTATGTGACGCGATCACGGTGCCGGAACGTGAGCAACTTTTTTGTTCATTTTTCCCCAAACTCGGACCCGCGATGGCGCGCTGGTGGTCACCGGAAATCTCGCCGCTCCATCAGGTCGGCTGGAACCCGCGTCCTTTCCGCCTTCTCTATAACACGGAAACCAGCCGTGCCGGTCGGCTCCAGCAACTCCAAAGCCTGCTCTCCGACTCGCCCCACTTCGGCGTCGGGCGTTACTGCGAGCAGGACCCGGTCTGGTTCGCGACGTACGCGCCGTACATCGGTAGCGAGAACAGCCGCGCCCTGATCGGCGACCGCCTGGGGGCGATCCTTTCCACAGCGATAGACCGTAGCGACCCCGCGCGCGGGAACGCCATACAGGAGGTTCTGATTCTTTCCGCGCGGGGTGAGCACCCCGTCGGGAGGATGGGGCGACATGTGGTCCGCGCCCTGCTGTCGTCGTCGCGCCCCGAGGGCTGGCAGTATCTGGCGCGGCTACTCGCGGACTCGGGCGAGGATGTGGCAGTCCGGCGGCAGATACTGGATGTCGTCGGGGAGGCACACCCCGCCGCGTTCGTCCGCGTACTCGCCGTAATCCGCGAAAAAAACCTCCTGCGGTTCGGGGACGTGATTCGCACCGTGATCGGCTGGCTCGGGGTCGAGGAGGAGGGGTTTTCCCTTACCTCGGGAAACACGACGCTGGGGCAGGTCGAGATGTTCCTGACGGACGACGTGTACCGGGAGAAAGCGATCTTCAACTCGCATGACGGGGCGACGGTGTACTATGCTCTCTGGTGCGCGGCGTTTCTGGACGCGCGCAACGCGGTCGCGCTGGCGTCGCGGCAACTCACCGGGTCGCACGTCGAATGCCGGTTCGCGGCGGCGTATCTGCTGGCGCAGATGCGCCTCCCGGAATCGGAGACGCTACTCCTCAATGCCCTGGACGACCCCGATTTGCGCGTCGCCACACTTGCTTTCGATGCACTGGACTGGAACACGCGGGCGCACGGGCACGACGCAGGGGTCAGCGATGTCAGCGGGTCTTTCCCGGCGGTGGTTCCGGTCGTTTCGGAAGCGGAACGTAAGGAACTGGGGCGCGAAGTCGGGTTGCTCGGGGCACTGCGCGACTTCGTCGCGAAAGTGGGGGCGCGTGGCACGGCAGACAAAGGGGCGGACAACACCGCCGCCGCTCGCGCGGACGTCGCCCCATCGGCACCGCACCTTTCTATCGGCGTATTCGACCGGGTGGCGCGCAACCTGCCCCGCTTTCCGGCAAAAGAGCGTTTGTTAGAGCCGATCATCTGGGGCTGGACGCGGCGGCCCGCCGCGCAGGCGCGTCTCGCGGACGTACTCCCGGGGTTGTTAGAGGACCGCCCGCTGTCACGTCTGCACCCGTTCCTGCCGATGATGAGCGCGAACGGACGCTGGCAACTCGCCGAGGTTCTGCACGGCAAACGCCCGCGCACCACCGAGGGTACCAACCTGCTGATCACCCTCCTCGCCGACGGTGCCGCGAACGTGCGCGGTCGCGCCGCCGACGTGCTGAAGCGTTTCCCGATGGGGGACGCGGAGATCGCGCGCCTCGAACAGATCGTCGCCCACCGCCAGCCCGCCGACACGAACCGAGCGGTGATGGCGATCCTGATGGCGCGCACCGACGACGCGGTGATCGACACGGCAAACCGCTTTATCGTTTCGCCGGAAGAGTCGGTACGCGCGACGGGCATCTCGGTGCTGACGCAACTCGCGGAAAAGCGGCGGTCGGTAGACCGTGCGCACGACATCATCGAAGGGTGGCTCGGCGGGATCGAACCCGCTCTGCTTTCCGACAGCGAGATGGCACAGTTGAAACTGCTACTGTCCCCGCGCCGGATCAACGCACTGAATGCCGCCCGAAAACCGCTCTAATCTAAGGAGATACATAGAATACCCGCGCGAGGATGCCACAGAACCTGGAAATTCGTGGTCGTCAACTGGTCTGACAATACCCCGGCGAACTACGCGGCGCAAATCGGGTGGGTTTTTCCATCACTGCGAGGGCGGGGGACTTTGGTCCCCCGCCTTTTTCGTTTAGCGGGTCTTCACGTCGCCACGATATAGCGTCATATGAGCCATATCCAGCATAAGCAAGCGCGACCAGGAAATCGAACCGACGACGATAGCCGCCTGAAACTGCACCTCCGGGTACTGAGTCTCAACGGGAAAATCTGGCGGGTACTGACGCTCCGCCCTGGCACCGATGTCGCCTTCTCGACCAACTATTTCCACGAAACATGGCATCTTGTTTCCGATGAGCCGGGGGCGCGACTCCTTGCCCACCTTTTCTGGGGCATGTCCTATCAGCGCGAACCGCGAACCCTGTTCCTGATGCACGGCGAAAACATCAGGGCGACCCCGTTCGAAGCCGAACCCTCGCAACCGTTCGCGATCTGCCCCGCGAACGTCACCGCACCCGACCCGCAAGCGTTCCGGGAGATGAAGCGGTTACTGCCGCGCCTCCCACCCCCTACTGCCACAGTACGCCTGCAAACCTGGGGACTCGACGAAATGGTAGCTACGGACGATTGGGAGGAACGTCAACAACGAGCGGGTTTAGACGACGGAAATTGCACCTTCCTTTGGGAACGAGAGCGCATGACCTTGGAGGGCGGTGTCATTTGCTACACGGCACTGCCAATAATTTTGCGTGCGCAAGCCGATGTCATTGCCCGCATGCGCATCTGCCGCATCATCGGACAGGAGCACCACGAACTTGCGGCGAATCATGCGGGCAGGTGGGGCGGTATGGGCGATGGCGAGGTCCAGATTTTCCGCCGTTACCGGGAGATGCTTTCCGAGGCGAACGAGGCGCGACGCGAAGTAGCGCGAAACAGCGGCGATGATTCGTCCGCGCTTCAGACGAAAATTGTACGCGAAGCCGTTTGGGAGCAAGCCTATGCCGTGGAGGAGCGACGACGCGACGCGCTACTGGCTCGGCGGCGTCAGCCGCGATAATGGGACCGGTGAATCGTGGGTTGATTTTCCGGGGCATTCGGTCACCGGGGCGTGAACGCCTCGGCTAACGCTCTTCAAGCCGGATAAATCCGGCTATCGGCGGCGTCTTGCCGCTCCTCCGACGAACCGTACTGCCCCGCGCGGGTAGCCAGCCCGATTTATCGGGCTTGAGAGACGTTAGCCGAGGCGTTCACGCCCCGGTGACCGAATGCCCCGGAAAATCAACCCACGATTCACCGGCGACGTTACATTTTAGCACACCCGCCCCCAACGCGATATAGTACGTGTAAAGGAAACACGTACCCGATGGCGATCTATTTCTATCTGCAGACCGAGAAGCCGTACGGCGTCTTCTCGAACTTCTCGCCGCACGGGTTTACGCTCGACGGGCGATACTTCCCGACCAGCGAGCATTACTTTCAGGCGCAGAAGTTCGCGCACTCGCCGGAGAATTTCGAGGCGGTGATGAACGCTTCCCGACCGATGCGGTGCGCCGAGATCGGGCGCGAACGGCACCGTCCGCTCCGTGCGGACTGGGACGCGGTCAAAGACGACGTGATGCGCCGTGCGGTGCGCGCCAAGTTCGAAGCGCATCGGGAACTGTGTGCCTTGCTCCTCGCGACCGGGGACGAGGCGATCATCGAGAAAACGAGCGGCGATTACTACTGGGGTTGCGGTACGGACGACACCGGCAAGAATCGGCTCGGCGGGATTTTGGCGGAACTGCGCGCCTCGCTCCGGGCAGACGGCACCGCGACGGACGAGTAACCGCGTCCGTCTGGGTGCCGCGCCGCATTACTTCCGTTCGGTAGGGAATTGATACTGCTGGATCTCCGGGGCGTCGGCGCGCACGGCGACCGTGGCGGCTTTGCGGTAGACACGCCCGTAATCGTCGCGGTAAGTGCCGATCACCGTGATCGCCGGGGCTTGCGTACCTGGCGGCGGCACCAGTACCAATCCGGCGTGGGACGTGATCTGCCCGGCGTGGTAACTGCTCTGCCGCGTCCCGTCCAACCGCACTACGCCCGCACCCGGCGCACCGAGCACGTCATCTTGCGCGAAAACCTGCCACTGCGTCCCCGGAAGCGTCTGACGATCCACGCCTTTCTCGTCCGTGTAAACCGCCTTGAAGACGATCCGCGTCCCCGGTCGAATCTCGGACACATACGGGACCTGCACCACGCGGAACGCGCCGGGCGGTTTTCGCGCGCCCTCGGCGACGATCCCGCTGGCGAGGAACACGCACAACGCGGCACTCCCCGCCCCGACGACACCGGCACCGAGCCAGTCCCGAGCCGGAGTCGCCGAAGCGATTGCCGGATGATCGGGCGCGGGGGTATTCTCCCCTTGCGCGAATGAAAGCGAAATGCCCTGTCGCGGCGGATCGGCGCGCAGTGCACCCAGACCGATTCCCATCCATGCCAGCCAGAGGGCGTACGTGCCGTGCATCTGATACATCGGCGACGCGATAGCGTCCACGACACCCGCCGCTACCGCGCCCATCGCGCCGATGGCGAACGCGCGGCGTTCCGGGGACGGCGCGACGGCGAAGCCGCGCGCCATCGCCGCGAACCACGCCGCCACGAACGCGGTGTGCAGAAACAGTCCAGTCAACCCGGTATCCGTCGCCCACTGCAAGTAGAAGTTGTGCGCCCGGTTCTGATGACCGGTGCCGTTCTGGAGGACCTGGATCGTTTCGTCGCCGATATGGGTCCACTTGCCCTGTTCGACCATGTAGCCGCCGAGACCGAAGCCCAAGCGCGGCTTTTCGCGAATCATCAACAGCGCGGCGCGCCAGGAATTCAGGCGTCCGTTGAAGGAGGACCCCGCGCCTGTGATATTGCCGGTAAGCACGGCGCGTAGCGACTCGCTCCGCTGGGTGAGAAGACCGGACAACCCGCCGCCGATGATCAGTACCGCGAGTCCGAGTCCCACCCATAGGAACGGCGAGTTTAACACGCGCGACACCGGATGCTCCGACCGACGCGCCCGCTTCGGTTCGGTCCCCCGACGCCACCGCTCCCGGAGTGCCAGTGCGCCAAGCAAGGCAGCAACCAGGAGGAGCGCGATCATCCCGGCGAGCCATGCCGAGCGGGACCGCGCGAGAATCAATGCGAACCCTATCACCAGGAATACCAGTTGTGATACGATCCGTTGCTTATCGTCCCCGTCCGGGATAAACGCGAACGCGGCGAGCACTGGTAGCAACATCGCGAGAAAACCGCCCACGGTCATGTGCAGGCCGAGTACGCTGGGATCTTCGAGGTACACTGCGCGGTCGGCACCGACGTTTCCGAACTTACCGAAGTCGGCGAAAGCGACGAAGACGGCGAATACCATGATACCGATCACCAGGCGGCCGATCTGCCTACCGCTCCCCAGGATATAGGCGCAGGCGAAATAGGCGAGTGCGCCGCCGTAAACGCGTAGCAGATCGGTAGTCGCCAGTAACCGGTACACCGGGGCGGTGGTGAAATACCGGTAGGTGGTGTATGAAACAAGCAAAAAAAGGAGCAGTGTCGGTGCTTTCCAGAACGCCCGCCCGAGATTCTCCGCGAAGCCGCGACACACGGCGACCGTAGTCACCAGACCCACGATCCCGCCCAGCACACAGAACAGTTGCGCCGCCGGTTCGACCGCCGGAACCTGCGCCAAAAACAGCAGCGTCAGGCACAGCAGGATTAAAAACGGGGGCCACTCCTCGCTGATATTGAACGCCGAAGCGGTATCGCCGGGGCGACGACGGGGCGAATCGGTCATGGATTACCTTTCTGCGACCACGGAAATACGCTTCACGTCCTCGGACGTGCCATTGGCGTGGACGCCATTCCCGGATAACCGGCACGTTTCGTCGTCGCGGTGCCCGGACGGTAAGCGCGGATCGCTAAACGCAACCGCGTCGCTAAATGCCCCGATGTCATTCGCGCCGCCGCGCCCGATCCGGTCGTAACGACTCGTGTGCTTTTCGCAACTCGCTTCCACGAACCGGCGCATCCTGTCCTGAAAATGGCGCGTGTCGAACGCCTCGGCGTGGGCGCGGACGCGGCGCGGGTCGATGGCGAGCACGTCCACCTGCCGCAACACTTCGGCGAGCGATTCCGGCGTGGGGTCGTCGAAAAATAGCCCGGTCTCGCCCGCGATAACAGTTTCGAGCGCGCCACCCGCCTTCAACGCGACGACGGGGCGACCCGCCGCCATCGCTTCCAGGGGCGCGATACCGAAATCTTCCTCGCCCGGGAACAGGAACGCCTTGCAGTTCGCCATCAAATGTGCCACGTCCGCGTCCGGCAAGCGTCCCAGAAACTCGGTCTTCGGTCCTGCCATCGCGCGCAGACGTTTCTCGTCCGGTCCGCCGCCGACCACTTTGAGCGGCACGTTCAGCAGGTTACAGGCTTGCACAGCTAAATCTACGCGCTTGTATGAGAGGAAGCGCGACACGATCAGGAAATAGTCCGCCGCCGGTTCGGCGGCGACGGTGAAGCGGTCGGTATTCACCGGGGGATGGATGACCACGGACTCGCGGTTGTAATACTTGCGGATGCGCCGGGCGACGTTGTACGAGTTGGCGACGAAATAATCCACCCGCGAGTTAGCGCACTGATAATCCCAGGTGCGGAGCGAATGGATCATCAGGGCGAGGGCGCGGCGCACCATCGGGCTGTAGCCGCCCTGCGCCATATATTCGTGGAACCGCCACGCGAAGCGCGACGGCGTGTGACAGTAGCAGACGTGGCAGGTTTCGGGCGCGGTGATTACCCCTTTGGCGAAGCTCGATGCCGAGGATACGATCAAATCGTAGCCCGATAAGTCGAACATCTCGAACGCGAGCGGGTACAACGGAAGCGCGAACTTATGCACCGCCGACCCCTTCGCCCAGCGCTGGAGAAACGATGTGCGTATGTCCATTTCGGCGAAGCACGGTAATGTCGCCTTCGGGTCATAGACCGAGGTATAGATCGGCGCGTCGGGCCAGATCGGGTGCATGGCTTCGACGACGCGCTCCGCCCCCCCGGATTGTGCCAGATAGTCGTGAACGATTCCTACGCGCATAGTGGGTTTCTCGCTGTTGCTTCGCGCCTTAGAGGCGACGGGTGCAATGTCCCGGTGTCATTATATCCAAACTTACCCGGGTTGGTGACGAAACGGCGAAATATGCCCGGAAAAAGAGGTCGCGGGTCTGCCGGCACGTTGATTTACGGGAGTAGTTTATCGTAGACGGCTTCGATCTCGGTCGCGGTGCGGCGTGGCAGGAACCGCTTTCGCACTTCGTGCCAGCCGTGCCTACCGGTTTCGGTCGCGGCGCGCGGGTCGCGCAAAAATGTCAACAAGGCTTCCGCGAGAGCGTTCGCGTCGCCCATCGGTACCAGCAAGCCCGTTAGTCCGTGTTCGATAGTTTCCGGGACACCGCCGCCGCGCGTTGCGATCACCGGTAACCCCGCCGCCATCCCCTCGATGATCACCTGCCCGAACGGTTCCGGGGTGACGCTCGCATGCACCAGCAGGTCCAATTCGGTCAATAACCCCGGCACATCGGCGACATTCCCGCGCCATTCTACCGCATCGGCGGGCAGATCCCGCGCCGCCTGCGCCCGGACCTCGGTTTCATATGCGTCCTCGCCGAACAACGCGCCCCCCGCGATCACGAACCGTAACTCCGGTATCGCGCCGTTCTTCTCTTTCGCGAGCGTTTCCCTGACGATCTTCGCCGCCTGCAGGAAAACGTGTTGCCCCTTCCACCGCGTCAGCCGCCCGATGATGGCGATATAGAGCGGGCGGGCATCGCTCACCGCGCGCCACTCGTTTCGTACCGCCGGTTCGGGCACGGTAAGAAACGTCTCGTCCACACAGTCCGACACCACAGTATACCGCCCGGCACCTTCCGCGCGCGCGGTCGCCGCTTCGTCGTCACCGAACAACGACAGCAAGGTGCTCCGGGAGTTACAGATTACATGCGCGGGTAAGTGCCTCGACAGTGCCCGCAGGGTGCGTACCATCAGGGTCGGCAAGTATTGCGGCGCGATATGATCGCGCACATGCCATATCACCGGCAACCGGGCGAACCGCCCGGCGATGGCTCCGTAAATGTCGGATTTCAGACTGTTGCAATGGATCAACTCACACCGGTTTTCTTTCGCCAGTGCCGCGATCCTTCTCGCGTACCGGAGTAGCGCGGTGCCGCCACCCATCAGTTTCTGCGCGAACCCTTTCGCCCCGAGCGAGTCCTTGCGGGTTTCGCGCACGTCGTCGGAAAGCGGCTCGACCAGGACGCGCACCCCATCGCGCCGTAACCGTTCCGCGAACGCGCCCTCTTCCCCGAGCACGACCAGCGGTTCGTACCGCGACCGATCCATCGCGGTGACGAAGCGGTGCAGGGCGATCTCGCCGCCGCTCCACCGCGCCGTATGATCCAGAAATAAGATGTGCCGGGCTGCTATTGTCTGTGTGTCCTTTTTATCTTCGGCGTTTGTACGGGGATGGTCGGGGAACTGTGTTCCTCCGCTGGAAGCGTTCCGCTTGGTGTTCCTTCGGAACGCGGGAAGCACCGTGATCTCGCGAGCCGGACGACTTCATTAATCCGCAGGATTACCAAGTGCTTCACTTCCAGCGGAGGAACACAGTTCCCCGACCATCCCCGAAACCAGCGTCCTTTTTAGCCCAGCACCGCTTCCAGCATCGCCTCGTTCGCGTGCGTCCAGTCCCACAGGCGGCGCACCCCTGCGGCGGGCGCGACGGCGGGACTCCAGCCCAGTTCGTTGCGCACTTTGGTGCAGTCTGCGATAAACACCCGCTGGTCGCCCGGACGCCAGTCGCCGTGTGTCACCGGGACCGGCTTCCCGGTCAGCGTCTCCAGATGCGCCAGCAGTTCGAGGAGCGACATCGTATTCACCAGCCCGCCGCCCGCGTTATAAACCTTGCCCTTCGCGATGTCGATTTTGTCGATGGCGAGGCGGTACAGGCGCACTAAGTCCTCGACATATAAAACGTCGCGCACCTGCTTGCCGTCGCCGTATACCGTGATCGGTTTGCCGAGCGCGGCGGCGATGGTGAACCAGGCGACCCAGCCCTGATCCTCGATCCCGAACTGCCGCGTCCCGTAGATACAGGACTGGCGGAACACCACCGTCTTCAAGCCGTAGATGCGGGCGTAGTCGCGCACGTACTGGTCTCCGGCACCTTTGGAGCAACCGTAGGGGGAGTGAAAGTCGAGCGGCGTAGTTTCCGGCATCCCTTCCGGCAGGTCGCGGTACAGATACCGCCCGTTTTGCTCGGTGATTACCACCTGCTCCATGCCGCCGTACACCTTGTTGGTGGACGCATACAGGAGTACTGCGCCCGGGGCATACTGCCGCACCGCTTCGAGCACGTTGAACGTGCCCAGCGCGTTCGCCTCGAAATCCATGCGCGGGTTCGTCACCGAAGTCGTCACCGCAACCTGCCCCGAAAGATGCAACACGGCGTCCGCGTCGGAATGCGCAGCGACCAGCCGGTTCATGTCGTTCTCGTTACGAATGTCGGCGTGGTGAAACTTTAGATGGGTACGCGCCTGCGGCAGACTCATCAGATGCCTCAAGTTTTCGCTGTTGCCGCGCCGCGACGAGTTGTCGGACGCTACCACGGTGGCCCCGCTTTCCAGAAAACTTTGCGCGACATGCCCGCCGATAAATCCGGTCGCCCCGGTGATAATTACTTTCATTACGCTTTCCTCCTGCAAAAAACAATCTCGCCTATTATAATCCGTTCGTCAGACGATTGTACACGGACAGCGTCCCCGAGGCGCATTTCTCCCACGTGAACCGCGTCGCGCGGCGCAGACATTTTTCGCGCCGTTCGATGACCTTCTCCGGTTGTGTCAGAATCTCATGCAGACCCCGTGCCAATCCGGCGTGGTCCTGCGGGTCCACCGTGATCCCGGCGTCGCCGACCACCTCGGGGAGCGAGGCGATGTTGCTGGTGACGACCGGCGTACCGCACGCCATCGCTTCGAGCGGGGGCCAGCCGAAGCCTTCCCAGATCGACGGGAACGCGAACACGTCGGCGGCGCGGTAATAGCGGGCGAGTAGTGCGTCATCGTAGACCGGACCGGCGTGGATGACGCGGTCGGTCAGCCCCTTTCCCCGTACCATTTCCGCCTCGTCGGGGTAAAAATCTGCCCCGACGCGCAGGAGATAGACGTTATCGCCGAGGCTTTTGTCCTGCCGGAGCGACTGCAACGCGTTCAGGATCGCCGGGGTGTTTTTATACCGCGTCGCCGTCGCCACCTGAAGAATTATGCGGACTGCGTCCGGGTCGGGTATGCCGTGCCGTTCGGACAGGAGCGCGCGGCGTTCGGCGGCGCGGTCGGTGCCGCTGTCGGATACGGGACCGAACGATTTGTTTACCCCGTAGTAAACAACGGTGATTTTCTCCTCGGCGATGCCCCCGTGTTCGATCAGGTCACGCTTCGTGTTCTCCGAGATGGCGATGACCGCCCCGGTCTTCTTCATGGCGCGCAGGCGGATCAGCGGAAAACTCAGGCGGGTGAACCGACCGGAGGGAATCGGGATCAGACCGCGCGCAGCGAGGAGCGGGATCACGTCATGCACGGTGAGAACCGATTTTTCCGGCGGCAGGGCGAACACCAGGTTGGCGTGGCTGTGATCGAGCACGTGGCACACGGTAGCGGTTTTCGCTGCTTCCTTTGCCATGCGCGGGTAGCGCATGAACCGTCCGGCACGACTCGCCCACGCCTCACCCATCTTGCCGGGCATGATGCGGGCGAGTTCCTCGACGCGGCGACATTCCAGATCGTCGAACCGCCAATCGGGCGCATCCAGTGCGCGCAGGGCGGCGGTCAATTCCCGGGCATACCGCTTCATGCTCATGGACGGAAACTCGACCATGTTGGGGAGAAGGACGGCGTGTTTTTGTGGCGAAGGGTTCATTGTATTCCGTAGTCTGCCGCGTGAGTTCCTTCCCCGCGCACCGGGGGAGTGCGTACCGGCGGGGTACTCAAGCGACGGAGCATTCTTCCGCCGCGTTCCCGTGTATTTCCGAAACGAGATACAGCGGGCGACGCTTTACTTCGTCGTAGATGCGCCCGATGTACTCCCCGACCAGTCCCAGCGTGATGAGTTGGATGCCCGACAGAAAGGTCAGCAGGGCGATGATACTCGCCCACCCGGCTTGCCATTCGCCGTGGTTGGTGAAGTAGCGGATCACCGTGACCCCGCCGTACAGCAGGGCGAAAAGGGCAGTTATAATGCCGATGTTGGTCGCCAGTTTCAGCGGGGCATCCGAGAACGATGTCAGAGCATCCATCGCGAAGCGCAACATCTTGCTTAAGGGATACTTGGTCTCGCCCGCCGCCCGTGCCGGTCGCTCGTAATAGATCGGCTCCTGCTTGAAGCCGACCCACGCGCTCATGCCGCGCAAAAATCGGTGCGATTCGTTCATCTGATTCAGGGCGTCCACGACGCGCCGGTCCATCAAACGGAAATCGCCGGTGTCAGCCGGGATGTCTACGCTGGTTAGCCGCCGCAATAGCGTGTAAAATTGGCTTGCCGTCCATTTCTTGAACGCGCTTTCCCCCTCACGTTTGGTGCGCACCGCGTACACCACATCCACGCCCGTGAGCCAGCGTCCGATCATTTTCGCCAGCAATTCGGGCGGGTCTTGCAGGTCGGCATCCAGAAGCGCGACTGCGTCGCCCGTCGCGTGGTGCATGCCCGCCGTAACCGCCGCCTGGTGCCCGAAGTTGCGGGAAAAATCGATCACGCGCAGGTAGGAACGCGTCTGTGTGGCGGCGACCAGTTGGGTGATCGAGTCGTCGCGCGAACCGTCGTTGACGCAGATCACTTCCACGGAAAGTGGTGGCAGTTTTTCGCCGGAACCTTCCACGGTCGCGCCGCCGGAAAGTTCGGCGACAACGAGATCCACCCGTTCGAGCAGAAACGGGATCACCTTCGACTCGTTGTAGATCGGGAACACGAGCGACAGGCGGGGGCGGGCTTTCGTGCGCCCCGAGGCTCTCATCGCACGGGGCGCGGCGGCGGAACCGTTGGAATAGACCACCGATTTTTCCACGGGTTCAAAAACAGCATTCATTGACGGGATTCTTTCAGCGGGTCCGCGTTGACAGTCACACGCCCCGGCGGGGTCCATGTGTCGAAGCGCTTCACCCAGATGTAATACGGCGGCGTCGGCCGCTTCAGCATCTTTTCGAGCCAGTACCGTTCGGACGGGCTACGTTCCATGAAACCGACTTCGTAAAGGCAGGTATATCTTTGCGACAGGGCGTCGCACACCCTATCACCCAATTCGACCGCGATCCGGTTGCCACGATCACGCCCGATGTAATAGATGTAGCGGCGGTCCCCTTTCACTTTCTGGAACGAAGACAAAACCTTATCGACCCCGGGATCGCCGGAAGTTCTGAACAAGCCAGGCGTGACGAAGGGCATGTCCTCGTATTTTTTGCTAACGGCGTACGCCAACGAATCCTCATCTGTGATGACCACCGAATTTTGATGGAACCCTTCCAACTCCATACGCCTCACTACGGCACCCCACGGGGCGGTGTAATTCGGGTTCAGAAATTCACGACCCGCCCAGTAGTTATAATTGGCGTACCCCCACACCGCGAAAAGCATTGCGATCAGTCCGAGGCGCAGGGCGCGCGGTCGTAGGTTCATCAAGCCGACCGCGACTGTGACACAGAATAGGGGTATCAGGAACGAGTTTCTTTTGCCCATGCTCCCGATGGTTTGCAATGCCCCCATCTTCCCACTCGTGATCACGCCGAACAGGAGCGTGGTGACGATGACCGTTACGGGCACTACGAAATCGCGCCCCCGGGACAGATAGCGTGTGCCCATCACGAAAGCGAATAACGACCCGGCTACACCAGGGATCGACGCGAACCATGTCCAGGGATAGATGGTTTCGCCCACGCAGTACATGTAAACCGGCAATCCGACGCGGCGAACGAATCCCCCAAACCCCTGACCGATGGACGGGTCTTCCACCGAAATCCCAACGCCGGTCCCTGCCTGCCCGGCAAGTTGCCAGAGGATCACGGGCGATAGAAAAACGGCGCACACCACAATTGCCCCGAACACCCGGAGGGTATGCCGCTCCCGCCGCCAGTTGTACGCCAGCGCGCAAAACTGTCCCACTACTAAAAACAGACTCGGTACATATACCAGCAACATCGAGAGTGTGACCAACGCGTACCCGACCACGAACTTCGTCTTGCCCGTACCCAGAGCACGAAGGAACAGGTAAACGCTCCATGTCGCCAGCAACCCGAGCATCCCGTGATACCGCGCCATGCGGTCGAACAGCAAGATGCCGGGTGCCAGCGCGGTAATCCACAGGGCGAGCAGACCCACCTTCGGGCTGATCCGCCGCCCGAGAAGGAACGTGATATAGGGCGTGATTGCCGCCGGAAGTGCGGAAAAGAAACGGTACAGAGCGACGTTGTCGCCGAAAACGAAGCGGATCAACCAGACCGCGATGGCTTGAAGCGGCGTGTGGTCGCGCGGCGAACTCCGCCCTGTCACGACATTTTCAAAGGTGGACGAGCCGCTATACAGGTTCAGGACTTCGTCCGTCCAGAGCGGTTTGGCGAGCGGAAAAAGGAGTAACAGGGCGGCGGCAACAACCAGCCCGCCCCAGAACAGGAGGCGGTCATGAGGCGAATCGGCGGTCGTCGCTACGCTTTCTTCCATCCCCCCCGCGATGAAGCGATAGGGAACCGACGTAGTATCCGTTTTTTGCTGGGTCATTATATTCCTACTATCCGCACCCCGCGCGCGGAATGTTTTGGGAAGCGTCCGCTCCGTCAGGCACTGTGCCGACTATTTCCCCCGCCTTTGTAGCGCGTCGTAATACGCCGCCTCGGTTTGTCCGACGGCGTGGTCCCATGTTTGAAAAAGCACCGACTCACGCGTGGCGATCCCCAGGGCCTCGCGCCTACTACCCGACAGGGTGAGTAACGCGTCCATCTGACCGGCGATCCCATCCGGATCGGTAACGTCGTCCACCAGAAAGCCATTCTCCCCATGCCGGATCAGTTCCGCCGCCCCGGCGGACCGACTCGTGATCACCGGCAGTCGGGTGAACATCGCTTCCAGAATAACCATCCCGAACGGCTCGTACAGGGTAGGAAATACGAACGCGTCGCTGGCACCGAAAACCTTCTCGATATCGCCTGTCGGTCCGGCGAGCGTCACCCGTCCGCCGATGCCCAGCGAACGGGCACGTGTGCCATAGTCTGACACGCTCCCCCGACCCACGGCAAGTAGGTGGAAGGGCACACGGGTCTTGATTTTCGCCATCGCTTCTAGCACGGTGTTTAGACCTTTGCGCTGGTACTCGCCGACAAACAAGAATAACACGCAGTCGCGCGGCACCCCATACCGATCACGGACCTCGTCCCGAAAGGCGATTTTGTCCGGGTGGAAGCGCGACGGGTCCGCCCCATTATACACAACCCGGATCTTCGCGCGCTCAGTCCCGTAAAACCGCGCCACGTTGTCCGCCGTGCGCGCCGAACAGGCGGAAAGCCCGGCGGTGGCGGGGTCCGCGCAGGCACGATGCTCGTAATGGGCGGC
This sequence comes from Armatimonadota bacterium, assembly GCA_043763605.1. Classification (GTDB taxonomy): domain Bacteria; phylum Armatimonadota; class Armatimonadia; order Armatimonadales; family Armatimonadaceae; genus JACMIU01. The sequence goes on along the minus strand of JAYULM010000269.1, from coordinate 28,786 downwards.
AATCCACAGATTCAGCCGGTGGTAGAGCGTGAACCCGCGCCGCGCGACAGGGCTGTTCCGCAGCACCTCCTCCCATCCTTTATGACAATAATGGATCGCGACGAAGTTCTGCTCCGAGACGATCCCCCCGGTTGTGTGGATGATGTCGAACCTGCCCGCCTCCCGTATCGCCTTACTCGTCCTGCGCCGGAACTCGAAAAAATAGCGGGGGAACGGCTTGAGCGGCACCGGGATGATTGTCACCCCTGCGAGCCGTTCTCGCGCTACGTCGCTCAGTTCCGAGGTAAACACATGGACATCGTGCCGCCGCGAAAACCGCTCGATGTGCTCGACCGCATGACGCTCCTGTCCCCCGCGCAGATTGATGTGATTGACGACGAAAGCGATTCGTAACCGTCCCCCCGGCACATCCCCTCGATCATTCGTCACCATAAACGGGTCGTCCTACGCACGAACCAACCCCGGACTGTCACTGCCGGAATCGTTCTTCGACAAGGATTCCATCAACAGTTTGCGTTCACTGACGGCGATTCGTGGCAATGCAAATAGAATCCCCGACACCATCCAGAACATATAGTTGGACTGCAATACCGTGCTGCCGAAGGATGCGATCACGTTGAACAGGATGACAACATACATCAGAATAGCAATAGATCGAAGATTCGGGTCCGGTAGCGTACGACAGATATGCAACCCCTGAACCAGTGCGGTGATCATATATCCGGCTAAGCAGATAATCCCGAAAATCCCGAGATCCGCCTGAACGGCGTTCCACTGGGTTTCCCGGTTGTTGAATATCAGCAGATCACCCCCCAGGATACCACCCGCATTTCCTCGGGTTCCGCGACGGATGCCGATCCCCAGGGGGCGCGTCGCGATGGCTTTGGGCATATATTCCAGCGAACCGCCCCGGTTTTGAGCGTAGTTATCCAGAGGGTTGCCTGTGAAGACGGAGCCGAACCTTTTCGACAGTTTCCCCTCCGCAGCATTGTCGGCGGTCATAAACGAGCCCCCCAATATCCCCCCGATAAGAAACATCATAAAATAGATCCGGATCGCATCCTCGAACCGTCGCACCGACAACGCCAGGAGTACCGGGATGCCGACACACAGATTCAGCACCACCTGCCGTACGCCCGAGACTGCAAGTCCCATCACTAGTACCGTCGTCGCCAGCAATGCAAGTGCCCGGCGCCACATCACCATCTGCGGCATCGTCGCTACGGTTAGTGCGGCGAGCATAGCCATACAGGTGGCGACCACATACCCCCCCGCGATTGCCGCCGTCGATGCGGGTCTGTACGCCCCTTCCTGGTAAACGCCCCCACCACCGTCGAGTCCGTAACTAAACTTCGCCATGTTCGCCATACCGGGCACATGGGAGTCGACCCATGCTTCCCCCAGAGTAAACTGTAGGAACGCATAGCCAGAAACGAGGACACCGGTCACGAGCATCGTATACACGAATCCCATCGCTTCTTTTCGGTGTTTCAGAGCGAAAAAGGTGACAAAGAAAAACGACATCGGTCCGATATACCACACTACCCCCCCGTTCAACGAGTTGATGAATCCGGGCGAATCCGGGTTGGCGGTCTGTAGAAGAGACAGGGCGATCAAGGCAAAGACCCAGGGGGCGATCTTGGGCAAAGCCAACGAGTCGTCTCGACCCGATTGAAAAAGAGAGGGTTTCACCGGAGTAACAGTCTTCGATTGCAGTTGTTCCGCTTCCCCCCGCGACCGAATACGCCAGCCGATGAAAATGATTATCGATAGCAAAGGGGCTATTATGTACACGGCCGGGCTGAAGTTAGAGGTGTACTTGTACATCCCCTCCAACGAAAGGTATATGATGAATAGAAAGATCGCCCTCCATGAGTCAACGAGGGCATAACCGAAGATGGCGATAAACATCAGCGCGAGCGTCGCATAAGTGAAACCCGTTTTGGCAATGATGGAGCCGGCGATGATGCACACCGCGAGCAGACCGTAGAGCAGTACCTGATTCAACTCTTTGTTGTCATCATAGATAGCACGGATCACCGCCGGATCGAACGACACCGATTTCTTGATAGCGACCGGAGCACGGAAAGGTTTGATGGGTGCGTCCGCTGCCGGGGGAGTGCCCGCCCCATCGCGGGACGGCGTTGCATTGTTCGATGGGTACGCGATGGACATTTGATTTTAAAGCAAGACGGAGAACGAATCTTCCGAAGTCGGACAAAAAAGCGCGCGGAGTCGCGAGATTTGCCGCGCGCTCCCCGTCAGATAGTAACCGTCACACGCACTCAGAATCCTCTCATCAAGAAACTCAATTGCGCGATGGAACCCAGCGAGCCGATTGCGTCCATGACTCCGAACTTACGCCCCTTCCGGAACGGCACGTAGACGATGTCGCCCGGTTCCAGGACCACATCCTTGCTATAATCGGCGGTATTCAGAATCTTTTCGACATCGATTATCGTGGCTTTCGGCGTCCCGTCGGGATTCTCACGGATGATCTGGGTTTTTTTCGTTTCTGCCGCTTGCAACGACATGCCTGCATCCGACAGTGCCTTCACCAGCGTCATCGGTCGGTCATCGGGGATTACGGTCGCCCCCTGGCGTCCGGTCGCCCCCACCAGATAGTACACCTTTTTGTTTTCCGGGATGACAAGTTTGTCTCCCGGCTGTAAACGTTGCTCGGGTTCCGTGCCCAAACGCACCAGTTCCCGCAAGTCCACGACGATCTTTTCGCCGTTGCGCTCGATTATAGCGGCGGAGAGCAATGCCCCCGGTTTCGGGCCGCCTGCGTTCTCCAATGCCTTGCTGATGGTCCGGTCTCGCGGGATGACGACGAAACCCGGGTTGGCAACCTCGCCACTCACCAAAACCTGCGACCGCGCCTCATCGTTCGCGTCCACGATCAGCAAGTCGTTCGGTTCCAGCAAGAGGTTCGCTTCGGATTCGACGTTGTTATATGCGGTCACCAGATCGACGGGAATCGTTTCGCTGGTTTCGTAACGAATCAAGCGTGCCGTGAACAGGTCGGTCCGGTCCGAGAGTAACCCGCCCGCGTCCGAAATGGCGTCCAGCACACGCCACCCGTCGCGCATCGCGCGTTTGCCAGTGTTTTTGACACCCGTGCCGGTGAGTGCGATCTGGCGCACCTGACGCTCACGCACTGCGGCGGAAACCTGCGGACGCACGAACTCCTTTTTCAGAAATCGGGTGATGGTCGCTTCCAATTGCCGTAGTGTCATCCCGGCGACGAAGACCTGCCCCATTTTGGGGTACGAAATTGTCCCGTCGGGGAGGACAGTCGCGGCTATGCTGTACTGAGCATCGTTCAGGCAGGTGATCGAAACGGTATCCTCGCGGCTGATCCGGTACTCCGCCGCCTTCGATTTAGCGGTCTTTTTCGCGGCCGGTGCCGGGGGGAGTGCCGGTTCAGCCGACACGGCGGACGGCGGAACGGGGACCGACTCCGGCTTGGCGACTTCCTGCGCGCCCGCAACGGTTCCGACCGAAAGACTGGTGCCGACGATGAACGCGGCGAGAACGATGTTCCGTTGAATATTCATGGTGTGTTTGCTCCTTGCCAACCTATGACTCATCCCTGACTTCGGGATCTTCCGCGACGGCAGTGGTGTTGGAACCGCTTTCGATGCGCTTGCGGTCTTCGCGCGTCGGGGCGTACGCCCCGACATCGGACCGCTTTTTGCCACTCCCGACGGGGGCGTAGCCGCCCTTTTTGCCGTTCGGCGCGTACGGCGCGTATCCCCCGCCCATGTAGTATTTGCCGTAGTAGTAGTAGCCGCCTCCCGCGCCATCCATGCGGTTCAGGACCGTGCCGAGGATGTTTGCGTTGCCGCGTGCCAGCATCTCTTTCGCGCGTTTCACCGATGTTTTTTTCGTGTCGCCGTAGCCGACCACGAGGAGTGCTCCGTCCGTGCGGGCAGCGAGTACAGTCGCATCGGCGACCGCGAGCGCGGGCGGGGTGTCGAGCAGGATCACGTCGGCGCGGGTTTCCACCTCCGCGAGGAAGCGTCCCATCGCGGCGGAGCCGAGCAATTCGGCGGGGTTGGGGGGCGGTGAGCCTGCCGGGATCAGGAACACGTTGTCCACCGAGGTCGGACGCATCACTTCGTCAATGGTATGCGATCCGATCAGGATGTCTGTCAGACCCGGCGAGGCGTCCACCTTGAACAGGTGGTGCTGGCTCGGGCGGCGCAGGTCGGCGTCCACGATGATGACTTTCTTGCCGTCCATCGCCATCGCCATCGCCAGGTTGGCACAGGTCGTCGATTTGCCCTCGGCAGGTACCGAGGAGGTAACGACCATCGACCGCACCTGGTTGCCGACCGCCGCGAAGTTGATGTTCGTCCGCAGTGTCCGGTAGGATTCCATCAGCGGCGAGAAAGTGGAAATGTCGCGGATCAGGCGCAACCCTTCCTCCTCGATCAGCGGGATGTAGCCCAGGCTGGGCAGTTTCAGGACGCGCTCGGCTTCGTCGGCGGAGTTGATGCGGTCGTCGAACAGTTCCTGGAGCAGGGCAAGACCGAGTCCGAGAAACAACCCGATGATCCCGGCGAAGATGATGTTCTGTACGCGGTTGGGGCTGACCGGCTCTTGCGGCACCTGGGCGCGGTCGATGATCGTAATCAGATCCGGTCGGGCTTGCATCCGCAGTTCGAGGTTGTTGATCGACTCCCCCGAATAATTGACGACGAAGGCGGCACTTTCTTTCTTGCGCGTCAACTCATTGTATTTGCGCTCCCAGTTCGGGAGTACCCCGATCCGATCCGTCGCGCTCTTCATCGCATTCGAGGCGTCCACCAGACGCCGGTTCAATACCACCGCGTCGGTATTCATGCCGACCAAACTGTCGCGCAACCCGATATAAACGGGGTTATTGGCTGCAGTGCGCTTCAGGTATGAGTTTTGCGCGGCGGTAAGTCGCTTCTGTAGCTGGTTGATCTCGAGATCCAAACGTCTGACCGGCTCGGTCCACGAACGCCGGTCGAACAGCAATAGTTTGCGCGCGGCTATCGCATCATCGATACGAAGTTGCAGGGACTGAACCAGTTGATCAGCCTCCGGGGAAACGGTATTGGATAGTGTGGCGGGAACCCCGCTCATGCTGGCTTGCGTGGTAGCTATCCGGGTGCGCAGGGCGGCGATCTCTCCCGCCACCTCGCTGTATTGCCTTTTGGCGACGTCGTAGGCTTCGGCGGCTGATTTACGGCTTTGTTCCAGTTCGACGACGTTGTACTTGCGCTTGAACGCGGCGATCTCCTTATCCGCCTGATCCACCGTTCGTTTCGCCGCTTCCAATTTTCCCCGCGCGAACTTCAATGCGTCTTTGAGATTGCCATCGCGACGTCTCTGCATCTCCTCCTTGTATGTTTCGAGCAGGGTGTTCGTGGCGTCGGCGGCGAGGTTCTGGTCGGAGCTTTCGGCGGTCACCACGATGATCTGTGTTTGTGGGACCGTACCGATGGAGAAACTGGGTAGCCCCCCCTTGACTTTGTCCGCTACTTTCTTCAGCATATCCGGCGTTTGTAGCAGTTCTACCTGCGTGTTGATGTTGTAACCGCCGCTGATCTTGAAAAGTTCACTCAGGGGGTCCGAGGTGTTATTCAGACTGATGCCACTGGAGGTCGGTTCGATCAGGAGGCGTGCAGAGGTGCGGTAGACGTTGCTCTGGAACGCGGTCCAGATGATGCCCACGATCAGCACGAACAGAAACGCCTGCAGGATGATCGCGCGGCGGCGGCGCAGGATGTCGCCATACTCGCGTATGCTGATCGACGGTGCTTCGTTTAACTCAAAGGGTTGTTCATTCATCGGTGGTGTCTCGTCGCGGCAGACGGCGGGGAAGGACGGCTCTCGCGAGCACATCGGGCTTCCCGCCTATTCGGAAACACCGAACCGTTCCGCCTGATAATGCGGCGGCGGCGGGGGTGCTTCTTTCAATCGCCTTGCTTCCTTCCGGCGTTTTTCTTGCCGTCTATTCGTTTCGTGTATTATTTTTCAGACGTTCGAGTAGACAGGAATGTCGGTTGTGAAAAATTTCCCCGGAGTCCCGTGCGGGAGTATGGTCTCGGTCGCGGGAAAATCACTCGGCTTGTAGCGCAGGTTGCAGGGAGCGTCTTATTCTATCTGTGCTTCGGGTGGTTTAAATGTAGTTTCTTGTTGTGATGACCATCTTCAACAGGATTCATTATACAGTTGTCTTATTCGCTCCGCACGTAAAAAACGACAAATGTCGTCAGTGGCATATTTCACACAGGGTGCGGGTGCGGTGCGGCGGGACCGAGGGCGCGTCGGTATGCTTCCCTCGTGCCTGACCGTATCGCCTGTGTATAATATGCCGCTGGATACCGTCTGCTTTCAGTATGCCCCATCGGCTTTCAGGACTGCCGGTATCAGGCGCAACAGAATCCATGAGTCGGTCCGGGCGGAGCGGTTTCGGATGTAGAGCAGGTCATAGGCGACCCACTGATCGAAACTCAGGTTAGAGCGCCCGAGGACTTCGCGCAGGCAGAGCAGCCCGGGGTCTACGTTCTGACGCTCGAAATGCCAATCTTCGTAGAGCGCGACCTCCCGGGGGAGGTGCGGGCGGGGACCGATCAGGGTCATCTCGCCGCGAAGCACGTTGAGAAGTTGCGGCAACTCGTCCAGGCTGGTCTTACGGAGCACACGCCCGCATCGGGTCACGCGCGGGTCGTTCCGGATTTTGAACACGGGCCCGACCGCCTCGTTCCGCGCGGCGAGTTTTTCCTTCAGTGCGTCGGCATCCTTGACCATGCTCCGGAACTTGTAAAAACGGAAGTGCCTGCCGCCTCTGCCGACGCGGGTCTGGTAATACAGCACTGGTCCGCGATCTTCGAGGGCGACGAGGAGACCGACGACGACCAGCAGCGGGAAAAGGATGACGAGCAACAGCGCGGAGATGATGATGTCGATGCACCGCTTCGTTACGAAGTAGGCGCGTGTGGGCGGCAACGGATTGTCGGGAGCGCCCATTTTCAGAAACGAGGGCAAGGCGGTGGCTTGCGCCTGCGCCGCGTTGACCTGCTCGGCAATGATCTGTGTCACGGCTTCGCGAGAGACAGAATGTCTTCCCCCGCCGTTGCTGAAGCCGATGTCGTTCGGAAGAACGGGTATGGTTCGGCGTGAAATTTGCGTGGTATTCCAGTGCAATATGGCGGAGGCAGAGCCACCATCGGCGGCGAAGCCTTCGCCCGTATTTTGTTCGTCCGTCAACGCTTTAGTCCCCTGCTTTTTTCGCCCCGCTCCCCGGTGTCGTTCGACACCGATTCGCGCGCCTGGCTGTGTTTCTTGCTCATTGGGTGTGATGCGTGTCTCGACGGTAAAAAGAGTGTGTCCGTCGGGATCGGTAGTATGCGGTTGTGCGCCGCACTTAAATCTTCCCGCGTTCGCATTGTCCCCCGGGCACCACGAAACGAAACCTTTTTTCCCACATCGTCTTCGCGATTCCCCCGCCGTACGCCCTGCTTTTTTCCCCGTGCGTTCGCGGGGGGGGGGAACGCCTCAACAAGGATAGCCGAAAATCGGTGGTTAGGGAAGGGCTACGAACAAACTGAGTTGTTAAATTTATCACAACCGGGTCTTGCGGGAGCGTGGTTATTGGCTGTTCGCGCCGTCCGTCGCGGGCTGTGCAAGGCGCGCCGCGCGGTTACGCAGGGCGGCTTTGATAGCGGCAGCCCCGACCGAACGGGTCAGATTCTGGGACGCGGGCGAGTCCGGGCAAGCGGCAGCGGCTGGACCGGGCGGGACGCTGTTCTGCGTAATGATCGGTTGTCGTTTCGGCGGGGATGTCGGCGTGTCCCCGCCCGGGTCCGGCGCGGCGGCGATTTCGGGCATCATCGCTGTTGCTACTGCTTCGTGGGGGATCGGCGCGCCGACGCGGGGGATAAGGCGACGTGTCCTGGGTGTGCCCGCCCCCTCCACACCCCGCGTTCGGTCGCCCGCCGCCACCGTTTTGCCGTCCCGTTGCTTCTGTGCCTGGAGGATCACTTCGCCGAGCAGACCGAAGAGTTTCTTGTCCCCCCCGCCCAGTGCCACGGTTTGCCGTAGTGCCGACTCGGCTTTCACGAAATCGCCGCGCTTGAGATACAGGTCTGCGATCTTCCGCGTACTTTCGGCGTCGGGCGGCGACAGGGCGAGAACCTGCTCCCACGCCGCTTCCGCGTCGGCGAAGCGTCCCTGCTCCTCATGCAACAGGGCGAGTCTCCGGTGTCCTTCCGGGTTGTTCGCGTCCAGTGCGAGGGCTTTCCCGTATAACTGTTCTGCCCGTTTCGCCCCGCCCTCTTCGTAGCGCAGGCTCAACTTCGCCATCTGTAACAGTGTCGGGGAGTGCTCCGGGTCAAACTCGTCCAGGATCTTCTCGAACACCTGCATCGCCTCGTCGCGCTTCGCTGCGCCGAGCAATAGTTCGCCGAGCGCGAACCAGGCGTCTTTGTGTGTCGCCCCGGCAGGAAGGGCGACCGCTTTTCTCAGGAACCGGATCGCCCCCGCCTCGTCGCTACGGTCGCGTAGCGCGATTCCCGTCTCGTACTGCGCCGCGAAGTCTTCCGGGAGGAGCCGAGCAGCCTCCTTGAACAGTTTTATCGCTTCGAGCGCGTCGCCGCCGCGCGTGCGCAGTTCCCGCGCCAGACGTAACCGTACAGTGCCGTTTTTAGGGTCGGCTTTCGCGGCTTTCTCCCAGACCGCGATAGCGACATCGTTCCCCCGCCCCTCGCGGGTGTAGGCGTCGGCGAGGGCGAGAGCGATGTCCGTGTCCTCCGCCATGCCGGAGCGATACACTTCCTCCCAGAGTCGCAACGCTCGCGGCCGTTTCTCATCGTCGGCGGCGGCACCCGATCTCGCATAGGCGAGGGCAAGGGATCGGCGCACGGGTTCGTTTGCCTTGCCCATTTCTACGACGCTTTCATAGGCGGCGATGGCGGAACCGTCGGTTACATTCGCCTGTGCGAGGGCGCGGGCGTATAGCACGGCGAGGAGCGGATCGTCGGGGTAAGACTCGCTCACCTTTTTATAGAGCGTACGCGCGTACGTGTCGGTGCGCCCCTGGTGCCCCCATACCAGCGCGAGGCTACGCTCCAGAGTCGCCCAGTCCCAGCGGTTTTGTGCGGCGAGCGGCGCGTAGGCGGACGACTGCGTCGTCACCACATCCTCCAGACGACGGGCGAGGTCACTGTCTCCCGCGATGCTTCCGTGCGCCTCGTCCCGGGCGAAACTGTACAGATACGCCAGTTCCAGAAGTGAATCGGTGGGGTCGATAGCGGCGGCATTTTGCAGGATATCGCGCGTGTCTTCGTCCATGCGCCCCACCGCGATCAGGGCATGGGCGAGTTTTACGGTCCAATAGCACACTTCCGCCTCGTTGCCGCGCGTACGGGCATAGCGGACGCACCGCGCGAACAGGGCACAAGCGGCTGCGTCGAAGGTGCGCTCTTCTTCGACGTACCGGCGCGCGATGCGCAGGTCGTCGTCGGGGTTGCCGGAGCCGCCCCGCAGGATCGCTTCCGGGTCATCGTGGGGGTCGTCGTTCCACGAGCGTTGCGCGCCCGGGACGGGTGCCCCATCCCACCGGGACAGGCTTTCCCGTACGCCCTGCGTAAAACCGTCTTCGCGCCCTTCGACCTGATAGGCGCGGGTGAGGTAAACGGCGAGTTCGGTGCGCGCACGTTCCCACCCGGCAGTGTCGCCGCCTGACTGCTCTTCCCACTCTGCGTACGCGGCTTCCACGAACACCGTCCGCTCCGGGGTGGTGTGCGCCGCGTCGGCGGCGTAAAGCAGGGCCAGTTCGCGGCGAAGCGCGGGATACGGGGGCAGACCGAAAGCCACGAACGGTTGTCCCCCTTCCCACGCCGTGAAAAACAACGCGGCGGCATAGACACCCTGTGCGAAGGAAAGGTCGGCGCGCGGGTCGATCACGCCGGAATGCAGTAGCGACAGGACGAACAGTACACAGGCGGGGTCGTCCGAGAACGCACACGCGGCTTCGGTATAGTGCGCGATCCACGCTTCGACGTAGCGACCGGCGGCACCGTCGGCATAGATGATGGCGCGGCAGAGGCGAGCGCGCGTCGCGTCGTCGAGACCGGCGTCCCGGAGGGCTTCCGCGTAGAAGGGGAGCAAATTATCGTCGGCGGGCGGTTCGGCGGACTTCAGGGCGGATGAAAATCGCAGTTTCGCAGCGAGGCGTGACAGCGGACTCACGCGCGGGGCAGGCGCGAGACGTAGCCCCGTCGCGCGGAATTGTCCGGAAGAAGAAGATGGCGACTCAACCATACCCCCTATTGTATCCTATTTTTTCGGCGGTTTGATAGACAAAGTACCGGATTTGTGTTAAGACTATGGGGGAACACCAATCACTTTCGGGGCACGTACCCGACAGATTTCCGTGCGAATCGCATCAGGCAAGAGGGGAAACAAAAATGAGTTATGTCGGGTACGAGCAGACGCCATCGGCGCGCGGCGGTCAGATACGTCTGGACGCCATCAGCGAGGCGTGGGCGTTAGTACGCCAGCAGATGGGGGTGTGGGTGCTGGCGATGCTGTTATATTTCGTGATCCTTTTCGCCATCTCGGCGATTGTCAGCGCGCTGAGCGGGGGACTGACGCCAACCACACCGCCGTCGAACCCGGGTCCGGCATACGTCATTAGCCAACTTGGACGGTCGAGCGGCAACAACATCGTGAGCACGGTCCTCGGTGCTTTTTTCTCCGCCGGCATCTTCCGCATGGCGTTGAAACAACTTCGCGGCGAGCAGATAGGGGTCGGTGACCTTTTCAGCGGCGGCGACGCCATCCTGGCAATGATCGGCGCGAACCTTCTGACGGGGTTGATTACGTTGGCCGTCGCGCTAATTGCCATCGTCCCGATGGCATTTATGATCGCCGCTCAGAACAGTTTCGCCTGGATTCCCGCGATATTCATCATTATCGCGGTATTGTTCATCAATGCCCGGTTATTTCTGGTCGCCCCGATTGTCGCCGACGGGCGGGGCGGGGCACTGGGTTCGATCAAGCAAAGTTTCGAGGCGACCGGCGGACAAACCCTGAATGCGTTCCTGTTCATGCTGGTTCTGGGTCTGGTGGTGATGCTCGGTGTACTCGCCTGCGGCGTGGGTCTGCTGTTCAGTTTTCCCATCGCCCCGCTTGCGATAGCAATCGTATACCAGGATCTGTTCGGTCTCGGCGGCAGCATGCCCGAACCGCGACTAAACATTCCGCTACCGCCATCCTCCGCGTACGGGTCCGGCGCGCCGGGACTGCCGGGTCAGCCGCCCGCGTACGGACAGACCCCGAGCGACATGCAGGGTAGGGGGAACGCGATGCCGATGCCACCGTTGCCGCCGGGAAAAGACTCCCCACCACCGGCACCGGGGCAGATGGATCAGATCCAGATGTGACAACGTCGGTGTTCTCCCCCGGACGGTGAGCCGGACCCTAAAGGGTTCCGCTGGAAGCCTTCGGCTGTAGACCCTGCGGGTCAAGGCTACGCTAACCCGTTCGGTTGACGCGCGGGCGTAACGCTTCCTGACGCGAAGCGTCTATAGCCGAAGGCTTCCAGCGGAACCCTTTAGGGTCCGGCTCACCGTCCGCCCCACCGCCCGGGGGAGAACGGCTCGAACCTATCCCGCTTTCCCACCGTGGTCGTTCTGCGCACTTCACCGCTCACGCCACGGGGTTAGTCAGCGTCGGCACGCCCCCCAGCGTTATGGAAACATCATCGCCGCTCTGGAGCGTAAACGCGTCCTCCGGGATGATGCCGGTGCCGGTGAATAGAAACGCGCCGTGCGGGAACGCGGTCGCCCGGAATAGCCACCCCGCCAACTCCTCCGGCGTACGCTTCATTTTCGCGGTAGACGTTTCGCCCGCGAATACCGTCGCCCCGCCGCGCCGTATGGCGAGAGTGACGGACAGCGCGGAAAGATCGCCCGGCGCGAGGAGGATCACGGGACCGAGCGCGCATGCCCCGTCATACGTCTTCGCCTGCGGGAGATACAGCGGGTTTTCGCCCTCGATGGAGCGGGACGATACGTCGTTGCCCGCCGTCACGCCGACGATCTCGCCGCACGCGGACAGAACCAGAACCATCTCCGGCTCCGGCACGTTCCACGCCGAATCGCGGCGCACCCGTACCGCGCCACCGGGACCGACCACGCGCCAACCGGCAGACTTGAAAAACAGTTCGGGGCGATCCGCGTCGTACACGCGGTCGTAAAAATCGCCGCCACCGCTTTCCTTCGACTCGTCCATCCGTGCCGACTTCGAACGCTCATACGTGACCCCGGACGCCCAAACCTCCGACGTGTCCACCGGCGCGAGCAGTGTCACCCCGGGCGGCACATAGAAAGTCGCCCCGGCGCGTCGCTCATCGGAACCGACCCGCACCACGGTGTCCGCCGCGCCGAGCGGGTCCAGAGAGGCAAGCCAGGTTCCCACGGACGCGAACACTTCCGGCAGGATGGCGGACGCGTCGTAACGCCCGCCGCCGTCGTCCTCGATGCCGAGGCGCGGCGTACCGTCGGCGTCGGCGAAACGAAATAGATACATGGCGACTATTATACTTGCCTCCGGGAAGCGACCGCAACCGCGCGATGGTCTCGCGCGAGACACGCATTGCCCCTGACTTTGGCGGCTCTTTAGTACGCGACTATGTTGTCGCGATAACGAACGGGAGTAAACGATGTATATCCGCTTCGTCATCAACCGCATGGACGGCAATTCGCGCCAGCCGCAGGGCGTGTTCACCGCCGCGTACGACCTCTTGAAGTCCGGCGATATGTCGCCGGACGCACATGAGCACTTGTCGGAGATATTAACCTGGTTTGCCGACAACCTGACTGCCCCGAACCGGTCGAACATTACCGACCGCGCGACGTTCTGGTTTCGCGGCTCTGCCCGGCTTTTTATAGGGCGGATGTGGGAGTTGTCGAACCTATTACGAACGCACGACATTTTCGTCTCGACGCAGACATGCGAGCGATTGGGATGTTGCATCTACGGGGACGCCTATCAGGTCGCCTCATATCCCTCTGCCCGGTCCGCCCCGGTGCGAACCGGTTGAATCGTATTCGAGGCGGCGTCTGCCGACCGGGGGCGATCCGCAGAACTGTCCCCGGCTTGACTACGAAGGTACAGAGCGGTTGCCTGTCGAAGATGCTCGGGTACGGGATTCTGGAGCGCACCGTTTTTCCCGAAGTCCCGCCGCACGTCGAATACCGGATCACGGCGCGGGGAAGCCGCTTCGCCGCGATCCTGGACGCTATCGAGGCGTTACAGCGGGACGACGAGGCAACTTTCGGCATATAAAACGAGGGGAGTAACCCGATAGATGAATCTTGCAGATTTCGACACACTTTTCGCGTATTCCGACGCGTGCCGCGAACAACTGCGGGACGTGCTTCTTCATCACGAGGAGCATTTCACCAAGCCGTTCCCGACCACGTCACGATACGACACGATCCAGAAACTGCTGGCACACTGCGTCGGAGCGGAGGAGCGATGGATAACCAGGCGGATTCGCGGGGAAGCGTTGCCACTCATTTACGAGGACCGCTCCGCGAACACCGTCGAAGGGCTATTCGCGGACGCGCGAACCGTCCGCAGAGTGACGGACGATTTCCGCCGTAGCCTCGACGCAAACAGCTGTCACCGCATAATCTCTGTCTCCCTATCGGAGTCGGATGCCGCGCTCGAATTATCACTCGCCGATATTTTATTTCACATTTTGAACCACGAGAACTTCCACCGGGGACAGATTATCACATTGCTTCAGCAGAACGGAAACGATCCACCGGATTTCGATTACGTCTTTCTGAAGTCCGCCACGGCGTTGTAAGGATTACCGGCAACGCGCCAACCAATCGCTCGAAGACGGTATAATTCGGGTATGGCGGCGAAGGATATTTACCACGACCAGTGCGTCCGCGCGTTGCAAAAAGACGGCTGGACGGTCGCACAGAAGTCGCTGAAAATGGGCATGGCGGTTCGATTTGTGATCTCAGGAGGTTGATTCTATGGCAACAACGTTGGAAGAGCGAGTACAGACGCTGGAAGAAAAAATAGCCCGGCTGGAAAAGCAGGAGGCACCTACGACCGCGCAACCCGACACGCCGTGGTGGATACGTCGCTTCGGGGCATTCAAGGACAGCCCCGATTTCGATTCGGCAATGCGACGCGGCGAGGAGTATCGCAAGGCGCAACCGAATCCGGTCGATAACCCGGACGCGGTGACGTTCGGATAGGCTACAATGCGGTATGGATTTCGAGTGGGATGAAGCGAAAGCGGAGACGAATCTTCGCAAGCACGGGGTGACCTTCCTGGAGGCATCGGAGGTGTTTCGCGATCCGCTCTCGGACACGTTCGATGACCCCGATCATTCCGACCGCGAGGACCGATTCCTCATTATTGGAGCGACGGGCGCGGGGCGTCTGCTATTCGTCGCATTTACGGAACGCGACGAAACGCTACGAATCATCAGTGCCCGTGAAGCCACTCGCCAAGAGCGATACGAATATGAAAACCAATCTTGAAACCGGGATGACCGACGAACTGCGGGCGGAGTACCATCTACCGGAACTGAAAAACCGGGTGCGCGGGAAATACGTGCATCGCTTCGCGGAACCGGCGGGTGGTGCGTTGACCGTTACACTTGAACCGGATGTGGCGGCAGTGTTTGAGAGCACGGCGGCGGTAAATGAGGCGTTACGATTCCTGATTAAAGTAGCCGAGAATGGTTCACCCTTGCGGGAAGTAAAGGCATCACGCTAATCAATGCCCGGACATAACCATTATCCTTGGTGTCAATGCGGCTGGTGCGTGAAGGGGGGAACTGTTTCAACTCAGTACCCTGTCCGAAACAGTGCTATGCCAAGCGTTGCTACTGACACGCCTTCTGCAGATATTAAACAAGCGGATACCACCACTTCAATCACAGTACTTCCTCTTTTGGCGATTGCAATCTTGTCTGCTACTGTCGTCTATTGTTCCGGCAAAGACAACATGACAATAGTAGGATTACTAATCAGTTTTGTATTCGGTCTAATTCTAGGATTCAATCCGTTCGCTTCGCGAACTTGGCGTATTTTTGGAGCCGTTTGTGTCGGCGGGTTTGCAGCAAGCTTATTATTAAACGAAGGATCTTTATTCCTATCATCACTGATGATGGGAGTGTTTCCTGCTTTTCCTGTATTCGCAGTGGTGGTTTCCATTCGTTTTTGCGCGATACTCTGGCGGAGGTGATGTGAAGAAATACTAATCCTGAGCAATTAGTGATGCGGAACCTGATAGGGCAACAAATTGGTATTTAGAAGTCTACAAGGAGCCTCAACACGCCATGCTGACCGACGCGGATAAAGTCGAACTGGAACGCTCGATTGATGAGATCTGGGAGATCGCGCTGGATATGGGCTACGACCCGTACCCGACGCACTTCGAGGTCGTGCCCGTTCATGTGATCTATGAACTGGGTTCCTACTCGCTGCCCGCCCGGTTTTCGCACTGGACATTCGGGCGCGATTACCACCGGCAGAAGACTTCCTACGAATACGGCATGAGCAAGATCTACGAGATCGTGTTCAACACCGACCCATGCCAGGCGTTTTTGATGGACTCGAACTCGATGCTGTCGCACAAGTTGATCATCGCGCATGTCATCGGGCACTGCCATTTCTTCAAGCACAATGACTACTTCCGGCAGACCGACCGGCAGATGGTGGAGAAAGTGCGCCTGCACCGCGACCGCATTTCGGACTACGAGCAGGAGTTCGGCTGGCGCGAGGTCGAGGACTTTCTGGACGCCGTGATGTGTGTCGAGGAGCATTTCGACACCGCGCCGATGCTGATGCGCCCCGAAGTCGCCGCCCAGCGCGACCGCGACAAAAAGCCGGGGGTGTCGAAAGGCTCCGACTACGAAGACATCTGGAGTCTGGTAGACAAGCCCGCCGAAGCGAAGAAGGAAGGGCGCAAATTTCCCGCCGAACCCGAAAAAGATCTGATGCTGTTCCTCGCCCGCTACGGGCGCGAGTTGGAGGAGTGGCAACGCGACATTATCTCGATGGTGCGCGAGGAGATGATGTACTTCCTGCCGCAGATCAAGACCAAGATCATGAACGAGGGCTTCGCGTCGCTCGCGCACGAGCGCATTCTGGAACGGTACCTGATGAAGTCCGAGGACATCTGGGAGTTCCGGCGGCTCCACTCCGGTGTGCTGTCGCCGTCACCGCACCGGGGTTCGACCAACCCGTACTACGTCGGCTTCCAGATTCTCAAGGACATCGAACGCCGCTGGGACGGCACGCTGGATGTCGGCGACGAGCCAGAAACCGACTGGCTCGGCACGGTGAAGAAACGCCCGACCGGCGACGGTTGGAAGAAGATTTTCGAGGTGTGCGAGGAGGAAGCCGACCCGTCGTTCCTGCGCAAATACCTGACCGAGCCGCTGGTGAAACGCTTGGACATGTATACGTACAAGCGCATCGAGGAGGCAGGTGAGGAGCGATGGGTGGTGGATTCGACGGACTGGCAAGAAGTCCGCGACACGATGGTGGACAATATGACCAACTTCGGCGTCCCGGTGATCAAGGTGATGGACGGTGATTACGGGCGGCGCGGCGAACTGTATCTGAAGCATTTCCACGACGGTAAGGATATCGACACGGACTATACGGGCAAAACGTTAAAGGCGGTCTACAAACTCTGGGGACGACCGGTGCATCTGGAGACGATGGTAGAGGGCGTCGCGACCCGATTGTCCTTCGACGGCGAACAGAACAGCGAAGAGCCAGCATAGTTTTCTCTTGTTTTTGTCCTACGCGGACGGCGCCAACCTTACGTTGGATCGTTGTACCTGCGGTGCTCTTTCCCGTTTCGTGAGTCGTATTAGCCCTTGCTGTTTTCCCGCGAATTTCGGGTTTCCGGTTTCAACATTTCATGTTGAAACCGGAAACCCGAAATTCGCGGGAAAGAATCGAACCAGAATTACCAAAGCAGTAAGGAGCACCGCAGGTACAACGATCCAACGTAAGGTTGGCGCCGTCCGCGTAGGACAAAAACAAGAGAAAACTACAGATCATCTATCATCGTCAGTAACATCGCTTTTCGCGCCGTGATTGCCGCCCGCTCCGCGTCGGTCTTGTTGCGCAAGCCGAACAGGTTCTGCGTCATGCGTTGCGAGAGCGGGTCCGACTCGTGCTCGATCAGGAACGACCAGTAAAGCGTCGTGAACGGGCACGCCGTGTCGCCGGTCGCCTCCTTCGGGTTGTAGACGCATTCGCCGCAATAGTCGCTCATGCGGTCGATGTATGCGCCGCTCGAAACGTAGGGCTTGGTCGTCACCCAGCCGCCGTCCGCGAACTGCGACATTCCCACCACGTTCGGCGTCACGACCCATTCATACGCGTCCAGGTACAGGCTCCAGAACCATTTGTTCAGTTCGTGTGGGTTCGCGCCGTAGAGCAGGGCGAAGTTGCCGAGCACCATCAGCCGCTCGATGTGGTGCGAGTAGCCGTTTTCCAGGACACGGCGCGTGACGTGGCGTAGACAGCGCATCTTCGTGTCGCCCGTCCAGTAGAACGCCGGAAGCGGACGCGTGTGATTCAGCGTGTTCGTGGTCTGGTAGTCGCCGGGGAACGATTCCGCCATGTGGTACATAAATTCGCGCCACCCGATGATCTGTCGCACGAACCCCTCGACCGAGTTGATCGGCACGTCGCCGCGCTCGTAGGCGGCGATTGCGGCGTCGATGCACTCACGCGGCGACAGGAGCGACAGGTTCATCGCGATAGACAGGAGCGAGTGAAAGCCGAAGTCGTCGCGCGTGGTCATCGCGTCCTCGTATGCCCCAAAATCGCGCAGGCAATACCGGACGAAAAACGCCAGCGCGGCTTCGGCGTCGGCGCGGCAGACCGGCGATACAAAGCCGTTCACCGCGCCGCATAAACCAAGTGAAGTTTGTATGCCGCGCACCGCCTCCATTATTTCCCTCGTAATTTCGTCCGGCTCGGCTCGGAACGGCGGGACGGGGACGTGTTTTTTGGGGAACGGCTTGCGGTTCTGTTTGTCGTGGTTCCACTCGCCGCCCGCCGGAAGGTTGCCGACCATCAGAATCCCGTGTCGCTTGCGCACGTCGCGGTAGTAATCCTCCAACTTGGGTGATTTACGGGGGGCGAGCCACGCGGCGAACGCTTCCGGAGCGGTATACCAGAACGGGTCTGGCACTTCGGCGGCGGTCAGTCCGGTTTCGCCGAGAAACTTATGTAAACCGCGTCGGGTCGCCCGTTCGCGCGGGCGCACGAACGCCACGGTTTGCCGGTCGTGCGCCCGTGCCGTGTCGATTACGACATCACGGAAGCGACGGTCCTCCTCCTGCCGGACGTAAACCACAATGTGCCCGCGCCCGCGCAGTTCGTCCGCGAAATGGCGCATCGCGGACCAGACGAGCACTATCTTTTTCGCGTGATACGGTTGCCGCCGAACGAAATCGGCGGATTCGACCATCAGGACTACATCGGTACCCGGGACCGCGCCGAGCGTTTCGGAAACGTACGGGTGCGATAACTGGTCGCCGAGGACGAGGACGAGACGGGGTTCGGTGGGCATGACGCGGCTTCCAACGGCGTTGTCGGTGCGCGGGTTCCCGGAAGCGGGTATCGGTTCGGACCGTGAACGGTTCCGCTACGCGCGAAGCGAAATCGGCTCCGCCGATTTACGCGATGCGGCGGACGCTCTACGAGCGGGGAACGTCGGCGGCGTGACGCTACCGGTTCTCGCGCACCCGGTGCGTCCGCCGAAGGCGCATAGCGGAACCGTTCACGGTCCGGAACAGGCACCAAAAACAAATAGGACCTTCGCCCCTTGCGCGAAGCGCGCCAAAAAAGGGAATATACAACCGGAGAAACAAAACCGCCATGCTCGCGCTTCCGTCCCTGCCCTTCTGGCGGCAGGCAAAAATCGAAAAACCGGTCGAGCACACGTTCCGCTCGGGGAAACATAAGATCCTGTACGAGACGGTCGGCGTGGGACCGCCCCTCTTGCTGGTACACGGCTTGTCCGGCTCGGGGCGCTGGTGGAGAAACAACCTGCCTGTGCTGTCGCAGTCGTTCACCTGCCACGTTCTGGAACTGGTCGGTTACGGCGCGAACCGGGCATTCAAGCCAATACCGCTGGTCAGCGCGGCGGAAGCGATAGCCACTTTTATCGCTACCGAACTGCCGGAGGGGAAAGCGCATCTGATCGGTCATTCGATGGGCGGGCACATCTGCTCGTACGTCGCCGCGCGGTACCCGGAGCGGGTCGACCGGCTGATACTCGCGGCGGCGAGCGGGCTGGTGCGCTCGGACGTGGTACGAATGGCAATGCGTCTCCCGGTCGCGGGGCATTACGCCCCGCTCGATTTTTTGCCGACGCTGGCTCTCGACGCCCTGCGCGCGGGACCGCTGAACCTGTTCCTCTCGACGCTGGATATTCTCGGGAGCGACACGACGGGGATCGTGAGCCAGATCACCGCGCCGACGCTCCTTGTTTTCGGCGACCGGGACAACCTGGTCCCCCCGGCGACCGGCGAGGCGATGCACCGGCTGATTCCCGGCTCCCGCCTGGAAATCATCGAGGGCGCGGGGCACGTGCTGATGTGGGATCACCCGAAAACGTTCAACCGGCTTACCCTGGAGTTTCTGCACGCAGGAGTTCCGGCGTCGGTCGCCGCATAATAGCACGGTTGCCGCGCGTCCGTGCGGATGCCCCGTCGCCGCGTCCGCGCGTTTTTATCCGGCGACGGCGTGTAAAGAAAGTAAACCGTTCCGCAATGCGTAAAATTCCCGTTCTACCGACGCTTCTTTGTCTTTTCGCGGCTTCCTTTGCCCCGGTGCTCGCACACGACCCTCCTGCGCCTGTAGTACCGTCGCCACCATCGCCGACTCCGAAAAAGGCGGATGTCGAACACTTCCCCCCCTGTCCCCCCGGCGTCACGCATGTGGCGTGGGGCGCGCTGATCAAAACGCCGGTCGGTCCGCTGGGGCTGGAACTGACCGATACGATCAAATCGCTCGACGGTAAAAAAGTGCGACTGCTGGGCTACATGGTCCGGCGGGACGAACCGGTCCCGGGGGCGTTCTGGCTCGCCCCGTATCCGGTGAACATCGAGGAAAGCGAATCCGGGTTCGCCGACCTGCCCCCGCAGGCGGTGTATGTGCTGGTTCCGTATAACTCCAAAACGGTCGCGCCGTACACGCCGCGCCCGCTACTCCTGACCGGCACACTCTCGGTCGGGAAGCGACCCGGCGATACCGGGGACGGCGCGCTTTCCCTGTTCCGGCTGACCCTGGACGCGCCCCCGGAACCGCCGCGCCCTGCCCCGGCTCCTGCGCCCCCCAAAGAGCGGTAGACCCTCATCGGGCAGACCCCGGATAAAAAATCACGGTCGGCATACCACGGATGGCATGCCGACCGGCGTAGCGTTCCCTTGTCCCGCACTATTTGCGGCGGCGGACGATCATTCCCGCCATCACCCCCGCGCCGAGCGCGAGCAAACCGACCGTGCCGGGTTCCGGCACCGCGACGGCGGTGACACGGATCGCGAGCAGTTGACCGCGTTCCACGGTTTCCGCGTCGCCGCTGTTCGTGTGCGCCTGCACGTTAATCAGGAACCAGTCGTCACCCAGCAGGTCGGACGCGTCGATGATACCGGACGATTCCTCGTCGCGGGTGAGGAAGCCCGGTGCCCCGACACCGAACAGGGCGGTATTGTGCTCGGCGACGACACGCGCCGCGCCGCTACTGATCGTGTACTCCCAGATTTTGGCGATGTAGTCCTGTCCGCCCGGATCTTCCTGGATCAGGATGCGCCCGTCCTTGCTCACCGTCATGTTGTCGAACATCTGATGACCTTCGGTGCCGTCCAGCAGGAGCGAGAGACTGCCCCCGGCTTCCGGGTTCGCGATGTCGGAGTAGCGCATGCGCCACAGCCGACTCCGGCCAATCTGATTACCGGGAACACCCGCTTTGATCGTGTCGAAACGGTCGGTGGTGACGAAGTAAAAATCGCTCGGGCTGTTCGGGTCCCAGGCACCGTCTTCCGGGCGCAGAAACTCCGCGACACCGGCAGCGTCGCTCAGGGTATCTAAATCCGTCCCTAGCACGCTGTCCAGCGGGTTCGAGTTATTCAGACCGAACATCGTGAACGTTCCCGCCGGTCCGTTTTTCGTCAAACCGTAGGGGTTCGCCCGATCTTCCAAACGTGCCACGCCGACATCGAAGCCACTCACCCGCAAGCCGTAGGTGATGCCGCCTGTCAGCCCCGCCTTCTCGACTTCGTTGCCGGTGCTTTTCTTGGTGCCGACGTACATGTAAACCTGCCCCGGCGTGGCGTCATCGGTGCCGATCACGACTGTTTTGTCCTGTGCGAACGGGTTGGCAACCGCGTTCTCCCAAGAGAATTTGCCGAGCGATGGCAATTCGAAGGCAGTCTGCGAGCCGCCGGGGTTGGCGACGAAACCGAAGGCGCGACCTCCGGGACCGACTTCCTCGCCCGCCAGGTAGATGCGGCTTTGCGAACCCAGTCCCGTGTTCGCGTTGAAGAACGCGGTCGGGGCGGCGAGGTCGCCCGAACAGAGGCGGAGCATCAGGTTCGTACCGGTGGTGACCTGGACCGTGTTCGCGAAATCCTTGCCGCTGTTGACGACCAGATTGTTCGCCGTTTTATTGATGTTCCACTCCGAAACGAACGCCCCCGCTTGCCCGTGTGCGCGAACAACGCCCAGCGGTTGCGGATTCGGTGGGGCCGTGGTGCCGATTTCGTGGTTCATCAGCAGGGTAAACGTGCCGTTGCCGTTGTCATACGCGCCCATGCCGTCCGGGATACCGACCATCTTGTAGCCGTTGACGGTGTCGCCGACCGTCAGGATCGCGACCGTCTCTACGCCCGCCGCGACCGGGACGATGTAGGTGGGTTGCGAGGTGCTGGGACCGATAGTCTGCGCGAATGCGGCGGATGCCGAGAGTGTTGCGAAAGCAAGAGAGGCTACGCGAACGAGCGATTTTACGGAATTACGATATTGCATATGAATAGTCCTTTGCGTTGTCACGACGCCGCCCTTCTTTATTTCAGGTCGGCAGTTACAGCGGGACAATTCTAAACGAAATCGCAATACCTGTGGTTAAGGGAGTATTAAGAGAACATTAAGTTTATGTTAAGTTTCTATTTCCCGTTTTTAAAGCGATCCGGCGGCAACCCGGCCGCCTCGGATACTTCCCGCGCCAGTGTGGCCCAGTCGTGCTCATCGTGCCCTTTCGCCCGTGCCGCCGTGAGTTGCGCGCGGAGTACGCCCGCGAACGGGAGCGGGGTCAGGGTTTCGTCGGCGAGGGTTTGTGCCAGCGAAACGTCTTTCAAGCCGAGCGGGAGCGTGAAACCTGCCGGTTCGTACGTTTCCGCCGCGATCAGTTTGCCGTAGTTCCGGTAGACCGGGCAGGCGAACACGGACTCTGTCAGGAACGCGAAAATGTCTTCGCGGGACACGCCGGATTTTTCCGCGAGTGTGAACGCTTCCCCCATCGCCTCGATTGCCGCGCCGATCATATAGTTGCCGCACACCTTGACCACGTGCGCGGCATCGGGCGCGTCGCCGAAATCCCGCGTGGCGTGTGACAGCGGCGCGAGGCAAACCCGGACGCGCTCGCGCGTCGCCGCGTCCGCGCCCGACAGCATGATCCAGAGTTGCCCCGCTTCGGCGACCGGCGGGCGACCGTAGACCGGCGCGGCGACGTACTGCTGGTCGTGCAGGTCGTGGAGCGTGGAAAGATGCCGGGCGAGCGCGGGCGAGATCGTCGAGCAGGAGACGTGGATTCCGCCCGGTGACAGCGTGTGCAACAGCCCGTCGTCGCCGATGGTCGCGGATTCCACGGCGCGGTCGTCGGCGAGCATCGTAAACACGACGTCCGCCGCCTCCGCGACTTCGGCGGGCGATTCGCAGACCGTCGCGCCGAGCGCGGCAAGGGGCGCGGCTTTGGCGGCGGTCCGGTTGTAAACGCGCAGGGGATACCCGGCGCGGATCAGGTTGGTCGCCATCGGCAGACCCATCGCGCCGAGTCCGACGAATCCGAGTGGGGGAAGCGGTGTACTCATGCGCTAAGCATACCCCGGGTTCGGCTTGCGGACACGGTAGCCGGACGGCGCGTCACTCCACCGGATTTTCCAGCCTGCCGATCCCGTCGATCTCGATAATCACGGTGTCCCCCCGTCGCAAATAGCGCGGCGGCGTCCGTGCCATGCCGACGCCCTGGGGGGTGCCGGTCAAGATCACCGTGCCGGGCAAGAGCGTCGTGTCCGCCGACAGGAACGCGATCAACTCCCGCACGGGGAAAATCATGTCCGCCGTGGTGTGGCTCTGCACCGTTTCACCGTTCAGGATCGTGCGAATCGCGAGGGCGTTCGGGTCGGGGATCGCGTCGGCGGTGACCAGGACCGGACCGAGTGGGCAGAACGTGTCGAACGTCTTGCCCCGGCTCCACTGACTGCCCCCGTATTTTATCTGCCAATCCCGCGCCGACACATCGTTCGCGCAGGTGTATCCCAGCACATAGTCGAGCGCGTTTTCCGGCGTGGCGTCGCGGCATGGTTTACCGATGACCACGGCTAATTCGCACTCATAATCCACGGAATCGCTGATTAGATGCGTCGGCAAGCGGATCGGGTCGCCGGGGTTCTGCACGGCACCAGGTGACTTGAAAAAGAGTATCGGATAGTCCGGCACTTTCGCGCCGCTTTCCGCCGCGTGCTCCCGGTAGTTCAACCCGATGCCCAGGATCGCGGACGGAACGGCGACCGGGGCGAGCCGCTTGGTGACCGTGACCGTTTCGTTGGTGACGACGTATTCGCCGAAAATGTCGCCCGCGATGTGGCGTGCGGTCTCGTCGGGCTGAAGCGCGGCGAAGCCGGTATGCCCGTCGGGGGAAACGTAGCGGATGATGTTCATAGGTACTCCGTAAGTGCGGGGGCGAGTGCCGCCCAGCGCGGCGCGTGTGTGGCGTGACGGTGCTCGGGGCAGAAACCGAGCGTGAGGTAGACCTTGATGGCGGGGACGCGGAAATCGTCGGTTTCCAGCACTGCGTCCGCGCAACCGAGCCGTACGAATTCGTGTAGCACCGCGAGCGATACGAGCAGTCCGAGCCGCTTCCCCCGGTGCCCCGGCGCGGTCCCGACCCAGTGGACGTAACCGGAGCCGGGATAGGCGTCCGGCACGATACGCGCGGACGCCGTAGCGACCGGTACGCCTTCCCGGTCGATCACGAATGTCGCCTTGACGGAATCATCATTCAGGAGCCAGTCGCGTACATTATCCGCTGTCCAGGTCATCTCCGGGAAGGCACCCGCCAGCATTTCCGCCATCGCGTCGGCGTCGCCGTCGGTCGCGGCGCGGAGCGCGTACCCGTCCGGCAGATCGAGCGGCGGCAGGTCGGCTAAATCCGGGCGGCGCAGGAAGAGCGACGGCGCGGACGCCGCTCGGCGGAACGCATTTTCCAGAACGCCAAGCGCGGCTTTGGCGCGGCGGTCACGCGTGACGACCCCGAACGGGCTGGTATGAACCGAATGGAACCAGTGGTCCTCGGGCCAGGCGTGGTCCGCCCAGCACCAGACCGTCGCCCCGCAGACGAACGGTCCGGCGGAAAAAATGCCGCGCAACTGCTCGCGCAGAATGTCGGCTTGCGCCGTTTCGCCCGCAGCACCATCGGCGACCCCGGCGAACGCCGCGTGCCCGAACTCGGAAATCAGAATCGGATTGTCGGGGTAAAGGGCGTGCAGTTCGCGCAAACGGTCGCGCCACCAGTCGCCACTCCCCGCCGCGTCGGGCGAGTTGCCGTCTGCCCATCCGCGACCATCCATGTAGGGGTACCCATTCACACAGATCACGTCGTCCGCCTCGAAATGGGGGTGCTTCGGCCAGCGGTTCGACACATGCACGGCGAGGCGCGACGGGTCGAGCGATTTTGCGTAACGTACCAGTTCGGCGTTGCCGGTCGCGACTTCGGGGCGATCTTCCGCAGTCTCGTTGCTGATACACCAGGCGATAATCGACGGGTGGTGCCGATCCCGTTCGATCATCGCCCGGATCTGTCGCTTCGCGGTTTCGAGCGTTTGGGCGTAGACCGCTTCGCCGCCCGCGTTCCCCTTCCACCAGTATAGCGGGATTTCCGCCATCACCCATAGCCCGATCTCGTCGCACAGGTCGAGTGTTTCCGGGTCGTGCGGATAGTGGCACAGACGTACGAAATTCGCGCCCGCGTTTTTCATGCGGAGCAAGTCCTGCCGCGCGAGCGGCGTGTCCGTCACGGCGTCGGTGCGAGGGCTGTCTTCGTGCCGGTTGAAGCCGAGTAATAGCATCGGCGTCCCGTTTATCGTCACCGTGCCGTTCTCGACCGCAATGCGCGGCATGTCGGCGGGCACCGGTTGAGGCGACGGTGATGCTTCCCGAAGCGTCACCTCCCGCAGAATCCCGCCGAACGGTCGCCAGCCGCGTTCCCGCCCCGGCACGTCTCCGGCACGTCGGGTGTTGTCGGCGGTCACCAATAGAACGTTCCGCTGACCCGGCAGCAACCGCTCGGGAGGCACCGGAAGCGCGAACGGCAGGAATCCGTCATGGTTTTCGCCGAGCGGTTCGCCGTTCAGATACACCGTCGCACGATAGTTGACCGCGCCGAAATACAGTTCGAGACCGCCCGGAACGTCGCGCGGCAGGACGAACTCGCGCCGGAACCAGCCCATCCCTTCGTAGCCGCGCAGGTCCGGGTGGCAACGGTCGAACACGGTCGGCACGGCGACTTCGAGCCAGCCAACGGCGGAATACCCGGGCGTATGCCAGCCGAGCGATTCGCCCTCGCGGAACGGGTCGGGCGCGAACCGCCATCCTGCGCCGTCAAGTGGAAAAAGAAACATGTTGTTAAAACCCTTCCGTCAGCACTGCGTCCGTGATCGCGAGTGTTTCGTCGATGTCGGCTTCCGTATGCGCCGCGCTAATGCTTCCCTGCTTCGTCGGGAGCGGGAAGTGATACACCCCACGCGCGATCAGGGCGCGGCGGTAGCACAAGTCACAGTCCATATCGTGATAGGTGGCGATGTCATGCCAGTCGCGCGGGGCGTGGTCCATGAAATAGGCGCAGAACGCCGACCCTTGCCGCGCCACGGTCGCGGTGATCCCGTGCCGCAGGAACAGTTCCGTCAATCCCCGTTCCATCCGTTCGCCGAGCGCGTCGAGCCGGGCATACAGCGTGTCGTTCTCGCGGATCAGTTTTTCCATCGTGCCAATCGCCGCCGCCATCGGGAGCGGGTGTCCGTTATAGGTTCCGGCGATCAGTACGCGCTTCGCCGGGTCGGGATCGTTGAATAAGTTCATGATGTCCGCCCGCCCACCAATCGCGCCGAGCGGGTAGCCGTTCGCAATCGCTTTGCCGAACACGGACAGGTCAGGTTTGACGCCCGCGATGCTCTGGTACCCGCCGAGCGCGTGCCGGAAGCCGGTCTTGACTTCGTCCAGCACGAACACGACGCCGTACCGGTCGCACAGTTCGCGCAATCCGGCTAAGTACCCCGGCACCGGCTTGACGATCCCGATGTTCTGCAGGATCGGTTCGGTGATGAGACACGCGACCGGGTACGTCTGGAACGCCCACTCGACCGCGTCCAGATCGTTGAAATTCAACACGTGGACGCGGTCCGCGACGCCTTCCGGCATGCCCGCCGACATGGGCACGAACGGGTACTCCCCGCGCGAAACGCGTTCTCCAATGGCGGCAAGCGGTGTCATGATGTTGCACGCGACTTCGTCGTGCCAGCCGTTGTAGCCGCCCTGCATGACGACGATATGATCGCGCCCGGTGAATGCCCGCGACAACCGGAGCGCGTGGTACGTCGCCTCGGAACCGGTGGTCGTGAACTGCACCCGCTCCAGCGAAGCCACACACCGTGTCAATAGTTCCGCCGCTGTCGCTTCCCATGGCGTGGTCCCGGTCCCGGTCAAAGTCCAGCCATCGGTCATGGCGCGGCAGACTGTGCCCTCGACATCCGGGTCGTTATGCCCGAGCAGGTAGGGCGCGAACGCGGCGTGGTAGTCGGTGTACCGGTTGCCGTCCACGTCGAACAGGTACGCGCCCTGCCCGCGCACGAACGCGATGGCGGGTTCGACCTTGCGGTTCATCGAAACTGTCCCGCCCGGTATGAAGCGATTGGCGCGGCTAAATAACGCTTCGGATTCGCTATGGTTCATCACTGTCTTTTCTTTCTATTTCTTTGCTTCTATCTCTGTTGTGTTGCGTTCGGCTTTCGGACTCCCACCCCCTAACCCCCTCCCTCAATCCTTGAGAGAGGGGGGACACCGGAAGAGAGACGCCCGCGCATCGGCAGACGGTACCACCAGACTCCCCAGCGGTTCCCCCTCTCTCAAGGATTGAGGGAGGGGGTTAGGGGGTGGGAGTCCGAAAGCCGAACGCCACTCACCGGGTACCCGACAACAAAAGAATCAAACGACAACAAGCGGCGCGTCCAGCGTCAGCGGGCGTTGCGTAAGGTCGCGGAAATCCGGCACCCGGATCGACGCGCCGTTGTTCGCGATAGAGAGTTGCGAGCATAGTCCTGCCGCCGTCCATTCGAGACCGGTGTAGAT
This sequence comes from Armatimonadota bacterium, assembly GCA_043763605.1. Taxonomy (GTDB): domain Bacteria; phylum Armatimonadota; class Armatimonadia; order Armatimonadales; family Armatimonadaceae; genus JACMIU01. Next base: position 1,114 of record JAYULM010000269.1, on the reverse strand, counting down.
GTCAATGGGGGGCGGGGTGCCCGTTTCGATGGCGGAGATCCAGTCGCGGATGATCCAGTAATCGCCGCCGCCGTGCCCCGCGCGTTTCGCCTCCTCGGGCGGGTTGCGCCACTCCTCTGGCAGGAACTCCGCGTAATCCGGGAGCGGTTGCCACTTGCGGTGATCGTCCCGGTTCGCATCCTCGCCCCCGATCCAGACGTTGCCCGGTTGCCCCGCGATGCGCGACGCCTCGTAGACCCCGTGCGTCCCCTGGAGCGCGTAATAGTTCATCTGGTGCGGGCGATTGCTGAGCATATCCACCCGTATTTCGATTAGCCGTCCGCCGGTGGTCTGGCAGAGCAGGATGCTCGTGTCGTCGTGCGGGTGCTCGGGGTCCGTGTGTCGCCCGGTACCGAGGCACGAAACGGTCGCGATGCGTTCGTCCGGGTGGACCGCGTTAAACCACTGCATCACCGGACCCAGGCTGTGCGTCGGGTACGTCGAGCCGTTCTGCCCGACCTGCCAGTAATACCGCCATGTCGGCGAGCCGTCCGCGTAATGATGTAGCCCTTTGACATCGTGCAGGTACTCGCCCTCGCCGAAATACACGTCTCCGAACAAACCCTGCCGCGCCATTTCGCGCACCTGCACGTTGTCGCGGGTGTAGCAATAGTTCTCGGACAGCATATAGGTTTTCCCGGACGACTTCACGGCGTCGGCGAGCCGCCAGCACTCGTTGAGCGACACCGCCGCCGTGACTTCGGAGAGTACGTGCTTTCCGGCTTGCAAGGCGAGGATCGCCTGCGGCGCGTGGAGTTGCATCGGCGTCGCGACGACCACGGCGTCTACGGCGTCGAGCATTTCGGCGAATTTCGTGTATCGTCCGGCGACGCCGAACTCCTCGCCCTGCCGGTTCACGGTTTCGGCGTTGATGTCGCACAGGGCGGTAACTTCGACCTGCGGCAGGGCACGAAGCCCGGTGATGAACGCCCCGCCGCGTTGCCCGGCGATTCCGACTCTGATTTTCATAGTGTTCTTCCTGAGTTGTCCTCTCACCCCCCAACCCCCTCTCTCATCGGAATGAAAGAGGGGGAGCAGATGTGCCGGAGGCGAACCGTTTACCGCGTATCCCCTC
>JAYULM010000268.1:0-11886 GCA_043763605.1 Armatimonadota bacterium | reverse complement strand
GTTACCTGGGCGTCCGGCACGCGCGGAAACCTTCCGGTCCCGCCGCGTCCCGCAGGGACACCCCGCCGAAGGCGCACACCGGAGGGTTTCTAAACCCCCGTTGCTTCCTCACAAAGCGGCTTACCCTCGGGCACGAAAAACAGGTTGTGGTGCCCGCTGCCCATGATATGGCGGTCTTTTTCCCAGTCGAACGGCGTCAGTTTCCCCGACGCGTTCACTTCGTACGATTTGTAACGTAAGTCGCGCAGGAACCCTAACACTTCCTCCTGAGAACTGCCCAGGTTCTTGAGCAGGCGGTCGTCCACCTCCAGTAACAGGTAGGGGCGTGCGGCGAGCGTCGCGGTGGCACCGCGCAGTATCTGCATCTCCGCGCCCTCCGCGTCCGCTTTGACGATCTGTACCGCGTCCGCACGGTCGCCGAGGCAGGCGTCCAGCGTTTCCAGCGCGACCATGACTGTCTCCTCGGGGGGCGGTGGGGTGCCGCTCCCGCTCCCGACCAGTCGCGAAACCGCGAGATCGTCGAACGCGGAAAACATCGCGCTACTTCCGGCACGGTCGCTGACGGCTTTTTCCAGCAGGGTACAGTTGTCGAAAGCGTTCAACTCGACGTTCTGGCGCAGGCGGGCGAACGCTTTCGGGTTCGGCTCGATGGAATAAACCTGCCCGGCGGGACCGACCTGCGCGGCGGCGAACAGCGTGTACGCGCCGACGTTCGCGCCGATGTCCACGAAAACCTGCCCGGCGGATAGGTAGCGCGATAAACAGCGCATAAAGCGGTGCTCATAAATGCCGGTGTAGTAAATGTGCCGTTGTTGACCGTCGCTGAGGTTGACTACCATCCGCTGTCCGGAGCGAAGTTGCGTCTCGACGGCACCGGGCGGAAACCCGAGGCGGCGGCACGACCCCTTGATCTGCCGATACAGGAAGTCGGCGGCGGCGAGAGGCATCCCGCGCAGTGCTTTCTGGACCGCGCGCCGCGCCGCCCCGCGCGCCCCGCCGCCCACATCCGAAACGATACTGTTCATCCCCACGGTGCCCTTATCCCGCCCCCGAAGAACACGTTCGCGTGCCCTCCGCCACTGAAATTGATCGAAAACCGGACCGGTTCGCCCCGAAAACGATCCCCGAATTGTACCACGCGCCGCGTTCCGGGAAAAACGTGGTTGTGTGCGGTCTCGTGGTTCACCGGGGCATGAATGCCCCGGCTAACGTTTTCAAGCCGGATAAATCCGGCTCCCGAGATCGATTCGTCAGTGCCTTCAAGAAGCCCTCCATAGGTCAGCCCGATTCATCGGGCTTGAAAAACATTTGCCGGGGCATTTATGCCCCGGAGGTCGAACGCGGCGAATTTCGCCGATTTCCCCGCGTCACCTTTCGCCGGTTTTCGCGTTGTACAATACAGCACTGTTTGCGGCGACGAAGCCGCCGCCATTCGCGGCGAAGCCGTTGCTCCCACCGAGGAATCCTATGTCAACAACTTTCGCCGATGTGCGCGAAGCCTTTACTACCACCGGGCGATTGCTCTTTTTCCGCCCCGCAAAGCCGGATCTGCAACGGCACATGCCGCTGTACCTGCTGATCGGGATCGGTTCCTCCTGGCTCGCCGGGGTAGGACGGTACTGGGATCACCCCGACGCGGCGTGGTGGCAATACGCCGGTCTCGGTTCGGTCGCGTATATTTTCATTCTCGCGCTGGTGCTGTACCTGTTGCTCCTGCCGCTACGCCCACGCGACTGGGACTACGGGCGCGTTCTCACTTTCGTTGGCCTCACCGCCGCGCCGGGAATCCTGTACGCCATTCCCGTGGAGCGGTTCCTGCCGCTGGGGGCGGCGCAATCGGTGAACTTCTGGTTCCTCGCCGTGGTCGCTTCCTGGCGCGTCGCCCTGCTGTGGCGTTTCCTGCGCGGCTCCGCCCGGTTGCCCGGTGCGGCGGCGACCATAGCTCTACTACTTCCAATCTGTCTGATTGTCGCGGTGCTCGCCATCCTCAATCTGGAAAAAGCCGTGTTCGAGATCATGGCGGGGTTAAACGGCAAGACACGAACCCCGAACGACGCCGCCTACGCCGTACTCATTGCGTTGACCGGCATCTCTTTCTACGCGTCACCGTTTTTGCTCATCGGCTACGTGGTGCAGATTTTCTCACGGCAGAGTGCCGAAGGAAGACGCGAGGACCGCGCGGCGGACGCGACGGAAGCGACAGAAGGGGAAGACGCGACGGAAGAGGACGCCCCATGAAACTCGGCTTGATTGCCATGAGCGGGGTGCGCGTCCATAACGCCGAACTCGCCGCGCTCGGGTTGACGCTCCCGGCGTTCATCGAGCGTAGCGAGGTGATCGCGTCGCTCCCCAGTCTCGGGCTACTCACGCTCGCCGGACTGACGCCGCGCGACATCGACGTGACGTATCTCGAAGTCGCCGACCTTTCGGCAGTTACCGACCTGCCCGGCGACTTCGACGTGGTCGCCATTTCATCGTTTACCGCGCAAATCAAGGACGCCTACGCGCTCGCCGACCGCTATCGCGCCGCCGGGACGAAGGTGCTGCTGGGCGGCTTGCATGTCACCGCGCTACCGGACGAAGCCCGCGCACACGCGGACGCGGTCTTCATCGGCGAGGGCGAACCGATCTGGCAACGGGCGTTGCACGATCTCCAGAACGACAACTTGCAACCCGTCTACGACGCGCGCGGGCAGAGTTTCGATTTCGCGTTCGCCCCGATGCCGCGCTTCGACCTGCTGGATATATCCCGCTACAACCGTCTCACCGTGCAGACCCAGCGCGGTTGTCCGTTCCGGTGCGAGTTCTGCGCCTCGTCGATCCGGCTGTTTCCGGGCTTCAAGGTGAAACCGGTGGACCGCGTGATTGCCGAAGTGCGCGCCATCAAGGATTTGTGGAGTCGCCCGTTTATCGAGTTCGCCGACGATAACACGTTCGCCAACAAAGCCCACGGCAAGCGGCTGTTACGCGCTCTGGCGAAGGAAAACGTCCGATGGTTTACGGAAACGGATATTTCGGTCGCCGAGGACGAAGAACTGCTACAACTCCTCGCCGACAGCGGGTGCGCGCAGATCCTGATCGGGCTGGAAAGCCCGCGCAAGGATAGTCTGCGCGGCCTGGAGCAGAAAGCGGACTGGAAGGCGCGGCAAGCCGACAAGTACCTCACGGCGATTGACCGGATACAGCGACACGGCGTTTCGGTGAACGGTTGCTTCGTGCTCGGACTCGATAACACGGACGAGACGAGTTTCGGCGACGTGGCGGATTTCGTGCGGCAGAGCGGCTTGTACGAGGTGCAGATCACGGTGCAGACGCCGTTCCCCGGCACACCCCTCTACGACCGACTGCGCAACGAGGGGCGGCTGATCGACGAAACCGCCTGGGAAACCTGCACCCTGTTCGACGTGAATTTTCGCCCCGACCCGATGACCGTCGCGCAACTCGAACAACACTTCCGCGCGCTGATGGCGGAACTGTACACGGACGCGGCGCGCCAGGACCGCCGCCGCCGCTTCCGACGAACGGTCCGGGAGTCTCGCTCCTCGCCGTCGTTCCCGTCGCCGTGATCTCAAGTTCGGGATGAGATACGCCCCTTGTTTCGATGCGGATATAGGACGGGGACGCGCTCTGTCAGTCCCTTATCGGACCTGATCGATCTCGGTCCGGGTAAATACGATACTGACTTGTGGAGATGTGTCCCGTAAAATCTTCTGTGCGATCAGTCGCGTCATTGGGTCCAGCACACTGAAATGGTCTTTTCCCGGCACTACATAGAAGCGTGTGAACATACTCCGGCTGTCCTGCTCCATCTCGCGCAAACTCTCGACGTTTGCAGAGTCAATCCCTTCAAATACAAACGTCGGGCTACCGAGCGAGGACAGCCAGTAGCCGGGCGAACGTAACTGTATCTCCTTTCGTCCCCCGTTCTTTAGTTGGGGAAAGATTTCTCCCCCGTAGCCGGAAATATCATAAACGGGTCCGAATGAAAACACGGCGCGGAACTGTTTGGGATGACATTCCGCTGTCAGAAGCGCGAGAGTGCCGCCAGTGCTGTGTCCGCCCAGATAGATTCGTTGCGGATCGACTCCCGGCTGGGTTGCCAGAAACTGTGCCGCCGCCGCGACATCGTCTGTCTCGCCGTAGAACCCTTCCTTCATGCCGGGGTTGGCGTTACCGCCCCGGAGCGAAGGGTACATGGTCACAACGCCCGCCTGTCGAAAAGCACGTGCTGTCTGGTCGTTGTCCGGCGACGCTTCCCGCCAGACGCCGCCATCGATGGTGTTACAATCGCCTCCGGTGATCCAGATGATGGCGGGACTCTTGACACCGTTCCGGGGAATCGTACTCAGGTAAGCGGGAAGCGTGTTGCCGTGCGACGTGTATGACACCAGTCTCAAGCCGGAAGTGGTCGGTGGCATTGTCGGATCAGAGCCGTCTGCCGTGGTGGTGAGTACCGTGACAAAGCCGTTTCGCGCTACGGAGAGTGGACCTTCGGGAGCGGACTTACAGCCGACAATTAACGTAAGAAATAGTAACAGAAAGGCGGCACGTTTCATGCCGTCAGTATATCCGAAACAATCCAGGTTTGGGAAGCGTTTTTTCCGGGTGCCCGACATTCTCGCGGTCGAGTAGCAAGACGGTGGGCAACCTCACGCCGATAACAGAAACCCTCCCCCCTATAAGAGGGGGAGGGTCTGAACCTCCGGCACTTTCCACTAACCACAAACCACTAACCCCTAACCGTTCGCGCTACCGACCTTCTGTTCCAGGGCGCGCAGTTGCGCTTCCAGGTCGGAGTCGGTGGTCGCCGTCACCGGAGCAGGCTTCGCGACGTTGGTCGTGGTGCCCATGCCCAGTTTCGCTTCCAGCATCTCCAGTTCGTTCGACGCCGCGATGTCGGACTCGGCGACTTCGAGATCGGCGACGCGGTTCTCGACGCGGGTCTTCGCCATCTCGGCGCGCGCCCCGGCTTCGGATTGGGCGTTGCGGATCTTCGCCTGCGCCCGCTCGAACGCCTGCGTGGAGTCTTCGATGGTCCCGATGCCGTCGAGAGCCTTGTTGATGGCGTTCTGAATCTGCGCGTTTTTCCACTGCGCCTTCATGCTCAGGGCTTCGGCGGTCTTCTGGCGGATGCGCTCTTCCTCGCGCTTGATCGCGACTTTGACCTGCTCCGACGTTTCGATGGCTTGCTCTAAACTCGCCTTCGTCGTGGTCAGGCTGGTCTCGTACGACTGCTTTTCTTTCAGCAGTTGGAGAGCCAGGTCGCGGTCGCCGCGCTTGAGGGCGAGTTCGGCTTTCGCCTGCAACGTACTCGTCTTTTTCTGCAGGTCGTCCACCATCTGTTGCAGATTATTCTTCTGCGTGATGGCTTGCACCGCGCGTTCGCGGTTGCGGGCGTGGACTTCCTGCATCTCACGTTGCGCCTGTTCGAGCAGGATGTCGGGGTTCTCCAGGTTGTCCAGACCGCCCGAAAGCAGGGCTTTGATATAGTTCCAGAATCGCTTGAGCATCGGTTTTTCGTATCCTCCCCGCCCCGTGAGCGTGTGTTAAACCGGGGTCGGGCGGTGGCACACCGGATTGAGTGCGGCTATTATACCGCGGTGTGGCACCGAAAAGTGTTATGACATTTGCAGTATACGCGGCGGGGCGGTAATTGCGTTCCGCCTTCCTGACGGGATTTCCGCTTCGCCCCCGCTACGTTACAGATAAAGGGACACGCGAATTCGCGTCGCGGTTGCGCCGCTATTTCAGGACTTCGATCAACGCCTGTGTACCGAGCGAACCGGCGTCCGGTCGCGCCGCGCACAGACGTTCATAATGCGCTAAAACCATGCGTACCCCGGGCAACGACAGGTTTACCGCGTCGGCGGCTTGCAGGGCGAGCCGCAAGTCTTTGATCAGGTGTTCGATCTTGAAGCCGGGCGCGTAATCGCCGCCCGCCATGCGCGCGCCCAGATTGTTCCACGACCACGACGCCCCCGCACCGCCGCCCACCGCTTCCAGCGCGGCGGGGATGTTCGCGCCCGTCTTCATCGCGAACAGCAACCCTTCCGCAACCGCCTCGACCGACAGGGCGATATTGATCTGGTTGACCAGTTTCACCTTCTGCCCGTCCCCGACCGACTCCCCGCAGTGGACGATCTTTTTGCCCATCGCCTCGAACACCGGGAAGACGCGGTCAAAGTCGGCTTTCGCGCCGCCCGCCATGATCGAAAGCGTCCCTGACTCCGCGCCCCACGACCCGCCCGAAACCGGCGCGTCCACGAAACCGACGCCGCACGGGGCGAGTTTTTCGGCGACATTCGCGACACACGCCACGCCGACAGTCCCCATATCGACGCAAACGGTTCCGCGCCGCGCCCCGGAAGCGACGCCAGTTCCCGACGCCAGATACACCGCTTCCACGTCCGGCACGTCGGACACCATCGTGATCACGATGTCGGCGGATCGCGCGGCGTCGGCGGGCGAATCGACGACCTCACAGGAAACTTCCCCGGCGAGTGCTTCCGCCTTGCTCCGGGTCCGGTTGTAAACGGTGAGCGGGAAGCCCGCGCGGGCGATGTTGCGTGCCATCGGGTAGCCCATCAAGCCCAAACCGACGAAGCCGACGCGCGGGAGTGGTTGTGTTGTGGTACTCATGCCGCTCATTGAACCCGATTTGGCGTCGCTGTGGCAACCGGTACGTTGCTTCCGGGTTAACCTTTCAGGACCGCGCACGGAATTCGTGCTTTACGAAATTATAGCCGCGCATTCGCAGCAGTTCCGATTTCTCCTTTCCATTCTTGTTTTAATTTGCCCTGCCTGCTATAATCGTTGCGGCACGTCGAAAGTGTCGGAAAGGTTGCTTCCATCATGTTCAATCCCTCACGCATATCATTTTGTTTTCTTGCCGCCTGTGTAGGAGTCGGGGGGCTTCTGACCGCTTCGCCCGTCGACGCCAGGGAACTGGTCACGAACGGCAGTTTCGAGTCCGGGACTTTCAACAACAACGGGCAGGGCGGGGACCCGCTTCCCCTCGGTTCCACCGACATCACTGGCTGGACAGTCATCTCCGATGAGATCGCATGGATCAATAACGTGAATGCTTATAGTGGTGTCACGGCGACCGATGGCGTGTTCTCGCTCGATCTCACCGGGTTTACTGATTTCCCCCCGCACGGCGGCGTGACCCAGAACCTCACCACGGTCATCGGGCAGAAATACGCCCTGACGTTCGACCTCGGCGTCAACACCGCCTACGGATCGTCGGTCGCGGTGCAAGCCAGCGTCGGCGGAGTTTCCAGCGTTTTCAACTTCGACGCGCCACAAGCGGGACAGTCGTGGAGCAAAAAGGTTGTCACATTCACAGCCACCGATGTCAGCACCACGCTTTCCCTGACCGGGACACAAGCCAATCAGTATATCGGTCTGGATAACGTTTCCGTGAACGAACTGGTTGGTACCACGATCGTCGCCGAGTCCGTCGGGCTGATTACCGGGGAGGCCAACAAGCAGAAGGTCGGAACCTTTGCGGGCGGCGAACAGATCCGCATCCAGTTCGGCGGCAACGGCGATCTGGTAAACGCCAACTTCCAGGTACGTTCGGACGGTTCGCTGTTCGCCCCGGCAGCGGGTCCGTACACCTTCGCCAACGAAGGCGCGACGAACTATCCCACGAACCTCGGTGGTGACGGTATCAATCACTACGTCGGCGGCGGCGCGAACTTCGATGGCTCTGGCTCTGGACTCCCCTTCGCGGGCAAGGCGACTACAGATACGTTCGACCCGGCAACGATCCGCCTCGGGGCGGTCGTGGGCACGTTCAACCCCAACCCGACCCGGGACGACTGGTTCTTCATCGGCTCCGACACCACGTTCTTCGCGCCAATTGGCGGAGGGAGTCTGTTCCTTGCGATCAACGATACCTTTAGCAGCGACAACCATGGCACTTTCACCGGCACGTTAAGCGTGATCGCACCCACCGTCGTTCCCGAAGCCAACACCGCCTCGCTGAGCCTGCTGGGCGGAGCGTTCGGACTCGTTGTTTGCGGCATCCTGCGCCGCAAGCGCGTCGCAGCGTAATCGTCGGAAAGGAAAAAGCGGCGGCGTCATCGGTGACGCCGCCGCTTTCGTTTCGCTTTTTGTCGCTACCGGGGGACCGGGGTTTTCGTCAGTAACTCCTCGATGATGTGCTCCGGCAGTAGCCCGCCGTATTTCGCCCGCGTTTCCATCTGAATCCGGTGCGACAGGACCGGGACCGCCATCGCCCGTACGTCGTCCGGGGTGACGTAGTCGCGACCTTCCAGCAGGGCGCGCGCTTGCGACGTGCGGTACAGCATCAGGGAGCCGCGTGGCGACAAACCCATGCGTAGACGTGCGTCGCCGCGTGTGCCTTCCACGATGCGCACGATGTACTCCGCGACCGCCCGCTCCACGCGCACCGTTTTCACCGTGTCCTGTAGCCGGATCAGATCCTCGGTCGTCGTCACCGATTCCAGCGACTCGAACGGGTGCCGGATGTTCTGGCTGTACAGGATTTCCACCTCCGACTCCAGGTCCGGGTACCCGAGCGTGATCCGGAGCGCGAACCGGTCGAGTTGCGCCTCGGGCAGGGGATACGTACCGGCGTGTTCCGACGGGTTCTGCGTCGCGACGACGAAGAACGGCTGCGGCAGGTCGCGGCGCATCCCTTCTACCGTGACCTGATTCTCACTCATCACTTCCAGAAGCGCGGACTGGGTGCGCGGCGACGTGCGGTTGATTTCGTCGGCGAGCAGGACGTTCGAGAAGACCGGTCCCTCGCGGAACTCGAAGATGCCCTCCTGCGGTCGGTAGTAACTGCTTCCGGTGATGTCGGCGGGGAGCAGGTCGGGCGTGAACTGAATCCGGCGGAACGTCCCCTCGATAGAACGGGCGAGGGATTTGGCGAGCGTGGTTTTCCCGGTCCCCGGCACGTCTTCGAGAAGGGCGTGCCCGCCCGAGAGCAGGGCGATCAGGAGCAGGCGGATACTTTCCCCCTTGCCCTTGATCACACGTTCGAGGTTGACCGTGATCCGCCCCGCGAGGGCGTTGAATGCTTCCGGCGTGAGCGGGGTGTCGGTCGGGATCGGTTGGGTGCTGTGAGTGAGCGAGTTCGCCGGGATCGGCTCGCCGGAATGGGTCGCCGCGTCCATCGCTACGTGCGACGCCGCACCGTTGCGGGTCGTCTTCTCTTCGGTTGTTAGTGTTGTTGTCATTGACTTAAAGTACCCTATCATGGATCGCACTGTATGTCGGACGCTGTGCGGACGGTGAACCGTTCCGCTGGAAGCCTTCGGCTATAGACGCTTCGCGTCACCGGGCGCGTACCGTTGGCGCGGCAACCGACCGATTCTTTGACCCGCAGGGTCTATAGCCGAAGGCTTCCAGCGGAACGGTTCACCGTCCGCACAGCGTCCGAGCCCTTTCCGCTCTAACGCTTGCGGTTCGACCGCGCCTGTTGCTCCACGTCGCGTTCGATCTGCTCCACGAAACCGGTCAGCGTCTCGAACGTTTCGCGGTCGCGCCGCCCGCCGAACCGCGCTACATCATATAAACGCGCGAACCGCAGTCCGGTTTCGGCTAATGTGTCCTGCGCGGTCGCGGCTAACTGCTCGGTGTATGTTTGCTCCTGCCGCAAAGGTCGCCCCGCTTTTCGGAACGCCTGCTCGAACCGCGCGGAAAGCGCGGCGAGGGTTTCGTCGGTCATGGTGTAGGCGAATTCCGTTCCCGCCGCCCGTGCCCGCGTCCGCCGCGCCTTGACAACCGCGTAGCCAGCGTAGATCACCAGTGGCAGGAGTGCCGAGGCGATCACGATCATGTTCAGCACGGCGGGCGGGATGTCGGCGAGCCGGTCCTTCGCCTTCTGGAACGTGTCCTGGAACCATTCGTTGATCCGCTGGAGCGGCGAGACGCCTTCCTGCACCATCTCGTCGGGGCGACCGTCGCCCGGGGTCGCATCCACGGACACCCACCCGACGCCGTCCACCCACGCCTCGCACCATGCGTGTGCGTCGCGCTGGCGCACTATCGTCTCGCCCGCTTCCTGCCCCGGCTCGTGTGCCAGATACCCGGTCACATACCGCGTCGGGATGCCCGCGTAGCGCAACAACAATGTCGCCGACGCCGCGAAGAATTCGCAGTGCGCATCTTTCTTTTCGCGCAGGAATCCCGCGACCGGGTCGCCCTGGCCGACGTCGATGGATAGCGAATACTTGTGATTGTTGAGCAGATACTGCGCCACCTCGATGATCTTTTCCGGATCGGTCGGGGCGTCCTTCGTGATTCGCCGGGCGAGGGCGCGCATATAGACGGCGTCCTCGACGATCTTTCCGTCCTCGGTCGTTTCGCGCGGCACCTGCAGGAACCGGTCACGCAACTCGCCTTTTTTCGCCAGTATCGGCTGGCAGAGCGGACCTTGATAGGCGTCGGCGTCCGACGCCACCGTGACGATATAGTTGTACGGCGCGCTGGCACGGTTGCGCATCACGCCTCCCGCCAAGGGCGCCCAATCGACCCGATCCTGCGCGTCCAACTCGTCGCCGGTGGTCAGTCCGACCGTGTTGGTCGGGGCGAAGAGGAGCGACATATTGGCGAGCCGCGTGATCGTCATGTCGTCGCGCAGGCGCGACGTTTGCGTACCATAGAGCGGCTGCAAAGGCGACAGTTTTTCGGAGTCCGCCACTTCGAAGGTGTAGCGGCGCAGTGCCGGTCCCCAGCGTCCGTTATTGTAGTACGCGAACGTTGCTCCACGCAGATGCCCGTCCCCGGCGAGGTTTACGACGCGCAACACCCGGTTCGTGCCGCCGCGCAGGTTGAATGCCGACCCCAATTCGGGCTGGGAACTCATTCCGAGGTTTTCGAACATGCGCTGGTCACTCAGGAGCCGGTTGCCCAGATCATTGATCGTGTCCTTGAATACCGTGACCGAGCGCGTCGCGCCGAACCCGAGTCCGAGGGTGACCAGGATCACGCTAACGCGCTGGATCGCGGTGAGTGTGCGGCGGCGCGCGTCGGTCGGGGCGGCGTCCGAAATCGGTACTGTCGCGGTCGCCGTCCGGGAACGCCAGTCGCGCAGGGCGAACGCGACAAATAGCATGTAAACCGGCGTAGACACGGCAACGATCTGCTCGTTGAAAACGTTGCAAGCGGTCAGGTACACCAGCGCGGAAAACAGCACGATAGCCAGAGAGACCTGATGTCCGCCCGCGTCGCGCCGCCGCCACGCTTGGACTACCATCTCCGCCGCGTATATCTGCCCGAAGATCGTCCGTAACGTGACCGAACCGACCGCGAGCGACCCGGTTTGCCCCGATTCGTCCTGCCCCTGCGACACCATGTAGATCAGGGCGATCCCGGCGATGCGAATGATCCAGCGCAGGTACGAGTCGGTTTCCAGCCGATGATTCGTGAAATAGGGACCGACCAGCCCGATCCCGAGCAGTAGGGTGACCCAACCGCCCCCGCTGACGAAAAACAACAGACCCAGCGCGACCAGTCCGGCGGCGACAGCCCACGGCGACGGGCGCGGCGCGGGCAGGGGAGGGGAGGTAGTTTTATCGGTTATCATTTTGGTGTTGGGTAGTTGGGTAGTTGGGTTTTTTGATTTTTGGTTTGGTTAGTTTGGTGTTGGGTTGTTCGGAGCGTGATCGTCGGTTTGTTCCATGGGTTTTGATCATGGGTTTTGATCATGGGTTTTGATCATGGGTTGCGATCATGGGTTGCGGTTATCGGTCGCGATCATCGGTTGCGGTTATCGGTTGCGATCATCGGTTTCACCGACGCCTATAGGTGGCTTCGCCACCGAGCGTCCTCCGGACGCGGGCATGTCGAAATCGTTTGGCGACCGCGACGATGTTTCGTGTTCGGCGCGTCCGGAGGACGCTCGGT
>JAYULM010000267.1:0-3329 GCA_043763605.1 Armatimonadota bacterium | reverse complement strand
TGCGCCAGCGGGCGAGTTGCTCGGCAGCCATGATCTGCGCCACCGAAGTCGTCACTGCGGCGAGGACCGCGTATCCCCAACCCGTCAGTTGCGACCGGGATAGCACCCAGATCGGCGACGCCGTGAGAGAATACTCGGTCGTAATGGAGAGATAGTAAAGGAGGTTCGCGATGCCGACGCCCCACCGGGCGACACGCGGCGGAAAATAACTCGCGGCGACGATGATGAAGATCAAAGCGATTACCCACGTCCCCCACTTGAGAGGGTCGATCCAGCGGTACGCCTCCTCGAACGTTCGCATCGTCAGATCTTTCTGACCGGGGGGAAGGTAATGCAGCCGGATGAGGTCACAGGCGACAAAGGTTGCTATATTCAGAGCGAGGACTACCGCTGTGGAACCGAGTATCGGCATCACTGTTTTCGTTTCGCGACCGCTTTGCAAAGCGGTCCGGCGTGATGTTATGCCCCGAACGCGTTGCTGTCGCGTGTCCTGTTCCGTCGCCGCCGCCGTGTCGCTCTCGCGGCGCGATTCCTGCGGGATTACCGCTCCGTGTTCGCGTTCCGCCTGCTGAAATAATGTTCTCATGTGAGCCTTCCCGTTCACAGCATTTCGCAACACCGTGTCTCCACCGTATTCAACGAAGGCGAGACCATTTCGGTTACGCTATGAGGAACCGTGCCACCCGGACGCGACGCAGGTCGGGTGCTTTCTACCGGACGGAGATCCGCCCCCAGGCGTGGTGAGGAGACACGGAATCGAAGAACACGCTGTAAGGGCTTAGCCCCGGTCGTGCCGGAATGGGATGCTGGTCGGTACCATCCGCATTCATTACGAACACGCGCGTGGCGGTCGCGTCCGCGAGTCCAGCACCGCCGCTATCACGGGTACTGTAAAAAACGATGTTTGTCCCGTCTGGCGAGAACGACGGGGAGAAGTCGTACGCGCTATCATCCGTCAGGCGTGTCTGTCTGGCGCCGTCCGCGTTCATGACGTAAATCTCACTGACATTGCCCAACCCGACCGTATCGTAGCGGCAGTAGACAATGCGTGAACCGTCCGGCGAAAAAGTGGGGTTGGACTCAAGTAGCGCGTTGGCAGTCAGCCTGGTTTCTCCCGAGCCATCCACGTTCATGACATAAATTTCGTAGGTAAAGACGCTGTCGTTCCCGTCCCGATCCCCGCTGAAAACTATTTTCGACCCGTCCGGAGAGAGTGACATATCCCGCATCTCTTTCCCACGGGCGAGCACGGTGTCGTTGCCGCCATCTAAACTTACGGAATGGAGTGCATATTCGCCATTCTGGAAGGCGTTGTACAGAACCCGCGAACCGTCTCGCGAGAACATCGGGGCACCCGCCCCCTGCCATGCTTTTGACCGCGTGAGTTGTCGCAGACCGGTACCGTCCCCATTGATCAGCCAGATCTGCATCGGGTAATCAGGTCCGAAATCGCCCTCCTGGCAACCGACGCCACCGCAGTCATCGCGGTTGCTCAGGAAGGCTATCTTCGATCCGTCTGGGGAGAACGACGCCGACTCGATGTAGCCCACGCCTGTCTCGGTGGATAATAACTCGCGCCCGGTGCCATCCGGGCTGATCGTGTTAATACCGCGAAATCCTTCGTCATCGGACACGAAAACGATCTTTTCGACAGTCGGCGTCGTGTCGGGTGACGAATCGCCGCCGCCGCCACATCCGCTGGCGATGAGCACGGCTATCAAATAAAGAGGTATCCATGCCCGGTGGATCGAACGGCTGGCGAAAAATGGTGTGAACAAAAGTGGCTCCTATAATCGGTCTAACGCGTAAACCGATTATAAGCGGAGCCGTTGGGCAGTGTCTATCCGTTCCCCTGTGGAATATCCGACACCTTTGTAGCCCGTGACGATGCCCGCCGTTTCTTGAACGGTCCGACCGCAGTAACCGTGAGTTTCGCCGGATCTTCGGGGAGTACAGCGCGGGCGATGGAGAGCACATCGTCCGGCGTGATCGCGTCCATTTTCGCCAGTGCTTCGGCGAGCGGGACGACGCGCCCGTAGTAGATTTCCGACGCCCCGATCCGACTCATGCGCGCCGACATCGATTCCTGCTTCATCACCAGACCGCTCCGTGCCTGTGCCTTCGCCCGCGCCAGTTCAGCGTCGGAAACCCCGCCTTCACGCACTTTGGCGAGTTCGACGCGGACCGTGTCCAGACATTCGGCGTAGGTGTCCGGTGATGTGCCGCCGTAGACCGCGAAGTAGCCGCCTTCGCGGTGCATGTTCGCGTACGATCCGATGGTGTATCCCAAGCCGCGCTTTTCGCGTATCTCCTGGAACAGGCGCGACCCCATCGAGTCGCCGAGGATGGTGTTCAAAACGGTCAGCGCGTACCGCTCCTCGTCCAACACGCCGAACGCCGACGATCCGACGACGAAATTCACCTGCTCCGTGGGACGGACGTGGTTGGCGATCACGCCGGGAGCCGCGACCGGGCGCACGGCAGGCGCGACCTCATGGCTTCCGGAAAGGTCGCCGAGGTAGCCCTGCACGATCTCTGTCACCTGCTCGTAGTCGCAGTTGCCCGCCACCGTGACCACGACCGCGCCGGGCCCGTACCGCTTCGCCATGTACGCCCGCAGATCGTCCGGTTCCAGTGCCGACACCGTCTCCGACGTGCCGATGACCGGACGCCCGAGCGGGTGGTCAGGATACAGCGTTTCCGCGAACAGGTCGTGAACCAGATCGTCCGGGGCGTCGTCGCGCTCCTTGATCTCCTCCAACACGACTTTTCGCTCCCGCGCCGTCTCCTCCGGGTCAAAGCGCGAGTTGCGGTACATGTCGGAAAGCACGTCCAGGGCGAGCGGAACGTCCTCGGAAAGTACGCGGGCGTAATAACAGGTGTACTCTTTGTCGGTGAAGGCGTTCATGTCGCCGCCGACGTTATCCATGGCGTCGGCGATGTCTTTCGCGGCGGGGCGGCGTTCGGTGCCTTTGAAGAGCATGTGTTCGAGGAAGTGGGCGATCCCGCGCCGCTCCATCTCTTCGTCACGGGAGCCGGTAGCGACCCAGATACCGACCGACGCGGATTGTACGGAATCGACTCGTTCGGTGACAACGCGGACGCCGTTGGACAGGGTGCTACTTTGAACGGTTTCTACAAACGATACGGGGGAAGACATAGGCTTTCATTGTATCGCGTTCTTTTTTGTCCTACGCGGACGGCGCCAACCTTACGTTGGATCGTTGTTACCTGCGGTGCTGTGACTACGTTAGGGAATCTGTGTTCCGGGTTGACCCTTGCTGTTTTCCCGCGAATCCGGCGTTTCTCTTTTCACACGGCGTGGGAAA
>JAYULM010000266.1:0-11946 GCA_043763605.1 Armatimonadota bacterium | reverse complement strand
CGTCCCCGGTGTCTTACTCCCCCTCTCCCTTCGGAGGGAGAGGGGGCGGGGGGGTGAGGGGCAGGACGCAAGACAAGAGATCAAAGAAAGTTCCGAATTACGATGGCTTCGACGATTCATAGTACCGAACATAAAACGCCGATAGACCGTTTGGTCGCGCTTCTGAAACTGGAGCGCAGCGACATTTCCGTACTCGCGGTGTACACCGTGGTCGCGGGACTACTCGCCCTGATCGTGCCGCTGACCGCGCAGGCACTGGTCAACCTCATCGCGGCGAACGTCCTCGTGCAACCGCTCGTGGTGCTCACCCTGCTGGTGCTCGGCGCACTCGTACTCGTCGGCATTTTGCAGGTCGCCAAAATGCGGCTCGTGGAAACGATACAACAACGCGTTTTCGCCCGCACGTCGCTCCAGATGGCGCAGCACCTGATCGCGGTGCGCGAATCGGCATTACGCGGCGAATACGCGCCGGAACTGGTCAACCGCTTTTTCGACGTGCTGACGGTGCAGAAAGCGTTGTCCAAACTCCTGTTCGACGGGTTCGCGGCATTCCTGCAGGCGATCATCGGTCTGGTACTGCTCGCGTCCTACAGCCCGCTCCTGTTCGGCTTCGACCTGATCCTGATCGTCTCGATGACATTTATCATCGGTATCCTGGGCTGGGGGGCACTGCGCACCAGTATCAAGGAGTCGAAGGAAAAGTACCACGTCGCGGACTGGCTGGAGGAGATCGCGCGGTGCCATGCCGGTTTCAAACTGCACGGCGCGAAGGGGTACCTGGTGTCCCGCGCCGACGATCTGGTGGTGCGCTACTTGAAGGCGCGGGATGCGCACTTCCGCGTCCTGGTGCGGCAGTCGTTCGGCTACTACCTGTTTCAGGCGGTGGCGAGTGCCGGCATCATCGCGGCGGGCGGCTACCTGGTAATCAACCGGGAACTCACGCTGGGGCAACTCGTCGCCGCGCAGATCGTGGTCGTGTCGCTCCTCGCCGCGCTGGAAAAACTGATCCGGCAGGGCGAGCAGGTGTTCGACCTTCTGACCGGTCTCGACAAGATCGGACACGTCCTCGACCTGGAGACCGAGCGCGACGGCGGCAACCCGCGCATCGGTACGGCGGCGGCGGACGAAACCGGGGCGGGGCGGGACGGAGCGGCGGTCTACATTCACGATTTGCGCTTCTCCTACGCGCCGGGTTCCGAGATCCTGTCCGGCTTGAACCTGACGATTGCGCCGGGCGAGCGGGTCGGGTTGGTCGGGTCGTCGGGCGCGGGAAAGACCACGCTGACCTCGCTCCTGTGCGGTCTGGAGGAGCCGTCGCACGGAATCGTCGCTGTGGACGGTGCCGACGTGCGCGAATGGGACCTTACCAACCTGCGTCGCCATGTGTCGCGCGTCGGCAACGACGTGGAGATTTTCGACGGCACGATCACCGAGAACATTACGGTTGGGCGCGACTATGTCACGCCGGAGCGGGTAAACCGCGCCCTGGAACTATCGCACCTGTCCGCCGACCTGGCGCGGATGCCGCACGGGACGCAAACCGCGCTGGTAACGGGCGGGAAAAACCTGTCGCGCGGTCAGGTGCAACGCGTACTGATCTCCCGCGCCATCGCCGGGGAACCGCGCCTGCTGATTCTGGACGAGGCATTCAACGCGGTGGACGAAAAGACGGGGAACGCGATCCGGGACGCGCTGTTCGCCCCGGAGAACCCCTGGACCATCTTCTCGGTGACGCACAACGCCGAAACGGTGATCCGCTGTTCGCGCGTAGTCGTGTTAGATGAGGGGCGCATCGTGGAGGAAGGCGAACCGATGCGGCTCGCGCGGCAACCCGACAGTGCGTTGTGCCGACTGTTCCCGTCGCTCGGCGATAGTCTGCGCGGCAGGGTGGGGCGCGACGCGGGCTTCGCGCGGCGCGAGACACCGCGCCGTCGACCGAATGGAGTAGCCGGAGAAGCCCGCGCATTGACCGGGGGAGGAGTCCGATAAAATGAGTGCCACAGGATATTACGGGAATACCGGTGACGGAAGCGGCGACAGCCCTTTGCTGCGGGCGCGTTCACTTGGCATGGTGCGCCCTCGAAAGAGTGGTCCGCGCATCGCCGCCGTGCTGACGATCCTCGTCGCTCTGGTCGCGGTGTGCCTGGTGTGGGTCCCGATCCAGCAGACGGTGAACGGCTACGGGCAGGTGATCGTCTATTCCGCGATGGACCGCCCGCAGAATATCGAGGCGCAGATCCCGGGACGCCTTGCGGAATGGCGCGTACAGGAAGGCGACACGGTCAAAAAAGGTGACGTCATCGCACGGCTCGAAGACATCGACAGCAAGTTTCTGGATACGAAACAGGTCGGTCGCTTGGGCGAGCAACGCGCCGCCCTCGCCCGCCAGCGGCAACGCTCCGAAGGACGCATCCGTCAGATGGAAGCACAACGCAACCAACTGGATGCGTCCCGCGAGGCGGCGTTATCCGCCGCGAGCCAGCGCATCCGGCAGGCGAAAGAGCGGGAGCGCGCGACGTATCAGAGCCTGGTCGCGACAAAAAAAGGCGGTGACATCGCCCGCGACGTGGCGCGGGTGTCCGCCGGGGAGCGGGTGCGGCAGACCGACGACCGCATCCTGCAGGCGGAACAGGCACTCGCATTCGCGAAACAGAACGCGCAAACGGCGCGGCTCCAGCGCGACCGGATGGCGGAACTGTTCAAGGAGGGGCTAAAATCCCGGCGCGACGACGAACTTTCGGAAAACGACCTGGTACGGACGCGCACCGAAGTGGAACGTGCCGAAGCCGCGCTGAAGATCGCGAAGCGCGACCGCGTTTTAGGCGGACTGGACCAGAACCGCACCGACATCGAGATCGAACGCGCCCAGGCGGAGATCGAACGCGCGGACGCGAACCTCGAAGTTGCTCGCCGCGACGTAACGAACGCCGTTTTCGACCGCACCCGCATCGAAGCCGACACCGCCGCCGCGATCAACGCCCTTTCGGGGAGCATCGAGTCCGCGCGGGAATCGCTCGCCAAGATCGACGCGGAGACGCAGAAGTTAGACGTGGACGTGGAAAACGTGGTCCAACGGCGCGGGCAACAGGCGGTAACGGCACCGCGCGACGGGCGCGTGGTCCGCCTTCTTCGGGTCGGCGCGGGGGAGACGGTGAAGGCGGGCGACGTGCTCGCGATGATCGTCCCGGCGAGCGAGGACATCGCGGTGGAGCTGATGGTGAACGATAACGACATCCCGCTGGTTTCGGAGGGGCGACAGGTGCGGCTCCAGTTCGCGGGCTGGCCCGCGCTCCAGTTCGCCGGTTGGCCCTCGGTCGCGGTCGGGACGTTC
Organism: Armatimonadota bacterium; assembly: GCA_043763605.1. Taxonomy (GTDB): domain Bacteria; phylum Armatimonadota; class Armatimonadia; order Armatimonadales; family Armatimonadaceae; genus JACMIU01. The sequence continues at coordinate 8,615 of JAYULM010000266.1, read as the reverse complement.
GCCGGAAAAGTATCCGTGATCGACGCCGTGGACGACGGTACCGCCCGCTACCGGATCATCGTGCGCCCGGACAGGGATCAAATCGCGACGAGCAAGGACGAACCCTGGCCCTCCCTGACACAGCTACGTCCCGGCGCGGAGGCGACCGGTTGGGTTCTCCTCGACACCGTGCCGCTCGGCTACGAACTCTGGCGGCAGTGGAACGCGTTCCCGCCGACCGTGAAACGCGCCCCGGTCGGCGAAAAGGAGAAGGACGAGTTCAAACCGTTCAAAGACAAGGATGGCGAGAAGGAGAAGGCGTATATTCCGGTGAAGGGCAAGAAATGACTAACTGTTCCCCGAAACCTAACTTAATGTTTGACATATTTACCAGCAATCGCTATAATCCTGACAGGCAGTATTGCCATGATTATGTACCACTTCAGGCTAAAAGCCATTTGTCCTTAAGGAATATACAATGACCCGCGATGAGTTGCTCGACCGTCTCGAAATTATGAACGAATTAAGCACCGCCGATCTCGAAAGACTTGTGCTCCGAGACCTCGATGTGTTGGCGACCCCAGGTATGATGCACAGTTTTGATCTCGAAGCAGCAATGGAAAGTATCGGCAACACGATATTTACGGATCCTGGCATGACGACCACGCTTGCGATAACTGGGATTGCGGACGAGGTGATGAACCACTACACGGGCATGCCTCCCAAAACCCTTCTGGTTGTTGCTGCGGTCGCTATTCTTGTACTTCGCAAGCATCGGGAGGGGAAAATCCTCCCCCCACAGGATCATCCTGATCCACAAAATAAAGTAGCAGTGCAGGAAGATTAATATGAGGGAAGTCGCCTTTGATCCTTGGACACATGCTCTGATGACACCATATAGCCCCGAGCAGTTTAATGATCTAATGTCCGCAGGGTTGCTTAAGCAACAGAATCGTCGAAGGCTAAACTCCGACACAACGGCTACTTTTCTGCACGAGCAGGACCATGCCGCCAGGACAGTGACCTCTTCGACGGGATTGTTACTGAGAGCGATCATTCATATTCTTCAAGTAAGTGTACTAACCGAATTAAGCAAGGGCTCTCTCAAAGACCCGATCATACCCCGTAAAGAACTGACCAATTTCCTCTTTAGGGTCGGGAGTGATATTGAGGGTAATCAGACTGGAGATATTGACACTAGGATACGAGGGCGTTCCATAGACATTCGAACAGTAGTAAGTCTTCTCGCGCTTGCGGAGGAGATTTCAGGTTATTGCCTTGAGCCTGAGATTATGCAACTACCCGAGTGGCTTGAAATGAAAACAAGCGGCGGCTATTCAATCCTGTTGGGGATTGGGGCAGCGTTCATCATCGACTCTTTTGTTGGAAACCAGATCACACCTAATCATGCCAACCACTTCATCAATTCAAATATTCCCGCGAGTTGGAATTTACCCGATCCCCTACGTCTGCTCATGGACCAGAAGAGACCAACGGAGCCTATGGTCTACGGAAAAAACCTGACAACAAAAGACTTAGTTGAGGCTCTCGGGATGCGAAGCCAGATGTTAAGTAAAGAAAACAACAGGGGCGAGTTGTACAGGCAAAAACCGAATTATTACCAAGCGGTCAGGGCTTTTGAACATCTCTGCCGACCAATTTACGAGCGAGAGCCGAATCGTGATTCACGACTTGGCATACCTACCGAACTCGGTCTGTGCCTTGAAATCGCTCTCGACTCACCTATAGAGCAGTCATACAACTTATACCCATTCGAATTTTGGCCAGCCTGGCGGTTCGCGACACTCGCTTTAGGTTTGGCTGAGATTCCGGACTACCAATTCCAACCGCGCAAAGAGGCAACTGAAACAGTAATCGATATTGCAAACAATAAGTTCAAAAACGCCACTCAACGAAAAAACCGGATTTATCAGCAAGTGCTCGCAATAAATTTCGATTCGCCTGTAGAGGCGGGCTTTAGTCTTCAGGCGGCAATGCGTCCCTTCAGTGAGAATGATACGTTCTGGAATGACCTACGCAACTCGCTGGAGTTGTGGGAGAAATATGGTTGGTATGGATTAAATACAGACGGCTTCGCTTATTCATATTGTGCTATCATTGGCGAGAATTTGAGGGGGGAATTTAACTCGTCAGGATCAAGTATGAGCAAACTTACTGATTACGATAGGGAACGCTCTTTTTTGCAAGTTTTTTATCACGAAGGTCTGCGCCGCCTTCTTTTGGGAAAGCCAAAAAGTCCCCAAATAAGTTTGCCTCCTGGTGATTACCTCATCGCGTCTGCAATCGCACTTTCGCCTGAAACTCTCATTCAACCCTTTGTTAACTCAATAATACACTTTGTGGATGCGGAGTCACAATGAAATCACATGGGAAAGCCTTCATGTATCAACTAATATAGGAGTTACGCACTTCATCTCAACGTGACGCTGGATTCACAGGGTATCCACTCTCAAAATGGTGCCAACTGCGTAACTCCTATAATAATTTGACGTGGAAACCCGAAGCCAAGATATACGTGCCCCAAACCAAGTAAGGCACTTCACTGTAGAAGGAGGTACTACGGGAACCCGCCCCGCCCCCGCTCCGTAAACAAAACACGCGTCGTATCGCCCTGACTGCCTCTTGACAGGCGGGGCGCGGCGTGATACTATTTCCCTTGAACCAACAGGGAGCGGGAACGCACCCTGTTTTTTATTGTCCCGTTTTCGGCGCGAAACTGATTTTTCGCGTCCGAATCGTGGCGAGACGGTGCCCGAAACCGGCACCGGAAAGAATCGAAGAACCGCTATGGCTACCGCGACCGACACCGTAAAAACCGAAGACTCCGCGCAAGGGTTCAACCTCGGACGTTACCTGTCCGAAGTGCAGGTCGAACTCAAAAAAGCCGAATGGCCCACCCGCGCCGAACTGATCCGTCTGACACAAGTAGTTTTGACGCTGATTTTTATCGTCGCCGTTTACTGCGGCGGTCTTGACGGTCTTCTGGGTTTGGTCACGAACCGGCTTTTCAACCGGACGTGAGTTAGTGGTTAGTGACCGGTAGACAGTCGTCCGCCCTCACTGGAAATAAACAAATGCAACGCAACTGGTACGCGATACACACGTATTCGGGTCACGAAAAAAAGGTCAAGACCAATATCGAGCGGCGCGCCGAGACGATGGGTCTCGGGGGCAAGATCTATGAGATTCTGGTTCCCGAGGAGTCCGAACAGCGCAACCGCGACGGGGTCAAGACGGAAGTCAAGAAAAAAGTCTTCCCCGGCTACGTGCTGATCGACATGGTGTTAGACGATACGACATGGTATCTGGTGAAATCGACCACCGGCGTGACCGGATTCGTCTCGTCGGGCAACAAGCCGGTCGCGCTCCAGCCGCACGAAGTGTTCCAGATCAAGGAAGCCCTCGACCCCGCGAACGCGGCGGCGAACCCGAAGAAGGTCTGGGAAAAAGGCATGGTGGTGCGCGTCACCAGTGGTCCGTTCGAGGATTACACCGGCAAGATCGACGACGTGAACGATCAAAAGTCGACGCTCCGGGTCCTGATCTCGCTCTTCGGACGCGACACGCCCACCGAACTCGACTTCAACCAGGTCGAGAAGTTGTAGGTCAGTGGTTAGTGGTTAGTGATCAGTGGTCAGTGCCGGAGCGAATCCGTTTACTGGTCACTGTCCACTGACCACTAACCACTCATCTATCGTAGGAGACCCGCCTATTTTATTTACGGGTCGCTAATACTACTTACGCGGGGCGTCTGTCCCGCCGAAAGAAAGAGAAGAGAATGGCAAAGAAAGTTGTCGGTGTCGTCAAACTCGCGATCAACGCGGGCAAAGCGACTCCCGCGCCGCCGGTCGGTCCCGCGCTCGGTGGTTACGGAATCAACATGATGGAGTTCATCAAGGGTTATAACGCCAAAACGGCGGATATGATCGGCTCCATCGTCCCGGTAGTCATCACCATCTATGATGACCGCTCGTTCGTGTTTATCACGAAAACCCCGCCCGCGTCCGACCTGATCAAGAAGAAGTTAGGTTTGACATCCGGGTCCGGCGAGCCGAACAAAACCAAAGTCGGTGTCCTGACCAATGCGCAACTGCGCGAGATCGCCGAGCAGAAGATGCCCGACCTGAACGCGGGTAGCAACGTCGAAGCGGCGATGAAGATCATCGCCGGGACCGCCCGCTCGATGGGCGTCACCGTTAAGGATTAGTGATCAGTGGATAGTGGTTAGTGGTCAGTTGGGGAGATGCCAAGGTCGTTCGATTCGTGGCGTTCCCGTCTGATCACTGTCCACTGATCACCATTCACTTACGCACGTGGGAGGGGCGAACCCCGTTTGCACCACAGGGTATTTAAACCAATGACAAAACAAGATCGACGCGCGAAGGGCTTGTATACGAAGTCCAAACGTTACGCCGCCGAAGCCGCGAAAGTGGAAGAGCGGGAATACGAAATCACCGAGGGGCTGGAGTTGGTGAAATCGACTTCGTCCACCAAGTTCGATGGCACGGTAGACCTCGCCGTCAAACTCGGCGTGGACCCCCGGCAGGGCGACCAGGTCGTTCGCGGTACTACCGATCTGCCGCACGGCACCGGCAAGTCGCAACGCGTCGCGGTCTTCGCGCGCGGCGAAAAGGCGGAAGCGGCGACGGCGGCGGGCGCGGACGAGGTCGGCGCGGAAGAGTTGATTACCAAGATCCAGAACGGCTGGCGTGAATTCGACGTGCTCGTCGCCACGCCGGACATGATGCCGCTCGTCGGTAAACTCGGACGAACGCTCGGACCGCGTATGCCGAACCCCAAGTCCGGTACCGTGACCACGGACGTTACTAAAGTCGTCAACGCGATCAAGAAAGCGACCCGCGTCGCCTATCGCGTCGAAAAGGGCGGGATCATCCATGCCCCCATTGGCAAGGCGTCGTTCCCGGCAGAGCACTTGGAGCAGAACATGCTGACGCTCCTGAACGCGCTGTACAAAGCCAAGCCGTCGAGCGCGAAGGGTCGCTATATCGAGCGCATCACGGTTTCCGCGACGATGGGACCGGGTGTCGATCTCGAACTGCAGAAGACGACGACCACGGCGGAACGCTTCTCGCTGTAGATACTGATGCAGAATAAAAAAACCGGGCAGATTGCCCGGTTTTTTTATTCTTGATCAGGGCGATTGCATTATAGATTCCCTGCTTTCTCATTCCTGTAAGAACGCGGGTTGAAATCCACGTTTATGTATCTTAACGTGAGTTGACTTTTCACCCTGCTCAGAAAACCGCATACTTCTACCGTGCGAGAATAAGTGCATGGAGTGCCGGGTGACTGCAAACCATTTCCAAAAACTTCTGAGGATGATGCTTATAGTTTACTCTCTACTCATTCGGGGAACATAGGAGCGTAAGTTTATTCGAATAATGCCGCGTAGATCGCGGCGGCATGAACAAGGAGACGTTACTATGTTTACATCGCGCAATCGCGATACATGGCAGAAATGGACGGCGTTCGTTACGGCGACATGTATGATCCTGCCCCTGATGATTCTGACGATGGCTCCCGCCGAAGCCCAGGTTTTCGGCGGCAACCGGAACAATACACCCAAGCCAGGGATGAGCACCGGCAAAAAGGTGATGCTTCTCGGAGGGGCGGCGTTGCTGTATTTCCTTTACAAAAAGCATCAGGCAAACGCTGCCGCGAAACGGACGGCTGCCGGACAGGTCGCGGGGAACTATCAGGCGGCTCCACAACTGTACCGCTCGAAAAACGGCGGGATCTACTATCGCGACGCCCAGAAGAACCCGGTGTGGTTGACCGCGCCGCAACAGGGCTTGCAGGTATCGGCGCAGGACGTGCAACGCTACGCGCCGGATTATAACGACTATGGTGGACCGGTCCCCGCCGCGCCGCGTGGCTACCGCGTACAACGGTTCGACCAGTTCGACCCGAACCTTTACGGCGATTCACAGGTTCCCGCCGGTGGCAATAGCCGGGGCGTCCCCCCGGGACCGGGCGGATACTAAACTACAAAGGAGACAACCATGGATTTCGGAAGTATATTTAAGGCGGTGAGCGGTGTCCTGAATCAGGATACCCGCGAAAATAACAGTGTGGACACGGACGGGTTGATCGGGCGCGTGGCGGACATATTCCGGCAGAACGGCGCGAGTGACGACCACGTGCAGAACCCGTATCAGGGGCAGGGCGGCTATGGCGGTGGCGGCGGTCAGGAAATCCTCCCGGCGTCCCAGGATCCGTACGGCGACCCTGCCGATCAGCAGAATGCCGGGTATCAGCAGCAGGGCGGCGGAAATATCCTGCCCGCCTCGCAAGACCCGTACGGCGACCCCGCCGACCAGCAACGACGCTAACGGTTGGCATTGCTACCAATCGGTACGATGGTCGAAACAGCGCGAACGGTTTCCGTTCGCGCTGTTTTAGCACCTGACATAATGAATAAATACTTGGCACCATGTTTGCCAGAGGCGCGGGGTTACGGCAATAATGTAGGCGTCATCTATTTTGCGACACCGAAGACTACCGTGCAATGATCTAACAGTACTGCCGCTTTTACCGATGCGGCAGATGGCCGGCCCCGCGCGACATCCGGTTTCAATGGTAACGAGTTCATCAACGCGACAATTGCCGACAACAACTCCAACCGGTTCGTGACAGTCCCGGAGGCGGGTACCTTGCCGTTCGCGCTGTCGGTGATGGGCGCGGTGCTCGTCTCCCGACGACGCACGGCGAAATAGTTCGTCACGAAATGAAAACGGGACGCTGTTTGCTTTTGCTTGCTACGAACGCTTCGAGACGCGCCAGACGAGAGGGAGCAACGATGCCGCGACTGACGCCTTGACCAGTTCCCCGGTCACGAACGGCGCGAATCCTTTGGCAAATCCGACTGCCACATCGCCGACCAGCACGGACAGTCGGAGTGATCCGAGCAGAAGGATCAGCAACGAGCCGAGGAGCATCGCCAGCAGTGCGGTTTGCGGCTTGCGGTCCAGCCCCCGCTCCGCCAGTCTTCCGACCAGAAAAGCCGCCACCGGGAACGCCGCCAGATAACCGCCGGTCGGACCCACGAACGACGCGAACCCGCTCATACCGCCCGCGAATACCGGAAACCCCGCCGCGCCCTCGACGAGATACGCGAGGCACGCCATCCCACCCCTACGACTCCCGAGAAGCACACCGGAGAGCAACACTCCGAACGTCTGCCCGGTCACGGGGATCGGCGTCCACGGAAGTGGAATGGCGACCTGCGCACAAAAGGCGATCAGCCCGGACGCGCCGAGGATCAGCAACGCGTCGCGCAGAAGGGCGTGTGCCCTGCGGGACGGAAGCCACGCGTCGGAAAGCGTCAGTGGGGCGGGAGCGGTGTCGGTACGGACGGTCAAAGCGGCGATAACCTGCCTTTCGGATAAAAGAAATTACGCACGCACTATATCATGCGCGCGGTGCCCCTTGCGGTAGAATACGTTTATGAAACCATTGACTTTACTCCGTTCGTCGCGCATCGAGTCCGATACCGTGGACCTGTCGCGGCGCGTGAACGCCATCGACCCCGCGCTGGATCTGGAGTTCGCGATCCGGCAGTTGAAACAGGAAAAGAACGCGGTGATCCTCGCGCACTATTACCAGGAGGGCGAGATTCAGGATTTGGCGGACCATGTCGGCGATTCGCTCGCGCTCGCGCAAGCCGCCGCGAAAACCGACGCCGACATTATCGTGTTCTGCGGCGTTCACTTCATGGCGGAAACGGCGAAGATCCTGAATCCGTCGCGCACGGTCTTGCTTCCCGACCTGGACGCCGGGTGTTCCCTTGCCGACCGGTGCCCGATTGACGTGTACTCCGAGTGGCTGAAGCAGTATCCCGGGCACACGGTGATCAACTATATCAACTCCTCGGCGGCGGTGAAGGCGGTGTCGGATATTATCGTCACGTCCTCGAACGCCGTGGACATCGTGAAGCAACTCCCGGCGGACCAGCCGATTGTGTTCGGACCCGACCGGCACCTCGGGCACTGGGTCGAAAAGCAGACCGGGCGGAAGATGGTGCTCTGGCCCGGCTTCTGCATCGTGCATGAGCAGTTCAACGCGCGCCGCCTGCAGAAACTGATCGACGCCTATCCGGACGCGCAGGTCATCGCGCACCCGGAGTGTGAGGAGGCGGTTCTGGACCGCGCCGATTTCATCGGTTCCACGCTCGCCCTGCTCAAGTACGTCACCACGAAGACCGACCAGAAAAAATTTATCGTCGCCACCGAACACGGGATTTTCCACCAGATGGAGAAGGCACGTCCGGACGCCCAGTTCATCTGCTCGCCGCCGAACAGCGGGTGTGACTGCGCGTCGTGCCCGTATATGCGCCTTAACACGCTGGAAAAACTGTATCTGTGCCTGAAGGACGGCTACCCCGAAATAACGATGGACGAGGAACTGAGGCAAGCCGCCTACAAATCCGTCGCCCGTATGATGGAGATGTCGAAGCACCTCGCCCCGGTGCAACAGAAGGGGGATTAGGTTGGTTAGGTTTTGGGTGTTAGGTTTTGGGTGGTCGGAGTCCGTCGGTTTCGATCATCGGTTTCACCGACGCCTGTAGGTGGCTCCGCCACCGAGCGTCCTCCGGA
>JAYULM010000265.1:0-3338 GCA_043763605.1 Armatimonadota bacterium | reverse complement strand
ACGATCCAACGTGTGGTTGGCGCCGTCCGCGCAGGACAAAAAAAAAGAACCCGTTCACACATTTTTCAGATTTCGCCCGTATCATACGGCTATAATGCGCCTTCTCCTTGTCGAAGACGAGCCGGAACTCGCCGCCGTGGTGCAGTCAGGCTTGACCCAATCCGGCTACGCCGTCGAGTGGGTCGAGCGCGGCTCCGTGGCTCTCGAAAGGCTTTTGGACGGTGGCTACGCGATGGTTCTGCTGGATGTCATGTTGCCCGACACCGACGGCTGGCGCGTGTGCGAAACGCTTCGGCGGCGGCGTGACCCGATTCCGGTATTGATGCTTACTGCCCGCGATTCGGTGGAGGATCGGGTGCGCGGTCTTGAATCCGGTGCGGATGATTACCTGCCGAAGCCGTTCGACTTCCGCGAACTGCGCGCCCGGGTGCGTGCCTTGCTTCGACGCGAGCGGACCAATAAGGGCAAGATTATCGAAATCGGTGACCTCATTATCGATACCGAGCGACGGCAGGTGCGCCGCGCCGACCGCGAGATCCCGCTTTCCCAGCGTGAATATACCCTCTTGGAAGCACTCGCCGCGCGGGAAGGCACGACCGTTTCCCGCGAGATGATTCTGGAACGCGTCTGGGAGGATACCGATACCGCGTCGAACACCGTGGAAGTGTATATCTCGTCGCTACGGCGCAAAGTGGACGGCGATTCCGACGAAAAATTGATCCGCACTATCCACGGGCAGGGCTACCGGATGGACCGCCCGACCCCGCCGGAGCAACCGTCATGAACCGATTTTCCGTACGCGCCCGCCTGACCCTGTGGAATGTCGGTATCGTCGCCTTGATTTTGATCACGCTCGGGGTCGGGGTGCGCGCCATCGTTCGTTCCACGCTGATGACCGGGATCGATCACGAACTTACTGAACGCGCCCACAACATCCGCGATGAAACCGCCCGGCGAATCCGCTTCGAGAATGGGGGGTTCGTTTTCGTCGGGCGCGGGCGACGTGATGGCAAACCGCGAACGTTCCGTCTCGACGGTTCCGCCATCGATGATGAGCGAAAGAAGGAGTCCGGGCAGAAACCGGAGCGCGCCGCACAAACTCCCCGTGATGCCCCGCCCCGTGACGCCACGCCTCCCGCTCCGCCGGAAGTAGACCCCTACGCCCCCCGAATCCTGAACGCGCAAGGCGAGCCACCGCTTCCGTTTAATCGAAGCCCGGCTTGGGACAAAATGAGCATCGAAACGGCGCGCAAAACACACTCTGTCGTACTTTGTACCGTGACCGCGAATGAGGAGCCGTTCCGCGTGGTCACGGTACCGGTACGTGTGCAAAACGACGGGAAGGGGATTCCGGCGAAGGACGCTCCGGCGTTCGTCCAACTCGCTTTCCGCCTGACAGATATTCATCGCGGCTTGGCGGCACTCGATAACGCCCTGCTCGCCGTCCTGCCGATCTCTCTACTCGTGTCCGGTTTGGGCGGGGCGTGGCTCACCGGTCGGGCGTTGCGCCCCGTGCGGGATATAACGCTGGCGACCGACCGGGTCGCCGCCGAAAGTTTGTCGGGGCGGTTGCCGGTATCCGGTAACGACGAATTTTCGGAACTGTCGCGCCGGTTAAACCAGATGCTGGCGCGACTGGAAGACGCGTTTGAGAAGCAACGCCGCTTTGTCGCCGACGCATCGCACGAACTGCGTACCCCGCTCGCAATTGTGACCGCCAACACGAGCCTCGCCCTCGACGACGAGACGGTGACTACTCCGGAGGAGTCGCGGCGGGCGTTTCTGGCGATCCACGGGGCGGCGGGACGCATGAGCCGCATCGTCGGCGACCTGTTACTCCTCGCGCAGTCGGACAGCGGCATCCTGCCGCGCGAAAGCAAGCCCGTCGCGATTTCAGGCGTGTTGCGGGCGGCGATGGAGGAGGCGCAAGCTGCCTATCAGGAACGCACAGGGCAAAGTGGGGCGCGAATCCTCCCCCCGAAACCGACGGGCGCGGTCGTGGGAAACGCCGACCGCCATTTTCTGGTCCGTGTGTTCGTGAACCTGCTCGACAACGCCCTGCGTTACACGCCGCGCGAGGGCTGTATCGCTCTTACCGTGGAAGAGTGCGGCGGGGCGTTACACATCCTCGTCACCGACTCAGGGAGCGGGATCTCGCCCGAACATCTGCCGCGATTGTTCGACCGCTTCTATCGCGCGGACGACGGACGGGACCGGGGACGTGGAGGCACAGGGTTGGGTCTCGCTATCGTGCGAACACTGGTGCACGCCCACAACGGAACGGTGTCCATCGACAGCGAACGGGGGCAGGGCACAATAGTAAAGGTTATGCTTCCTGAGTAGTAATCGTCTTCGAGAGAATGATGCCTTCTTGCTATTTTGGAGTTTCATGTTATTATTCTCTTGTAGTCAGGAGAGTTCGGATTCATGCTGAACCCAATTTGATTTATCGGTTCTGTTTTTACAGTCCAGGAAGTTTCGAAATTCGGTCACGGGCTTAGCACTGTCTTGCCTGTGACTCGAAGGCTCAACCGATTTTTTAGCTTGTAGCAATCGTTGGTCGGATTTTTGAAACTACCTCAGTCTCATCTTAACACTGGCACATAATGATCGCTGGAATTCAGATTCACTGTGCGTCGCTTCGTGAATTGAATATATCTGTCCAAGCAGAAATATCTTACGTTGGAAATTGTAAGTTTCTCAGAATTTCCCCTACAATACTGTATTTATGAAGGGCTCGCTTAAATGGTACTAAACTGTTCCCGAAAATTCGGACGCTACGTCATTCTTCTCACGGCTTTCACTGCGATGCTCTTTGGCTATGGTTGCGGGCAAAAGGAAGGGTCAAAAATCCCTGCGTTAACTATTGAGGACAATTTAAACATAGTATCTCCTACTATGCGGAATGAGTTGGCACGCGACGCACAGGAACTCAAGAATCTGACCGGATCAAGCGTCGTAGTTATTACGGTTGATCATCTTCCTTCGACCGAGCCAAGTGGATTTGCGGATCGAGCCTTCAATGAATCTCTCAATTTCTCTGACTTTTTTTATGGGACAGAATTGAAACGTAATCAACAGAAAGAGATACGTGAGGAGTGGTCGAAGCGCGGCATCCTGATTTTTGCGTCATTACGTCCTCGTTTGGTGATTGTGCGTTTAGGCAGCGACTACCGCAAGATAATGGATGACTCCACACTCCACTCTATGATGGAGGCGCGAGTTTACAACCATCTACTTAACTTTAGTTTCCGGTAAGTGACGGTTTCTCATTTCGCTTCTTTTGCCGCCTGTGCGCCATCACGCCCACAGGCAAATGCTCGAATACCGAGCGTTTC
>JAYULM010000264.1:0-3369 GCA_043763605.1 Armatimonadota bacterium | reverse complement strand
TCGCGAACGCCAGAGGCACCTCACAGGGCAACGTAGAGGGGCAAAATTCAGATAAATGCCCCAAGTCTATGGCATCTTATTTCGCATCAGGTCTTTAGAGGTAGCCCCGGAAATCGAAAACAGCGTGCGTCAATATGCCGACGCCGAGGGGATTTCTATCAATGACCTGATAGCCCGTCACTTTCCCCTTCAAACGATACATCGCGATCCTGTTGCGCATGTACGAGAATTACTTGCTCGGTGGCAACAACAAGCTGAGACACCCGTTACACAAGCCACCCAAAATGATGGCACGATGACTTCTTCAGTAGCCCTGTTCCGTAAGTGGGAAGAAGATGCCCGAATGGATGAAGAAACCCGGCAGATGTATTGACAGGTGAATTGCATCTAACAGGTGTCAAATATAATGATTGTTTAGTCATGCGGGTAAACATACCCCGCCCTGAAAGGCGTAGGGCTTTTTATTGGAGCCGACACATTTCCCGCCCGTGGCGTTCCCGACTTCTTACTACGCCTGCTCCTTCCCCTGATTCGGGATGTGCCGACGAATCACCGCCTCTTCTGTCTGCCCGACGCTCTCGGCGAAATATCCATCACACCAGAAACTCGCCCCCCCACAAGAACTCTTCCAATTCCTTGAACTCCTTGCGTATGACCCGGCTACTGCCGCCCTTCAAAATATTCATCACCTTCGCCACCGAAAAACGCGGCTGGAACTGCAGCAGCAAGTGGACGTGGTCGGGTTCGCGGAAAGTTGCTTCGGGCGACTTTCGCCTTGGAAGTTCAGCTCGTGCAGCGCCCAATCGTTCACCTCACAGGCTTGTCGGAACAGTTCCTCGATACGCACGGCTATCGCGCCCTCTAACACGCGTCTGCGGTACTTGGGTATCCAAACCAGGTGGAACCGCAATCGGTGCGTGTGTTTTTTGCGCAGCAAAAGAACGGGTGTGCGACCCCGTTTGATACGCAGTTTCCGGGGCTTTGGGCTTGCCGCGCTTGTCCATGCACCCAGTATAATCGAAATGTCGCTATTGTATGGGTTCTGCGGAGGCGGATTAGTTCGTAAGTACGCGGTACCGGGCGGACAAGGCGAGCCGTGCCATTACGCCCCGACCACCGCCTTGAAGGGCGGGGTTTGGACGCGTCTTTTCGGTTAATCCGCATGACTTAGCCCAATGACTGCTTTTTAAAATCAAATTTTTTCAATAACGTTTGTCAAATGAGATGCGATTCACCTGAGATGTAAAATACTGGGCTTGCATCGTAACGCTCCGGTAGCGGATAATAGCGCATTACCCGAATGGGAAGCGATGATGCCAACGAACGAACTTTTCCCCGTGCGTGAAATGCGCACTCTCTTTGCCCTTGCGGATCGGATCGTGCCCTCGGATCAGCAGGGACTCGGTCATCTGCTCGGTGAACTCGCCCCCGGTGGGGTGTTGTCGGGGCAGCGTGATACCTGCCAATTCTTTCTCACGCGCCTGAACGAGGGAGCGGGCGGCGATTTCGCCGCGCTTTCCGGCGAGGGGCAGGACGAACTTCTGACGCGCCTGGAAGCAGACCCTGAAACCGCGCGCCCATTCCGGCAGATCGTCGAATGGATCACGGAAGGGTTCTATGCATCCCCGGCGGGCTGGGACTGGGTCGGGTTTCGACCGGTCGATAGGGAGACACGATGAGCCGATTTGACGTGATTATTGTTGGGGCGGGTGCGGGCGGCGGGGTGCTCGCCGGACTGCTCAGCGAGGGCGGCAAGCGGGTCTTGCTTTTAGAGAAAGGGCGGAACGCGCCGGACTACGCCGATGTCGGGCGGGACCATTTGCGCAATCAGCGGCTTTCCCAGTACGGCGTGAACGCCGGTCCCGATGATCTCGCCGGGGATCCGCGCGTGTTCGAGGATTTTCGGACCGGCAAGACGCACACCGCGCTCGCGCATCAGGGCGGCTACATGCACAACGCGTTTATCGTCGGCGGCGGGACGCGGGTGTACGGGGCGCAGGCGTGGCGGTTTCACCCGCTCGATTTTCGGATGGCGACGACCTACGGCGTGCCGGACGGTTCCTCGCTCGCCGACTGGCCCCTGACGTACGACGAACTCGCGCCGTTCTACGCCCGGGCGGAGCGCGAACTGGGTGTCGCGGGGGACGCGGGCGCGATGGCGCACCTGCCGCGCTTCGACACGCCGTACCCGATGCCCCCGGTAACGCCCGATACGGTCCCCGGTCGGACGCTACGCGCCGGGGCGGTGTCGCTCGGCTGGCGCACGAACCCGGTGCCGCTCGCGATCAACAGCGTTCCCTATAACGGTCGCCCGGCGTGTATCCACTGCGAGGAGTGTGTCGGGTTCGCGTGCCCGGTCGATGCCAAGAACGGCTCACAGAACACGCTGATCACCCGTGCGGCACTGACCGGACGGTGTACGCTCGTAACCGGGGCGTCGGTTTCGCGCATCGACCGGAACGATGGCGGGCGTGTCACGGGCGTTTCCTACTTCGCGGCTGATGGCGTCCCGGTGTCGGTGGACGCGGAAACGGTAGTCGTCGCGGGCGGCGCGATTGAGACAGCGCGGCTTCTGTTGCTGTCCGGGATCGGCGGCGACCAGGTCGGGCGGCACTTGCAGGGTCACTATTACCCGTGTGTTTACGGGCGGTTCGATTTCGAGGTCAACGACGGCGTCGGTCCCGGTCCGTCCACATCGACCTGCGAGTTCAACCACGGGAACGACGGCGTGATCGGCGGCGCGATGATCGCCGACGATTTCATCGTACTCCCGGCGACGTTCTGGAAGCGCAACACGCCGCCTGGTCTGCCGCGCTGGGGCGTGGGCGCGAAAGAATGGATGCGGACGAACTACCGGCGCGTTTTGCAGGTTTGCGGTCCGGTGCAGGAGATCCCCACTGCCCATTCGCGCGTGACGCTTGACCCCGACGTTCGCGACAAGTACGGCATACCCGCGATCCGTTTCTCCGGCGCGACACATATCGAAACCGTGCGCACATCCGCGTTCATGTTCGACCGGGCGCAGGAATGGCTACAGGCATCCGGCGCGTTGGAAACGTGGGGGACGCCGCCCGGTCAGTCTCTATCGGGCGGTCAGCATCAGGCGGGGACGTGCCGAATGGGCGATGACCCGCGCACCAGCGTCACCGACCGCAACTGCCGCGTCCACGGGCACCCGAATCTGTATATCGGCGACGGGGCAGTGCATGTCACGAACGGCGGATTCAACCCCTTCCTGACAATCATGGCACTGGCGTACCGGACGGCAGGGCATATTCTGGCTGAGGGTTAGGGGCAGAATCCCGGCACCTCCCGCGTTTTCCTCCCTCCCCCAACCCCCTCTCTCATTCCGATGAGGGAGGAGATCGG
>JAYULM010000263.1:0-12158 GCA_043763605.1 Armatimonadota bacterium | reverse complement strand
AGGCGCGGGCGGACAGGCTCATCTGCGTGATCGCCGCGCACAGGAGCGACTTGGCGTCGGCGGTCACGGGGCAGTGCTTCTGCATCTGCCTCGCGCCCATGTGCGCGTTGCAGTAGATCTTGCGCGACGTGTCCTCGTGCTGGAAGCGGGCGGCTTGTCGCTCCCGCGCGACGAGGACGCGCTCGCGGATGGCGGCGGAGCGTTCTCCTGCGGGCGGGGCGATCAGTTCGTCGTGGCGCAAACGCGGGACTTCGATGTGTATGTCGATGCGGTCGAGCAGGGGACCGGACAGTTTGTTCAGGTACTTTTTCACCGCCTCCGGCTTGCACGTACACTGGCGCAGCGAGTCCCCGAAATACCCGCACGGGCACGGGTTGAGCGCGCCGCAGAGCATGAACCGCGCGGGATAGGTCAGGCTGGCGGCGGCGCGGGCGATAGTCACCTGCCCGTCTTCTAAGGGCTGGCGCATGACTTCGAGTACGTCGCGGTTGAACTCCGGCAGTTCGTCCAGAAACAGTACGCCGTTATGCGCTAAACTTACCTCGCCCGGGCGCGGGTACGAGCCGCCGCCGGTCAAGCCCGCGTTGGAGATGGTGTGGTGCGGCGAGCGGAACGGGCGTTCGGCGATCAGCGCGGTGCCGCTCGGGAGCAGCCCCGTGATGCTGTACAGTTTTGTCGCCTCCAACGCTTCGTCCACGGTCATCGGCGGCAGGATCGTCGGCAGGCGGCGGGCGAGCATGGTCTTGCCGGAACCGGGCGAGCCGACCAGCAATACGTTATGTCCGCCCGCCGCCGCGACTTCCAGTGCCCGCTTGACGTGCGATTGCCCTTTGACATCGGCGAAGTCCCATTCGCTGTGAACGTGGCGCGAGAGTGCCTCGGCGGGGTCCATGCGAACCGGGTTTGCACCCTCCCAGTCGGCGAGGAGCAGGAGCACGTCGGTCAGCGTGTCCACCGGGTAGATGTCGATGTCGCCGACAATCGCCGCCTCGCCGGTGTTCGCGGATGGCACGACGAACCGCCGGTAGCCGCTCTTTTTCGCCCACACCGCCATCGGCAGAACACCTGTGACCGGGCGCACCGAGCCGTCGAGCGATAGTTCCCCGATGAACAGACACCCGGCGGCGTTCTCCTCGGCGATCTGGCTCGTCGCGAGTAGAAGTCCCACGGCGATTGGCAGGTCGAACGCCGGACCGGCTTTCTTCATGTCGGCGGGCGCGAGGTTTACCGTCAGCCGTTTGTCGCCAGGGAACGACAAGCCGCTGTTCTTGATCGCGGCGCGGACCCGCTCCCGCGCCTCGTTGACCGCCGTGTCCGGCAAGCCGACTATCGTAAAGCCCGGCATCACCGACGTGTAGGCGACGTTCACCTCCACCCGCACCCCGTACGCGTCCACGCCGAATATCGCGGACGATTCCACCACCGAAAGCATGATCGTTGGTCCTCCGGGGGGAGTAACGAGAACGAAGGGGCGTTTCTGACACCGTTTCGGCGTGCGTGCGATATTTTTTTGCGATATTTTTTTATTGGGGCGGGTTGGTGAGCGGGAATCGCACGACGTGGTCGGGGTACTGGTCCAGCCGCGCGCGCCCCCAGCGCAGCCATTTGACGTGCCCGTCGTCGTAGATATAGTTACCACCTTTGTTGTGCCGGTCGTAACGGACCCAGCCCTGGTTCCCGTACTTGCCCGCCGACGCCCCCCATTGCACCAGCGCGGCTTCCCCGACCCACGCGTCGTAATCGTCCTGGATGATCGAGCCGTACTCCGGGTTGTCCGACGCGTTCAGCGCATCCGAGTTACGCTCGCTGAACATGATGACGTTCGGGTCCTTCAGGCGGTTCATTTCGGACTCGGTGGCAAAATCGGTGAGCACGCCGTCCAGGGCGTAACGGCAGGAGCGGTGCGTGTAGATCGAGTTGAGCAGGTACGACGTCGTGGTAAGAAACTCCGCCTCCGCGACGCCGAGTTCCGAGTCTGCCGGGAGCGGCTCGCTGACATCGTTGATCCCGCCGTTGAAATCTTCCAGCGTCATCGCCAGTTTCTCCGACCGGAGCGACGTGTCCGATGGGCAGAAGCCGATCTCGCGGTTTTTCAGGTACGGCATGAACAGGATGATCCAGGGGCGTTCGGCTTCGCTCGCCCCGCTCCCGCCCCCGGTACACCCGGAAATGTCGGGCGGCAACGACGGTACCTGTGTGCCGTCGTCCAGAACCCACCCGGCGTGATGCTCGAACATCTTGCCGTCATAGTCGGTCATGTACATCTTCGCCCCGATCCCGATCTGCTTCATGTTCGACAAACACGCGGTCTGTCGCGCCTTTTCACGGGCGGAAGAAAACACGGGAAACAGGATCGCGGCGAGGATGGCGATTATCGCGATCACGACGAGCAGTTCGATGAGCGTAAAACCGCCCCGGGCGGTTTTCGCAGGGGTAAAGGCACGTTGTTTCATGGCAGGTTTCCCATACTTTCTGCGGACATCGATCAGCCCGCGATCCGTTCGCCGAACCAGTAGGCTCCGGCGGCGATGACGATACCGGCGACGATCAGCACCAGACGGTGCGCGAAAACCGGATATTTCCGGTGGAGCAAGGCGAGGAGCGGTGCGATACATAGAACCAGGATCGCTTGACCGATCTCGACACCGAGGTTGAATCCGAAAAGCGACACGGCGAGTGCCTGGCGCGGCAGTTCCAGTTTCGACAACGCGCCCGCGAACCCGAAACCGTGGATAAGCCCGAACCCGAACGCGTACGGCAACCGCTCCTCGCCCTTCGGCGGTTCGCCCGCTTCGGCAGCCCGCCATTTCGTCTGCAACACGCGCACCCCGACGAACACGATGCTCGCCGCAATCACGGGTTCCACGAATGACCCGGGCAAGTTGACGACCCCCAGCGCGGCGAGTACGAGCGTGATGCTGTGCGCGACCGTGAACGCGGTGACGACTTTCAGCAGTTGCCCCAGGGTTCCACCCATCAGCAAAAGCGCGACCACGAACAGGATATGGTCCGGTCCAATAGCAATGTGATAGACGCCCTGACCGACGAATTGCGCGAACACGGCGAGCGGGCTTTGCGCGGAAACGTCGCCTAACGTCACGACCGCTTGCGGGGTGTCCGGGGTGAGGATCGCTTCGTGCAGGAGTTGCCCTGCCGCGCCGCGCACCACCAGTACCGTCCGGTGCTTCGGGTCGGTCGGAAACAGCCGCCCGCGCACGGTGAGCGTTTTCGCGCCCGCCGGAAGCGGGGCGCCAAACGTCAAGCGGAGCGGAATCTCGCCTCTATTTTCCGGTAGCAACCGCGCCGCGCCGCCGGAAGAGATAGCGAGCCTTTTTCCGTCCGCGACGAGCGCAAGACGGGACAGGGCAATCGTTTCGATCTCGGACTGCCGCGCGACCGCATTTCGCGGTGTCAGTTCGGCGAGGTGATGCACCCAACCCGAAACCGGCGCGTCCAGCGTCGCGGTTACGCTGGAACCGGAAACCCGCACGTCCAGACGACTCGACGGGATGTCGTGCGCCCATGCCGCCGAAACGACGCAAAGCAGAACGGCAATCAGGGCGAGAACCCGGGTCATTTCGTCGCCGCTCGTTTTGCCACGTTTTGCGGCGAGAGTGTGCCCAGTTCCCGGCGTGTGGCGATGGCTAACGGCGCGTGGACCGGCGAGAATTGGGGATTTTTGTTGATCGCCCGCCCCAGATACTTGCGTGCCTCGAACGGCGAATCGGCTTTCTCATAGATCATTCCTGCGTGATACAGGCGGGCGGCGTCGGGCGCGATTTTCTTCAACGCGATGTCGATATATTTTTTCGCTTCGGCGTATTTGCCGTTTTTATAGTACACCCACGCCGCCGTGTCCGCGTCCACCGGGTTCGGGGTTTCCGTCTTGCTTTGTACAATCGCCAACGCTTCCGGCAGTTTCTTCCCGGCGTCCGCGTAGAACCGGGCGAGATAGAACGAATCGGCGTTGCCGTGCGTTTTGTGATGCTGTGCCGCCGTTTCTATCGCCGTGAATGTCTTCTCGGCGTCGGCGGTGCGTCCTGCCGCGACGTAGTTTTCGTATAGCGCGGCGAGCGCGGCGTGTTGCGGCGAAACGGCGACGGCTTTCTCCAGTAGCGCGATGGCTTCCTTCGTGTTGCCCCGCGCCGACTGCACCTTGCCCATCGCGGTAAGTACGAAGTAGTTGTTCGGCTTGAGTTTCATCGCCGTTTTCAGCGCGGTTTCCGCCGGGAGCAGTGCGCCGGTCTCGAACAGCATCTCGCCGAGTTGTGCCCGGCACCACGCCGAATCCTCACCGTCCGCCGTGCCCGCGTTGATCGCGGACGCCATCAGGAAGAACGCCTTGCGGGTGTCGCCGGTCAGATACAGAAGGTGTGCCCCGCGGCTGTAGGACGTGATATCGGGGCGGATGTCGAGCATCTTCTGGTACGCGTCGAACGCCTTGTCGTACTCACCGAGTTCGACATAGGCGTCGCCGATCAGCCCGTGGGAGCGGTTGTCACGCGGCATGAGCGCGATCCCCTTTTCCGCCCATTCGATGCTCAGCGGGAATTGGTGGCGCGACCCGGCTATCCACGCCATGCCTATCGTCGCGCCAGGGTCCTTTTCGTTCAGCGAAAGGGCGCGTTTGTAACATTTTTCGGCGGGGACAACGTCGTGCGGGTCGACTTTCTCGCGGGCGAGTTGCATCAGAGCGTCGCCGGTGTTCACCCATAATTGTCCGATTTCCGGGCGGGCTTTCGCGCGGTCACGCCATCGGATGACTTCTTTGGCGGCGGCGGTGGCGGAGCCGGGGTCAGGGATCGCATCGAGTACGGCTTCGGCGGAAAATTCATCGGCGGCGACAGGAGTTGCCGAGGCAGACGCGGCGGGGGGCGCGGCGACGGCGTCATTCCCACCCTTCTGCCCGGATTTGGCGATACCGAAGCCGACCGCGCCACAAGCGAGGGCGAACGCTACCGCGCCGGGGACTATCCATTTCGGGGAATTAGCAGAGGGTGCCGCGCCGGAAGTCGACGCGCTGGGAATCGAATGAGACATAAGGGATCGTCCTTGAAAAAATGGGTTCCCTTGCCCCGGTTTTGTGACCGGGGCAAGGGAACGAATTCCGACTAATTGAAAGCCGGGTCGGAGTCTTTGCGGTTGCGGGCACCCGAGTGCGGTGTCCCGGAGTACGGGAAGACGCCGTTGTATTCCTGGTCGTTTTCGCTGGCGTTGTCGCCGACGAGGAAGAGTTGGTCGAACGCTTCCGGGTCGCCGAGCGTGCCGCCACTCACGAGTGTGGACAGTGCGATGTCGACGACATCATCGCCGAACCGTCGCCCGTTGGGCCAGCCGCCGAGGTTGCCGTTGCTTGCGAGGTCCGCGCCGTAGCCACCCAACCGGCTGAATCCGGTTGCCCCGGCGAGGCGTACCGGGTCGGTCGTAGTGTCGACACGCAACACGTCCGGGATAAACACCGCGCCGAGGTCGGTGCGGTTGGTCGTATCGAGGTTGCCTTCGGGCAGGACGTTCGTCCCACCCGGTCCGTACAGCACGTTGATCAGTACGCCGAGTTCCGGGTTCAACGCGTAGGTCGCGAAGTTCGCGGCGTCCCCGGTCGGGCTATCCCGGTTGTATTTGTCCTTGTCCTGCATCGCGACGAAGACTTCGTTGAAAAGCGGGTTGCCCATGCGGTTGACCTGAATCCACGGTCCCGAGCCGACCGGATCGGCGGTCGCGGAGCGGAGCGTGACGCGGCGGCGGCTCACCGAAGCGTACACTCCGACACCGGTCGTGGTCGTCGGCGAAGGGAACGCGAGTTCGCCTCCGCTGGTGGCGAAGATCGCCGTGTAGTTGGAGGTCAGACCGGCGAGGTCGGCGAGCGGGATCTGGATCGAATATGCGAGGACGTTGAACCCCTTGAATCCATCGACACCGCCATTCGCGGGACCGCCGCGTTGTCCGAAGACGCCCTGGATACCGAGCGGGTTCGGGTTAGGAACATCGCCCGCCGGGAGCAGGATGCGCGGGCTGAGGAGGTCGAAGATTCCGGGTGTATCCGCGAAGAAACCGTCCTCGCGCGGACCGCAGAACGTGGTCTCGCCGGTCGGGATCGTGTAGATGGCGTCGCGGGTGTAGTTGTCCAGCCCGGCAACCGTGGTCGCGCCGGAAACAGCGAACCCGGTCACGGAATCGTTGTAGTTCGGCGTGGTTCGCAGACCGACGTTCGGGGGCGGCGTCAGCAAGCCGGTCGTTGTGGTCGAGGACGCACCGGACGCGACGTTGACGCGGGTCAAGGTAAAGGTCTGCTTGAAGTTGCGCGTCGGGGCGTTGTTGTCGTTGATCGGGCCGGCGGCACCGCCGGTGCCACGTCCGTAGTTCAGGATCGTGTTGCCGAACGAGACCGCTTTGACGCTACTGAACTGGAAATCGTAGCGGCGCAGGGTCGCGCCGGTCGACGGGTTGGCGATGTGGATGCTGTACAGGGCATCGTCGCTGAACTTTTCGTACTGGGCGCCATCCCCTGGTTCCGAGAACGGGCGGACATGGACGACGACGTTCAGGACTCTGCCGTTCGCGCTGTTGCCGACGAAGGCGTAAACGTCGGTCAGGTTGGCTTGCGGGTCGAGTTTGATTAGCGGCGCGTCGCTATGGCTGGCGGCGCGGGCGATCTGTGGCGCGAAAACGGTTGGCGCGAAAGCGGCGAGACTGGCGGCGGCGAGGGCGGCGATTCGGATAGCACGTTTCATACGATAAAGAACCTTTCTGAGGGTCAACGAGTTAGAGTCGCGCAACGTTGCGACGACGGGCGACAATGGTACCGAGCAAAGCGGAACCGGCGAGTGCGACGAGCGGAAGTGTTCCGGGTTCGGGCACGGTAGCTGCGACAGCCGAGAACGAGCCGACGAACGGGGTGGAATCCGAGTTAAGACCGGTTACGACAGGGCTTATATTCAGGAATTGATCACTTGTCAGTCGAAAACCACTCACGGTACTGCCAGCGGTGAAAACCAAAGTGTCTTCCGCGAAAACGATAGATCCAGTGACAGAATCGACATCAAACGTAAAGCCGGGAACCTGGGTAATACCACTAATCACCGGTGCCGGTGGGGTAACGGAATAGAGCAACTCCACGATAGACACATCCAGACCACTCTGGTTGTCCACCTGGAAATCATAAAAGAAATCGGCACCGACCTGGTTGTAAAACCCGGTGACAAGTACCTGTGCCTGCGACGCCGAAGCGGTGAGTATCAACGCACTAACTCCAGCGACGACGCCAACCACTTTGGACAGCCATGCCCATCTGGAAGAGAAATACTTTTTCATCATGTCCCTTTCTGGAACCTGGATCAAGGACGCCGCCTTGTCCGCTCACCATATGTTTAGTTGGTGTGGATCGCACTAATCACACTGAGCATCACCTCCACGTTCTCCGGTGATCCACGAGCGATATTTTACGACGATTGTCCTGACCGTTTCCAGACCGAAAACTGATCAATTTTTGCTCATGTTCTGTCCGGTTTGCTAAATCTATCCGCTCCGATCTTGCTCGCGCGACCCAACAGCTGAATGCTCCGTTAGTCCGTAAAAGACGAAATCGTATAGAAATCGAGTAGAATTGGAACGTGGGAATGACTTCGGGGAGGGCAGTCTGTGGAAGAAAATCGGCATCTGAACATCGGACAGCGTATAGCTGCCACTCGCCGTCAACAGTTCGTGGGACGCGAGACGGAAAACGACCTGTTGCGCTCGGCACTGCTCGCACCGGAGCTGCCGTTCAGTCTGCTCTATTTGCACGGACCCGGCGGCGTCGGCAAGACCACCCTGCTACAAGCCTTCGTTGCCCTGTGCGATACGCTGGGCGTTCCCTCGTTCCTGCTCGACGCACGGAACACGAAGGCGTCTCCCGAAGCCTTTCTCGAATCCCTGCGAGCCGTTCTGAAACTTCCCGCCTCGGAAGACCCCGTCGGCTTTCTAAGCATGATAGCGGAACGATGCGTGTTGTTTTTGGACACTTTCGAGATGCTGGACGGTATGGCGTCCTGGCTACGCGATGTGCTGTTGCCGCAGGTTTCGGCGAACGTACTTATCGTCACTGCGGGTCGCCAATCTCCTGAGGACGCCTGGCCGTTCGACTCGGGATGGCAGGCGGTCTTCCGTTCCGTCCCTCTGCAAAACTTCACCGTCCGGGAAAGCGACAGGTACCTTTCGCACCGCTCCGTCCCCGCCGACATGCACACCGCCGCGTTTCGGTTTACGCACGGACATCCACTCGCGCTCTCGTTGCTCGCGGACCTGTACGTTCAGTCTTCGCGGGGGGAGAGTCTACCGGTCCTCACCCCCGTCGGGGCACCGCCCGATGTGATCCACACGCTACTGAAACGCTTCATGGACGAGACACCGGAGGGTGTCCGGAAAAGCGCGCTCGAAGTATGCGCGCTGGTACGCGGGACGAACGAACCTTTGCTGCGGGAGATGCTGTTTCACTACCTGCCGGATGGACCCTCTTCGGAGACCGCCAGCGGTGGGCAGGACGCGGCTACCCTCTTCAACTGGCTACGCGGGCTTTCCTTTATCGACTCGGGACCGTCCGGGCTCTTTCCCCACGACATCGCCCGCGAGGCATTGCTTGCCGACCTGCGCTGGCGAAACCCGGACTGGTATGTGGAACTCCACCGCCGTGCCCGGCTTTACTACACCCGTCAGTTGCAACAGACTACCAATGCCGACCATCAGAAGCGGCTGTTATACGACTGTATATTTTTGCACCGTGACAACGAGACTATTCGGACTGTGTTCAGTTGGAAAGAGATACCCGCCATCGTCACCGACTCGTTGCGCCCCGGTGATGTTGCCGCTATCGTCGGCATGGTCGCGGCGTACGAGGGGGAGGAATCGGCGACCATCGCGGCGCACTGGCTGGCAAGTCAGCCCGAGGCAACGCTGGTGTTTCGGGACAGTAGCAAAAATGAAGAGCCGATAGCCTTTTTTACGATGCTGGCACTGCAAAAGGTGTCCGAACAGGACGGTATGGCAGATCCGGCAATACAGAGTGTCCGGGATTTTATCCGGCAACACGGTCCACTCCGCTCCGGCGAACAGGCGACTTACCTGCGATTCCTGATGGCGCATGACGCCTATCAGGAAACCTCTCCACTGCAAAGTCTGTTGATCGTCCACGCACTCCGCCACTTTCTGACGAAGGGACAGCGGCTCGCGTACACTGTCTTTTGCTGTCATGAAGCGACGACATGGCAACCGCTGTTCCATTACGCCGGGATTTCGCGCATCGCCGCCGAGTTCAGTCTGGACGGGCGACAATACGAAGTGTTCGGGCATGACTGGCGATCCAATCCGTTGATGGAATGGATCGCACGCATGGCGGAAAAAGAGATCGATGCCGCCAGCGTTTATCGCGCTTTGCGAAAGGCGGACGGAATGACCGGTCCGGAAACGAAGGGACCACCCTTACCGTCGGCAACTCCGCGTCTTGTTCTGGACAGCACCCGGTTCGTGGCGGCGGTACGCGAAGCCCTGCGTGATCTGAACAACCCCGACCAGTTGGCATGTAATCTGTTGATACGCTCCCGCCTGGTCGGACACGCCCCGCACGGCACTGCGCCGCATGACGCGACCGCTGTAGAGACACTGCGAGCGGTATTGCGGGAAGCGATAGAATCGCTGAACGGACCGAACACGCGCCGACTACGGGGCTATCGCGCTTTATACTATACCTATCTCGCGCCCGCTTCGACGCAGGAGGCGGCGGCGGAACTGCTCGATCTGCCGTTCAGCACCTACCGCCGCCACCTGTCGGAAGGCATAACCGCCGTCGCCGATAACCTCTGGCGACGGGAGATCGGCGAGATGTGATCGCGGTGCCGGTCGTCGCTACTTCTGCAGGTCCTTGTACTCCTCAAGCCACGCCATCTGGACCGCCTCCAACTTGCCTTCATTCGACTCCGCGACATCCCCGGCGAAGTCGGGCACTTCCTGGATCATTTTCAGCAGATCGGTGAAGCGCACGGTCAGCGGGTCGATCTCGGGGTACTTTTCGCTCAAACCAATCGCGATGTCTTCCACATCGTTCCAATGAATCTTCGGCATTATGTTGTTCTTTCGGTGTTTAAGTGTTCGGCGACGGCTTCCGCCAGCGTCGCGCGGTCGGTGACGCCGAGAAGTCGGGTCACTTCCACGCCGCCCGCGAAAAGCAGGATCGCCGGTACCGAGTGTACCCCGAATCGCGACGCGGCGGGCAGTTCCTGATCCACATCCAGCGTAAAAACACGCAGTCGCCCGGCGAATGTTTCCGCCACGGCTTGCAACTCGGGGGCGAGACGGCGGCACGGTCCGCATCGCGCCGTCCAGAATTCGACCAGCACCGGGACCGGCGATTGGAGAACGTCCTCGTCGAACGAGTCGGCATTGATCGCCTCCGGCGCGCCGGGCAGATGCGGGATGAACCCCAATTCGTTCCGCCAGGGTGCCAGGGTTTCGCCCACTACTTGTCGCCTTTCGGCAAGCCGTCGATGAAATTGATCAGCAATGCGCCGAGTGTGACCGGGTCTTCAAGGTGCGGGAGGTGCCCGACCATCGGCAGGTGCGCGTATGTCGCCCCGGCGATCTGTGACACCACGCCGTGTTGCAACTCCTCCTCGGTACGTTGCGGGTCTTTCGCGGCACCGACCACCAGCGTCGGCACCGCGATCTGTGCGGCAAGCGGCGCGAAATCCTCGCCCCGCATCGTTTCCAGCCAGCCGTTCCACGCCGCCCGTCCCATCCGCAAACCGTCTTCCGTGATCATCGTTTCATCGGCGACGGAAAGCGGATGCGCCGCCCAACCGGCGAGCATCGCGCGCGTCTTGCCGTCGTCGCCGTAGGAAGCGATCCGCCCCGAAACATCTACCGGCGGTGCCGGGGCGAGCAGTCCCGGCGTCAACAAGACGAGTGCGGACAGTTCGGCGGGGCGATGCGCGGCGACGATCTGCGCGATCTTGCCGCCCATCGAATGACCGACGAGGACGTAATCGTGCAGATTTAGCGCGGTGGCGACCTCGGCAACGTCCTGCGCGAATCGCTCACAGGTATAGCCGGTCGCGGGTTTGCCCGAGTCGCCGAAGCCGCGCAGATCGGGCGCGAATAGGTGAAGTGATACTGCGGGCGCGGCGGCGAGTATCAGCGTCTCCGCGAGAACCTGCCAGATCCGACTGCTGTTGGGCCAGCCGTGCACGAGCAAAACGTCCCGGCGCGGTGCCGCGTCTCCCGCCTTGCTCGTGAACCGACGTACGGCGAGTTTGGTGTTATCGCCTGTAGTCATCTCCGAAACGGTTTCTATCATAGCCCGGCACACTTTCCAGTCACGGCTTCGTGACCACGCCGCCATTCTGCGTGTTGATAAACTTCACTTTCCCTGTTTCATCGTCCATCAAAACCAACCTGGTCCCGGTATCGCGAATCTTCCGCCATCGTCCGGTGCCGTTCGCGCCGCGCCCGGCGAGAAGCGATTCGATACGGATCAGTCGCCGCTCGATGGTGCCGAGCCGCGACATTACGTCCGACCCGCCCTGCGCCGTCGCCGGAGAGACGCAAATCGCGCCCGCGACAAACCCGAAAACTCCCGCCGCCGCCACCGCGAGAGCCGCCACTCCCCAATTTCTGTTTTTCATCGCTCTTTCTCTTCCCGCCGAGCCGCTAATGCACAATCGGCTCGCCTTCCGTAGTCTGCGGCTTGCCTTCGGCGTCCCACTGCCGGAAGCCGCCCCGCATCGAACGGACACGCGTATAGCCCATTTGTTGCAGGGAGTCGGCGGCGAGTGCGGAGCGGTTTCCGCCCCGGCAGTACAGCACGATCTCGCGGTCGGTGTCCGGAACTTCGTCGGCGATGTGATACTCCAGAATGCCGCGCCCGATGCCCCGCGCCCCCGGCAGGTGCCCGGCGCGGTATTCGTCGTGCTCGCGGACATCGATCAGGACGCCGTCCCAACCAGGATCGGCAATCCGCCGTTCGACATCCGGCGTGTCGATCTCCGTGATCCGCGCTTTTGCTTCGTCACTGAGTTGTTGAAATGTTTTCGTTAGTGCCCTTCAAGAAATAAACTGTTCGTTTTATGACGAATTTCCTCTCAATTAGATCACGACAATGCACAGTTTATTTATTGAAGGGCACTTACACC
>JAYULM010000262.1:0-12200 GCA_043763605.1 Armatimonadota bacterium | reverse complement strand
CGCGAAAGGCGTATACCAATACTATCCACTGACCACTGCACACTAACCACTAACTCTAATGCATCCAGAGAGACTCGAACCCCCGACCTTTTGGACCGCAACCAAATGCTCTATCCACTGAGCTATGGATGCCTATCGCGCTTCTTTCGTGGGAAAGATCGACGGCGGAAACGTCGAACGCACGAGTGTTTTATCATGCGGGATACTCCTTGTCAAGGCTAAACCGGTGTTGCGGGGCGGGGCGATACGCACCGCGAAAGCAGTATACATACGTCGTCGCGCTGTGCGCCGTTCGCGAACGCTTTCGCGCCGTCTGCGACCGCTTCCCCGATCCGGTCTATCTCACCCAGCACCGCCGCGCGGCGTAGCAGATCCTCTACCCCTTCGCTGTCCAGAAAATCAGCCCCGTTACGTGCCTCGGAAAGACCGTCCGTGTACTGGAATAGCACGTCGTCCTTTTCCATCGCGTGGTGCGCTGTAGTGTATACCGAATCCATATCGACACCGAGAGGCGTGCAAGGAGGGGCGGATAGTTGCATCACTGCCGCCCCGCCCGGTCCGCCCCGCAGGAGTAACGCTGGCTCCGCGCCCGCCGCCGCTACTTCCACGTGACACGTGCGCGGATCGAAGATCGCCAGGGAAAGGCAAACGAACCCGTTAAACCACGCGCTGTCGCCCGACTCCTGGAACGAATCGTACAACTCGACATTGAGCACGTTTAACGCGTTCTCTACCGAAGGCGACTCGCGCAGATAGGCGCGGAGGGAGAACTTGACGCGGGCGATATGTTGCGCCGCCTCCAGACCTTTGCCGCTGATGTCGGCGACGACCAGCGCGACTTTGTTATCGCGGAGCGCGAACACGTCATAAAAGTCGCCCCCTACCTCCGCCTCGCGGGATGCCGGGCGGTAGATGGTATGAAAGCGAAGCCCCTCGAACATTCCTTCTGGGGGAGGCGTGAGTAGCGAACGCTGTAGCGACGCGGCGATGCCTTGCTCACGCCGCAACCGCTCGGCGAGGATACTACGGGCGGCTTCACGCTCGGTGACATCGTGAACCAGCGAAAGAATGGAGGTCACCCTCCCCGCCGCGTCCCGCGCCGCCGAGTTGTACCATTCGCAGTACACGGTGCGTCCGTCCCGGTGTCGGTTGCGGCTGAACGCCTTGTTCGTGGATTCCTCGTTGCTCAGAAGTCGCCGGATTGCCCCATTCACCGCCGCTGTGTCGTCGTCGTGGACGAAGCGGAATGCGGTGTGGTTGTCCCCCTCGATTTCCTCGCTACGCCATCCGAACATCTCTTCCGCCCGCCGTGACCAGGACTGCACTTTTCCTTCGGGAGTCCAGACGACATTGGCGAGGGGCGTGTTCTCAACATGAAACTCCAGGGTCCGGGCGTGCTCGACGAGCTGGGCTTCGATCTTTTTGCGGGAACTGATGTCGCGCGACGACGTGTATATCGCGGTCGGTTCGCGCGTGTCGGGGTCACTCCCTGTCCGGCTCGTTGTTTCCAGCCACGTGAAACTGCCGTCCCGCCGGCGCATCCGGTATTCCACGGTGTAGTTTTCGGGCTGTGCGAGAACGGTCTGGTGGCTCTGGTTTATCGCGGGTACGTCGTCGGGATGGAAAAACTCGTAGGCGGTGCGTCCGAGAAGGTCTTCCGGTTCGAAGCCGAGCAGGGAGCGCACGGCGGGGGATACGTACTCGAATTTGCCGTCGAGGGCATGCCGACCGACCATATCGCTCATGTTTTCGGCGAGCAGTCGGTAGCGGGATTCCGACTCAGCCAGTTCCGCCCGGGAGCGCAGTATCGCCGCCTCCGCCTGTTTGCGCGGCGAAATGTCCTGCAGGATGCCTTCCATGCGGGCGGGCAAGCCGTCCGCGTCCCGGTAGAGCCGCCCCTGCCCGAGTAGCCAGCGTTCCGTGCCGTCCGCGTGGGGGATGGCGGCGCGATATTCCACGACGAAGTCCTCGCCGGTCGCTCGCGTCCGCGCCCGAGCCGCCTCGACCGATTCGAGGTCGTCGGGATGTATGGCACTGCCTATGCGAGCGGGGGAATTCATGTCGGCCGGGTCCGTATCGTCCATACCCAGCAGGCGGAGTGTCAGCGGGGAACAGCCGTGGCGTTCGTTGACGATGTCCCAGTACCAGGTGCCGATCCCGGTACCGTCCGTCGCGAGACGTAACCGCTCCTCCGAAGTCCGCAATGACCGCTCCGTCTCCACACGGTCGGTCACATCGCGCCACGACGCCGCGAAGCCGTCGTTCAGTTTCCACGCGTGAATATCGAACGCCCGCTCCCACACTGCCCCTTTCCCACCGTACTGCGTGTCCGCATAGGAATAGGAAGTCAGTCGCAACGGCTCGCCGGTTTCGACGACCTGTGCATAGGAGCGGATCAGTCCACTCTCGCTGTGACCGGGAAGCATCCGCGTGAGGAGTTGTCCCACCTGCTCCTCGCGCGTGAGCCGGTTGTTATAGCACGCGGCGTCGTTGACATACTCGACGCGGAAGTCTTCTATCGCGCCGGTGTCGGGGGCGCGGACCGCCGAATAGATGCCGAACGGGTCCGGCATATTATCGAGCGAACTGCGCAGGCGGGTTTCCGTGGCGTGGAGTTGACGACGAAGTCGCACCTTCTCCATGGCACTCTCCACCGTCAGCAACAGCCCCTCCGGAGTAACCTGCCCTTTCAGCAGATAATCCTGTGCGCCCGCTTTCATGGCACTGACCGCGGTCGCCTCCGTGCCGACGGCGGTAAGGATGACGACCGGGCATAACGGCACGCCGGAATCCCGCATATCGCCGAGCTCCTGCAGGAACTGCGCCCCGTCCATGTCGCCCAGGTAGTAGTCGAGCAAAAGGCAGTCCGGCATCGACTCCCGTATCAGCCGCAAGCCGCGTAGCCCGGTGTCCGCTTCCCGCATCTCGAAAGCGAGGCCGGGTATGCGTGACAGCATGCGGCGCATCGCTGCGCGATCTTCGGGGCTATCGTCCACATAGACCAGTTTTAACGAAAAACTATCGGATGGCGTCGAACCGCCCTGTGTTACCGATTCCATAATACTACGGTCGCCTCTTCGCCCTGCGGGACGGCGAAAACTCCAACGGTTACTATACCTTGCGGGTTCCCTGAAAATCGCCCGGAAGCGGGCGACACGGTCAGGGTAATACGGTCACGCCGAGCCAGAAATCGAGCACGATACGCATCTTGACGATCAACTCTTTGTGATCGAGCGGTTTCAGCGTGTACGCGTTCGCGCCGTACTCGTAGCACGTCTGCACGTCGCGCGGGTTGGACGACGTCGTCAGGATGTTGACCGGGATCAGACAGAGCCGCGAATCCTGCTTGATCGCCCGCAACGTCTGCCGTCCGTCGGTGCCCGGCAGATTCAGGTCCAGAAATATCAGTGCCGGGAGCGGATCGATCATCTCCTCATACCGCCCCGTGCGGTTCAGATACTCCAGGCAGTCGTCGCCGTCCTTGCAACGGTGGACGGGGTTGGCGACCTGTAATTTACCGAGCACGCGCCGGAATGCCTCGAAATCCTCGTTCGAGTCCTCGACGAAAAGCACCGTGCGGGACTGGGAATGTTCGTGCATTATACCCCCGTCCCTTCGACGGTGAAGTAGAAGGTCGTGCCCCCCTCGGGGGGAGATTCGAGCCAGATACGCCCGCCGTGCCGCTCGACGATCTTTTTCGTGATCGTCAGCCCGGCACCGGTCCCGCCGCCGTACTCGTCGCGCCCGTGCAACCGGCGAAAGATGCCGAAGATGGTTTCGTGGAAGCGGGCGGGGATACCGATCCCGTTGTCGCTCACCCGGTAGATGACGGGACCCGCAAGCCCGTGGTCTTCCCCGGCGACGGCGGCATACCCCTCCTCCTCCGGAGTGAGGTAGCCGATCTCGACCCACCGCTCGCCGGACGACCGCCGGTTGTACTTCGCCGCGGTGGACACCAGGTTGCTGAACACCTCGCCGACCTGCACCCGGTCACAGATCACGCCGGACGGCAACGGGCGCGGTATACGGACCGTGGTGCCCGTTTCCGCCAGGAGAGCGCGCAGGACCTCCTGACACTCCCCGGTGATCTGGTTCATGTCCACCGCCGCGCGGGACAGATCCAGCCGCCCGACCCGGGCGTAATGGAGCAACGAATCGATGAGGCTTTCCATGCGCCGCGACAGACGCGTCAGGACTTCCAGCTTCTCCGTGGCATCCGGGGGAAGGCTGTCGGCGTGATCCTCGTGCAAAAACTGGATGTACTGGTGAATCCCCCGGAGCGGCTCCTTCAGATCGTGCGACGCCACATACGCGAAGGCATCCAACTCGGTATTGCTCCGTTGAAGGTCGGTGTTCAGCCGCGCCATCTCCTCGGCTTTCGTCAGAACCACGGACAGGATCGCGCGAGACAGTTCCCGCACCGCTTCCTGTTCCAAATCCGTCCACGGCGACGACCTGCCTTCCACTTCCTGACGCCATCGGGCGAACGATTTCCGGGGGCTGAGGCGATGCGTACCGTCCTCCGCCCGCGTGACCGCCTTGTCCGGGTTGCCGCCCCAATCGACGGAATGGAGGAACTCGGGGCGGAACCAGAGCACGAACGTCGGTTGCCCGCGCCCGATGCGTAACGAAAGCAGTCCGCTCGCGATGGATCTGTATTCGTCCGCCCCGTCCGTCAGCCCGTCCATCAGGAACGGCAGGCGGTCGGTCGCGAAGACCGCGTCGGAATGCTCCTGGCGTTGTAGAAGCGACACGATCCGCAGAATCTGTTCCTCGGACGGCGTCGTGCCGAGCCGGGTGCAGTGCGTGCCGTTTTCCCGAACGACGGCGCACCCGCCGCACTCGATCAGATCGCGCACCGTAACGTCGCCCGCGTACAAGCCCGCCCAGGAATCGTCCGTCGCCGCCATGTTCTCGACGATCTGGTCACGCACCTGGTGGATACGCTCGCGATACACGCCGTCCCCGCTGTCCGACTTCGCGGCGATCTGGAGCGACACCACCTGCCCGATCAACTCGCACGCACTGCGCACGTCGAACGGGACATACCGGGGTCCGGTGTAATGGTGGCAGGCGATCAACCCCCACAAGGCGTCATCCTTCATGACCGAGATAGACATCGAGGCGGCGACCCCCATGTTTTTGAGGTATTCGACATGCACGGGCGAGACGCTACGCAGTACGCAGTAGCTCATGTCGAGCGGAGTCGTCTGCGCGTCCGATGCGAGCATCGGGGCGGGCGTGTAGCCGACATCGGCGATGAGCCGTAACTGGTTGAGCAGGTACAGTTGCCGCGCCTGCTGGGGGATGTCGGAAGCGGGGTAGTGTAGCCCCAGGAACGGTTCCAGCCCGGTCCGGTGAACTTCCGCCACCACGCTACCGTGTCCCTCGTCGCCGAACTGGTACACCATCACCCGGTCGAACCCGGTCAACCGCCCGACTTCCTCGGTAGCCGCCTGATACAGCGTGGTCAGGTCGGGAGCGGCACGCAGTCGCGGGATGGTGCTCCGGACCAGCCCCGCCCACGCCACCTGTTCGCGGTCGGACTCGGGCACCGTCGGCTCCCCTTCCAGAATCAGTACCCCGTTCGCGCGGTGCAGTGCCCATTCCAGCGGGGCGGACTCCGCCCCCCGCAGACGTGCCTGGAAAAGATACGTCGGGTTGTTTTCGATACCTGCGAGCGACGCCATCTGCCGCAACTGGGTCGCGTATGGCGGCTCGAACAGTACCTCGACACCCTGCCCGCCGATGGCGGACAGATCCTGCCGGGTGAACCGACCGGCGTTCTCGCTCCATTGCCGGATCGTGCAATCGTCCGCGCTGAGGGCGAACAGCACGCCGTGGGGCTGGATGCTGCCCGGAATATGGATCGGCTCCCGCTCGCAAGCGGTCAGGTCCGCAGGCGTGTCTGCGGTCTCGGTGTTCGGCGGGGGGGGCGTGGTGGAGTGATGCATTTCGATGACTTATTACTATCCGTTCTAATTCTCGTCCAGCAGCCAGTGTTCCAGCCGGAGGAAGGTTTCGCGTGCCGAGTCGCACGCGAGATCGGTCGGCAGGGCATCGTCCCCGGATGCGAGACGCCCCGCCGCGTAGAGCGACACGGCGTGACGGAACTCCTGCCACATTTTCCCGGTCGCGGCTCCGTAACACCGATAAAAACCGGCACCCGCTTCTTCCGTAAGCCCGAGTTCGGTATGCAGATGGCGGGCTATGACCTGCCCGCCGAGAGTCGCCCCTTCCAGAACATAGGCGCAACCGATGGTCGCCGCGAGGGAGGCGGGGCGGGGGATGTCACGGCACCTTGTCAGTGCGGCGACCTCTTCCCCGGTCTGTCCTAAGAATCGCAGGTCCGCGTCGAGGTGCCCGGTCTTGCGGCGGCGGTCGAAATCCAGCCCGAGCGTTTCCCAATCCCCGGCACGTGCGGCGAGGCATGCCTCCATCGGGGCGTAGAAGCCGTACAACCGCTCCAATACACGGCGGTAGACCGTCCGGGAAACCAGGCACTCCGGCATGCCGAGCCGCCGCTCGATACGTTCGTGCAGATCTCGGGTCCGCTCGCGGAGCGCGAGCAACAAGAAGTCAACACCGGACACCGCGCCATGTCGCTCCCCCGCCAATTTATCCGTGGTCACCATGATGGTATTCTCAAAAAATAGGGGGTTTGTGAGCAAACTGTACCGCTACCAGAGCATATCCGAAAACCGCCGCTTTGTCCATGTCGGCGCAGAGAAATCGCCTGTTCGGGCACAGGGCTGTTCGGTTCTCCGGTTCGGACGGTGAACCGTTCCGCTATGCGCCTTCGGCGGGAACCCTACGGGTCTGCGGAAGCGTCACGCCGCCGGTTCTCCCGCGCTCGGCGCGTCCGCCGAAGGCGCATAGCGGAACGGTTCACCGTCCGAACCGGAGAACCGGAGAACCGGAGAATCTAGGTGCGCTTGCCCTGATGTCCGGGCAGGGAAACGGGTGCGGCATCGCGAAGTAGGTTCGCATGACTATTCGCGCGACCGCGCCGGGGCGCACCGGCGTCATTGGGAACCCGACCGACATGTACGGCGGCTCCCTACTTTCCTGTACCACGGCGGAACGTGCCGTCTGCGAACTCTCGGAATCCGAAGTCCTCGCGCTGTCCGCAGGATACGAGGACACGACCATACGCACCGGGGACGAACTCGCGGCGGGCGGCGACATCTTCGACCTTTCGCGCGCCGTGCTACGTGGCATGGGGATCTCGCCCGACACGCACCGGTTCCACCTGCGCACCGAAACCGACATCCCGATGCAAGCCGGGCTTGCCGGGTCTACCGCGCTGGTCGCCGCGATCTACGGTGCCGTGTCCGCGTTTCTGGGCAAAAAGGAAGCCCCGCACGAGATCGCCGAGTCCATCCGGCGCATCGAGTACGAACAGATGAACGTCATCTGCGGGTTCCAGGACCAGTACATGACCGTGTTCGGCGGGCTGAACTTCATGGACTTTCGCGGCAAAGGGTCACACCTCGCGCCCGACGCGCAGCCGTATGCGACCGTGGAGCCGCTCGCGGACGTGATCGCCGGACCGCTGCCATTCCTGCTCGCCAATACCGGCGTCAAGCACCACTCGGGGACCGCGCACAAGCCGGTGCGGCAACGCTGGCTCGACGGCGACGCGGCGGTTATCGGGGCGTACGAGCACCTGGCGGGACTGACGCGGTCGGCGAAAGCGTCGCTCTGGCGCGGCGACTGGCAGGCGGTGGCGGACGCGATGAACGAAAACCTGCGCATCCAGCAGGGCTTCGGGGCGTCCGGCGAGGCGTGCGACCGGCTCGCGGAAGTGGCGATGGCGAACGGCGCACTGGGCGCGAAGTTAGCGGGCGCGGGGCACGGCGGCACGGTGCTCGTCCTCACCCACGAGCCGGAGCGCACCGCGAAGGCACTCTCGGACGCGGGCGCGGCGCGGATTCTGCACCCGAAACCGTCGCCGGGTCTGACCGTGACAACGGAGTAAATCGGCGGGTGCAGAATCCGCGTGACCGGGTTGGGTTGTTGGTTTTGATCGCGCCCGGTTCGGACGGCGAGCCGTTCCGCTACGCGCGAAGCGAAATCGGCTCCGCCGATTTACGCGATGCGGCGGACGCTCTTCGAGCGGAGGAAGCGTCTTGCTTCCCGGCGAGCGTAACTTTCCCGCAAACCCAAAGGGTTCCCGCCGAATCGCGTAAATCGGCGGAGCCGATTTCGCTTCGCGCATAGCGGAAGCGTTCACGCTCCGAAAACCCAACAACCCAACACCCAAACCGCCAAAAAAACAGCCCCCGACAAACTATGCCGGAGGCTTGACGTGTCTCACACGTAATCTTAAGAAATCACAGACGGTATGTTCGCCGCTATCAGGGCGATTGCCTTCTTCTATCAATTTTATTTTATTTTATTTTTACGCCGCCAGTTTCGTCAGCGAATTGAACTCCGCTTCGGTCAACTCGATCTCCGACGCCCGAGTGTTTTCCTCCAGGTGCGCGACCGACGACGTGCCGGGAATCGGCAACATCACCGGGGAGCGTTTCAGGAGCCACGCCAGCGCGAGTTGCGCGACCGACGCCCCGCCGTGGTTTTTCGAGGCTTCGTCTAAAGGTCCGCCGGGGCGCGCGAGTTTACCGGCGTCCACCGGGAACCAGGGGATGAACCCGATGCCGTTCTGTTCGCAGTAGTCCAGCACGTCCTCGGCTTTGCGGTTGGCGAGGTTGTACAGGTTCTGCACCGACGCGACGGGCAGGATCTTTCGCGCCGCCTCGATCTCCTCAACCGACACTTCCGACAGCCCGAAGTGGCGGATCTTGCCCGCGGTTTGCATCTCCTTCAGCGCGCCCAACTGCTCCTCCAGCGGTACCTTCGGGTCGATGCGGTGCAACTGGTACAGGTCGATACGCTCCAACCGCAGACGCCGCAGGCTCATCTCGACGCACTGGCGCAAGTATTCAGGCCGCCCGACCGGAAGCCACTGGTCCGGTCCTTGCCGCGTCAAGCCGCCTTTGGTCGCGATCACGACCCCGGGTTCGTACGGCGTCAGCGTTTCGCCGATCAGCCGCTCGGAAACCTCGGGACCGTACGAGTCCGCCGTATCGATAAAGTTGATGCCCAGTTCCACGGCGCGGCGCAAAACCCGCCCCGCTTCCGCCGGGTCCGCCGGTTCGCCCCAGATGCCTTTGCCGGTGATCCGCATCGCGCCGAAGCCCAGCCGGTTTACGATCATGTCCCCGCCGATAGTGAATGTCCCGGACGCCGCCGCCACTGTTGAGTCGCTCATGTTAAAATCCTTCCGGCATACTATACCCGCCCGCATCGCCTTTCCCGGATTTTTAACCGCCAAGACGCCAAGTCCGCCAAGGTAAGAGAAGGAGGAGAGGGTTTGAAGATTTTCCCCTTCGCTCGTTACCGAGCAGACGTGCCGATAACCCACAAGCCCAACCCTCAAAAACCTCTTCTCCTTCTCTTACCTTGGCGGACTTGGCGTCTTGGCGGTTAAAAACCCGGAAAAGGCATGCCGAGTTTGGGAAGCGGTGCGCCGAGCCACTTGGAAACCGTCGCGCCCCAGTCGGCGAAGGTGGCGCGGTCGCCGAGCGGGACCGGCTTCGTGACGGGCGGTCCGAATACGAGGAGCGGGGCGTATTCGCGGGAATGGTCGGTGGACGGGGTAGTCGGGTCGTTGCCGTGGTCGGCAGTGATCGCGAGCAGGTCGCCGAGGCGCAGGAGCGGGAGCATTTCGCCGACGGCGGCGTCGAACTCGGTGAGCAGACGCGCGAAGCCGACGGGATCGTTGCGGTGCCCGTAGAGCATGTCGAAATCCTCTAAATTGGCGAATACGAAGTCGGCGTTCGCGCCCGCGCCTTCACCGCGCAGGAAACCAAGGATCGCTGCGATGTGATCGGGGTTGTTGGTCGTCTTGTCGCTCGTCGTGATGCCGCGCCCGCCGAAAATCTCGCTGATTTTGCCGACCGCGTGAACGTGCTTCCCGGCGGCGGTCAGCGTATCCAGAACGGTGTCGTGCGGGGCGGGTAGGGGATAGTCGCGGCGGTTTTCGGTGCGCTTGAAATCGGTTCCGTTCGTGCCGACGAACGGGCGGGCGATGACCCTGCCGACGTGGTACGGGTCCTGAAGCATCGCCCGCGCTCTTTCGCACACGTCATACAGACGGTCCAGTCCGAAGATCGCCGGGTCTTCGTGCGCGGCGACCTGGAAAACGCTGTCGGCACTGGTGTACAGGATCGGATTGCCGGTGCGCACGTGCTCCGCGCCAAGCCTCTGAAGGATCTCGGTCCCGGACGCCGCGTAGTTGCCGAGTGTGCCGCGCCCGGTGATCCGCTCGAACGCGGCAACCACGTCGGGCGGAAAGCCGCCTGGGTACGTCGGGAAGGCGACCGAAGTATGAACGCCGACCATCTCCCAGTGCCCGGTGACGGTGTCCTTGCCTCGACTGATTTCGGCGAGTCGCCCCCACGCGGCGGGGGCGTCCGGCTCCGGCGCGACGCCGCGCATCGGGATAATGTTTCCGAATCCGAGCCGACTAAGGTGAGGCAACACCAATCCGCCGACGGCGTCGGCGGTGTGCGCGAGCGTGTTCGCGGGAACGTCGCCGTCGCCGAACTCAGCGGCATCCGGCAACGCGCCCGCGCCGCACCCGTCCAGAACGAGGAGCAGGAAGCGTGGTTTGTTCATTGGGTTGGGTGTTGGGTGTTGGGTGTTTGGGTGTTCGGACCGTGAACGGTTCCGCTATGCGCGAAGCGAAATCGGCTCCGCCGATTTACGCGATTCGGCGGGAACCCTTCGGGTTTGGGAAGCGTCTCGCCGCCGGTTCTCCCGCTCGCAGAGCGTCCGCCGCAGGCGCATAGCGGAACGGTTCACCGTCCGAAGCCCAATCACCCAAAACCTATTTAAGCGCGATCTCGCGTAGTGATAGTTCGCCCGGCTTCGTGCCGAGGTGTCCGGCGACGACCATGAGTTGCAACTGTCCGCCGCTGACGGCACTGACCGGGACCGTTTTGGAGTAGTCTTTCCAGTCGCCTGCGATGGTAAATGTGTTGCTCCACAGGAGGGCACCGCCTTTTTTCAAGCGGCTGTCACGTATGGTGAACGTGATCGGCAACGGGGAATCGGACCGCCCCTTGAAACTGAAAATCAGGTCTTTAGGTTTGGCTGATTTATCGAAGTTGATCGCGTTGCGAATATAGACGCTGTTAGGGGCTTTGCCCACGCGAGTCATCGTGATTTTGAAGCCCTCGCGAACGTTGACGTTGGAAAAGCCCTCGCGGGTAGTGATCAACTCTTTGGCGTCCGTCTTCGACATCATGTCGAACGTCGCCACGGCACCGCCCGTGGTTCCGTACGTCCACCGCTTCGGGTTGATCAAGCCATCATTGGACCGTGGACCAAGTGCGTACCATCCCGCCCAGGCCACAGCGGCGACCCCGATAACTATCGCGCCGATGAGAACAAACATCGCAGGGCGAATCACAACCCGCGTTTTACCGATTTCCATGGTACACCCAACCTTTCCCCGCAGGCCTCGTAGCCTACTCGATCTGTACGAAAGTGTTATACGGCAAGAATCATGCCGCATGCCCGGTAATTAGGATTAGTCCGAGAAATGATTCGCTATTTCTACCCGCGCTTCGGAGTCTCCCAGAGGGCAACGAGGGAGGCGGGCCAGTAACGTGACGGGAGGACCATCACGGCGCGCGGTTCTGCGGACGCGATAAGGAGCGGGAAATAGTTGCGACGCAGGCAGTTGCCTGGCAGATGGTCCCGCTCGAAATAGGTTGTCGAAAGTCGGCACGGAAACTCCGGGCTGAGCACTTCCGGGATGGGCACCCCGAAAACGCGTGTGAGTTCGTTCGCCAGGTGATCGGACAGGAACTGTTTTTCGCGGTCGTCCTGCGGCTTGCCTTTCAGCGCGAAAAGTGCGTGGGCGACATTCCCGAGGTCGTACACCGAAATCTCCCGGTCAGGGTCGTCGCAATAGACTACTTCGCCGGGCAGGTTGTGCCCACCCCAGATTTCGTCCGGCTCGCGGCGGAACAGTTTCTCGTTCGCCTGCACGACATGCCCCCAGACGATGATCCCTTCGCGCAACAGCCGCTCGCGGTTCTCGAAATAGACGCGTAGGTCGTCGGTCTTGCACCACGCCGGGCGGAACACGTGCAGATACGTCGTGCGGTCGTACCAGCCGAACCGGC
>JAYULM010000261.1:0-12202 GCA_043763605.1 Armatimonadota bacterium | reverse complement strand
CTTTAGCGTCCGACAAACCCCGACGGCTATGAAACCGCTAATCTACAACCCCGAGTGCCGAACCTGATTGCGCCCGTTGCGCTTTGCTTGATACATCGCCGCGTCCGCGTCGCTGATCAGCGTGGATGCAGAAGTCATGCCCGGGGCGAGGGATGATACCCCGATGCAGGTCGAAATGGGGCGGTTCGGGTCGTCGATCCCGCAGACGGTGCAACGTATTGCCTCGGCGAGGCACAGTGCCTCCTCCGGTCCTGCGCCGGGCACGATCACCGCGAATTCCTCGCCGCCGTATCGCGCACTGGTATCTTCCGGTCGCGCCGCGTTCCGGAGCACGGTGCCGACCGCTCGCAGAACGCCGTCCCCGGCGGGGTGCCCGAACGCGTCGTTATACTGCTTGAAGTAGTCCAGGTCGAGCAGAAATAGCGATAGCGGCGCGTTTGTCGCGACGGCATGCTCGAACGCCGCCTGGAGCCGCTCCTGAAACGCCCGGTGGTTCGGAAGCCCGGTCAAGCCGTCCGTGGACGCCAGCAGGTGCAAATGTCGGTTCGCTTCTTCCAATTCGTTGCGCTGGAGCGCGAGGCGGATCGCGAAATCCTTGAGCCGCGCGGTCTGTTCCTCGATGGCTCGTTCTGCCGTGCGTTGCTCTGTTACATCCTGCGCGATGCCCAGATACTGAGTGACCGCCCCGGATTCGTCCCTCGCGAACACCGTGTCGCGCGAGGCGAATACGCGGTATACACCGTCGGCGCGGCGCAGGCGGTATTCGGTCGGCAGAACGGCGTCGTCGTCCGCGCTGAGGACGCGCATAATGTGCGCGGCGATACGGGGCAGATCCTCCGGGTGAATCAGTCGCTCGAAAACATCCTCGCCCATCGCGGCGATCTCGCCGGACGTGTAGCCGAGTTGCGTCCCGGCTTCGCGGTTGGCGAACACGTTGCGCCGCGTTTGCACGTCCACTACATAGACCACGTCTGGTGTCGCCGTCAGGACCCGGTCGATGAACCGCTCCTGATCCCGCAACCCGGTTTCCGAGCGTTTGCGGTCGGAAATGTCGAGCACACGGACGCGAGTGGAAACATGTTGGCCGTCGTCGCCATAGAACGCGGTACATTCGAGCGAAACGTCGAGCGTGGTGCCGTCCTTGCGGCGAAGGCGCAACTCCGTGTCGCGCAGGGCACCACGATTTTCCAGCGTCGCCACGCCCCGTCGGTAGGCGTCTCGTGACTGCGGGGCGAGAAGATCGATGAACCGCATCCGCCCGACGACTTCGTCGCGCGTGTAGCCGAGCCACTTGAGTTCGGTGTTATTGATACGCAGGAACAAACCGTCCGGGTCGAGCGAATGGTAACCGCACGGCGCGTTATTGTACAGATTGTATATCTCGTCCGCAGTCAGCGCGAAATCCAGCGCGGCGGAAAACCCCTCGGGGTAGTCGCGGCAGGATTGGAACAGGGTGGAGGCGGCGATGGCATACATAGGGAACATTCTCAGAGAATAGGAGTGCAATTAGTGTGCCGATGGGGGGCGAGGATTATTTCACACTAAAACGGTGACACGAAAGCGGCGTTTCGGTCGTCTAAGAAAGCAAGGAAATCACGTCATGTTCTGGTCTCGCGAAAAACACCGCCGCTTCTCGCTTCCCCCGCGCTACGGGCTACTCTTCGCCTGGGTACTCGCCGTACTCGGAGTCTTCGCCGCGATGCGTTTTACCGCATTGCCGCTGGTCCGATAACCATTGCCCGGCAACTGTCATCGGGAAACGGAGATCGTCTGTATCGTAAGGTAATAGGCGGTGAACGTCCCGGTCCATTTCGCGGGGGTGTTGCCTACTCCGACCGTGCCGATTATATTTGACTCCTCGGCGAATGTGATCCCGACCACACGGGTCGGCTTCGCGCCCGTCGGCAGGGCGAGACCGCGCTCCAGACCCACCGTTCGCCCCTTCGCTTCCCGGCAACCGAGTTCCGCCAGCAGGGTTTCCGGCGTGTCTTTCGTTTGCGGTAACCGCACCGTCACCGCAGCCACGACGGTCGCCCCGGTGGTATCGACGAGCCGGAACGCGGATTTCACGTTGTGTGTCAGCGTCAATGTTTTGCGCGTGACCGGAACGGCGTATTTTTTTCCGTTCGCCATGAACCGCACCCGCTCGACGGTAACGCGGAACGTTCCCTGGCGCGGCTTGACATCGATCAGTGCGATCAGGGCACGCACGGTTTCGATCCCTTCCTGTGTGGCGAGGACGCGTAGCGCGCGGGGATTCTTGGGGTCGGGTTGCACACGGAAGACGCCTTCGGGTAGTACACGCGCGTTCAGCGACTTCGCGACGACGGCGGGATCGGCGTAGCGGAGCGTCATTTGCTCCAGATATTTGGGGGCATATGGTGACGGGGACGGTACCGGTTCCTGTCGCGGCGCGGGGAAGCACGGGGCACCGGACGAAAGGAGCAGAACCACGGCGGCAAACGGGGCGGACCATCGCATACCCACTCTTTCGCCGCCCGGTTCCGTTTTCCTGCTAAAACTTCACGCCGAGTTTTGCTTCCGCCTGGTAATCCTGGGGAATACCGCCGGGCGTCTTGTCCTGCTCCAGTTTCCCGCCGAGCGAGAAATTGAGTGCAGTACCGAGGTCGTGTGTGAAGCCGAGCGAGTACATACGCATTCCCCGCGTCGCGGTTTCCACGCCATCCACGTCGCCCCAGAACAAGCCATCCTTGTACTCGCCGGATAGGAGCGTGTACCGGTTGAATCGG
The DNA here is from genome assembly GCA_043763605.1 of Armatimonadota bacterium. GTDB lineage: Bacteria > Armatimonadota > Armatimonadia > Armatimonadales > Armatimonadaceae > JACMIU01. Next base: position 9,452 of record JAYULM010000261.1, on the reverse strand, counting down.
AGACCGAGCGAGACGGAAAACTCGCCTGTTTGCATTCCGTCCTGCGCGGCGAGTGCAGTCAGTGCGTACCCGCTCCCGAGTGAGAGCGAGCCGACCTTCGCGGAAAGCCCCATCTCTTGCCGCGTCGACTCGGTGATCCTGCCGTCTTTTTCCGGGTTGTTGACCAGCGCACCGGAGATCGTCAAGCCCGGCATCAGTCGCAGTGCCAATCGGGTGTCGGTAGAATCCAGCGTGGATGACCCTTCCGCGCTCCCCGCGCGACTGACCACCGATTGCGCGAGTTCGACGGCTTTACCCTCGCCCAGTTTCGCTGTCATCGTGGTTGACTGGACGCCGGACTGCGTTTTCGAATCGTCGGACGATTTCATCGTCACCCCGCCCGAGACCGACGCCCCGGGCGCGAGGGCGATCTTCGCCTGCGCCGAGTTCTGTTCGTTGGCGACCGTGGTGTCGCCTTCCTTCGCCGTCGTAGTGACCGACTCTTTCTTCTGTTCGGCGACGATCACGACCGACGGCGACGCCTGCAGGGTCAGGGCGAGTCCGCTCTTTTCCTGTTCTTTCGCGCCCGTTTCTTTGGCAATCCCGGAAACCGCCAGAGTCGCGGCTTGCGATTTGTCCGCGCTTTTCGCCTGCAGTTCGAGCGCGACCTCGGTAGTTTTTTCGCCCGCCACGCCGTCCTTCTCGGTCTTCACCTGTTGTGCGTTACCACTCAGCGAAACCCGGGGACCCACCTTCGCGGACAGTTCCATGCGGTCGGTGATCTTGCCGTTGCCCACGCCCGCGCCGTTCGTCTTATCGTCCTCGGTGCGCGTCAGATTCAGCGTCGGCTGGTTCGCGACGCCGCCAATACGTAATTTCATGACTTGCAGGTCGGACTCGCCCGCGTTCTCGGCGAGGAAGCGGGTGCCGGTCTGTTGCCATTCGGCGCGAAACCAGGGCGCGAGGGCATACCGCGCGGCGAGGCTTTGCGTCTGGGACGCATTCTCGCCCATCTGGAACGATTTGCCGACGGTCGGGGCGAATTCGCGCCCGGCCCGCGAAAAATTCGCTTCCAGACCGCTGATGTCGCTCCCCATCTTGTAGCCGACCGCGACGCCGCTCCGGTCCCATAGTCCGGCGTCGCCGCCGTCCTTCGTGCGTGCGTCGGGGGCGAGCAGGGCTTGCGTCGTGATACGCCCCCCGAGCGCGTTCATCGGGGCACCGGAAAGCCGCCAGATCAGTTGCGTGTCGTCGTTCGCGCCGCCTTTGGGAAGCGCGGTCATCTGCAACTGGGTGCTACCGGCGCGGAGCAGGGGCACCGTCACCGGGGCGGACGCGGGCGCGCCGTTGCGCTCGGAAGACGCAGGATCATAGGAAAAGACGACGTGCGCCATCGATGCCGGTTTGAGCGGCTCGGAAAAGGTGATCGTGCCCGCGTCCGCATCCCACGTATAACTGCTTTCGGGGACCGCTTTGCCGTCAATCACAACTACCGGCTTGTGCGACTCGCGCGGCGGCAGTTTCTTCCATGTCAGCGAATACGGACCCGGCTTGTCCTCACCGGCAAACAGGTCGCTCGCCGTCGGGAGGGCGGCGATGTTAGTGGGAGCCGTCGTGTCCTGCGCCTGCGCCGGTCGCGAAACGGACGCGAGCGACATCGTCCCCACGAGGACGAGGGGCAGTGCGGATAAAAATTGGGTGTATCGGTGCTTCATGGCTCGGGTCATACGATTGACAGAACGGTAAATCCGGTTGCTGTATGGATTATACGACAAAAACGGGCGTGGGAAGTTTCCACGCCAGAAATTTTTTTATCGGGGAGCAATCTGGTGCGCTCCGGCGACGGCGCGCGCCGGTGGGCGTGTCCACCGGGGCATGAATGCCCCGGCTAACGTTTTCCAAGCCCGATGAATCGGGCTGAGACGGCGGGTCACGAAAAAAAAATAGTGGCGTGACAGAAAACGGTGTCAGAAAGTGCCTTGTTGCTCCGTTATATGGGCGGAGGTATCTATGTCCGGAAGCGTTTTTCATGCCTTGTGTTATCATTTCGTCTGGAGTACAAAGGGGAGATTCCCCGTGCTATCGGGCGGGCGGCGCGAGTGGATTGTCGAGCGGGTCAGAAGCGAATCGCGTAAGCGGGGCGGGACGGTGTTCGCCTGCAATGCGATGCCTGACCACGTCCACTTGGTCGTCGCCGTGCCGCCAACGCTCGCCGTCTGCCACTTCATCGGTCAGGTCAAGGGCGCGTCCTCGTTCGGCTTCAACCGCGAGTTCGCGCCGCCGACCGAAAAAGTGCTGAGTTGGCAGGACGGCTACGGTGCCTTCTCGCTTCGCCTCGCGGGGCGTGCCGAGGTGGTGCGCTACGTCGAGGACCAGGAGCGAATCCACGCGAACCGGGAGACCATCCCATTCGCTGAGGACTGCGGCGAAGCGTGAGGCGACAACAGCCCGCCGTATCAGCCCGATTCATCGGGCTTGAAAAACGCTAGCCGGGGCATTTATGCCCCGGGGAACCAATGCCCCGGGAACCCAACGAACCGGCGACGACCCAACGAACGATTTGGCACCCCCCGCCGTTCCCGGTATACTGAGCGCATGGCACGTCGCGGGATTACCCCGGTGAAAATCGCCCCACGCGGTTTCACCCTCATCGAACTGTTAGTCGTGATCGCGATCATCGCCCTGCTCGCCGCGATACTTTTTCCGGTGTTCGCGTCCGCCCGCGAGAAGGGGCGGCAAGCCGCGTGTCAGAGCAACCTGCGCCAGATCGGCGTCGCCATCCGCATGTACGCGCAGGACGCCGATGAGACGTACGTGCCGAAATACAACTGCATATCGTACGACACCACGTACCCCGACCATTGCGTCTCGCCCGCATTGCTCCCCGGCGGCGGGCTGGACCCGCCGCTCCCCGAATGGCTCCCCGCGTCGAACGCCCCCGCCGGGACGCCGTACCTGTTAGAACCGTACATCAAGAACGACGGGCTACGCCTGTGCCCGTCGCGCCGCGTACGCCCGCCGCTCCCCGGCGAAACCCTCGACGCCGAAGGGCGTTACGTACTCAACGCCTGGGACTCGTACTTCGGGAGCAGTCTGGGTTTGACGGAAACGTCGCCGCAGGCGCGCCCCGACGGCGATGTTCGCGACCCGGCGGGCACACTGATCGTCTGGGAGCATAACAACAACGCGGGCGAGTGTCAGAACGGGCAGGACGGCGGCGACCTCGACCGACCGGCGAACATCGGCGGGCACTGGAGCGACGATCATAACGGCGGGTTCAACGCGCTCTACTGCGACGGGCACGTCAAGCGGCAGTCATTCTTGATGCTGCGCCGCCGCGATTTTACAATCCAGGCGGACTGATGCCGACCGCGCGGTGTGTTACAATCATCTGAAGATGGAACCCGATACGCCATGTCTGAGTCAATCATTTCAACCACGCCAACACCGAAGTTCGCCCCTTTTCAGATTCACCGCGCGTCCCGGTATTCACGCTACGACCGGGACTTTCTCGTGGGCGAGACCACCGAAGGGGAGTTTTTTACGTTCGACGCATGGGCTAAAGAAAAACACCAGTTGATCCACGGAAAGGTGGTCCGTATGCCGGGGAGTTCGCCCGAACATAACGTGATTCAAGACGATCTGGGTTTTGAAATCAAGACTGCGTTGCGAATGACCGGTAGCCCCTGTGACACGATAAGCAGTGATCAAAAAGTTTATGTTACCCATCAGACCATCTATTACCCGGATGTCATCGTTTTTTGCGGCGATCCGCAGTTCGATCATCTGAACGCCTTGCGTAATCCGACCGTTGTCGTCGAAATTCTGAGTCCTTCCACGGAAAAGGACGACCGCACCGATAAGTTTTACGACTACCAAAAGATCGAATCGCTCCGGCATTACATTTTAGTCGAACAGGAACGCGTCTCCGTTGTTCACTACGAAAGATTAGACGCCGGACCCTGGGCAATCGTCGGGACGCATAACGCGTTCTCCGATTCGCTCAGCCTGCGCCTGCACGGAGCCGAAATATCGGTGCCATTGTCGGGGATATATCGGCGAGTGTTTGCCCCGGATACGGACACGCCGGAAGCGTAGCCTGTGCCGACCGCCCTTTCCGTCCTCCTCGTCCACTGGAACACGCGCGACGACCTGCGCGAGTCGCTTGAAGCGTTGCGCGCGCACCCGTACTCGGGCGGGGCGCAGGAAGTCATCGTCGTGGACAACGCCTCGGACGACGGCGCGGCAGAAATGGTGCGCGAATCGTTCCCCGAAGCCCGCCTGATCGCCAACCCCGCGAACGAACTGTACGCGCACGGCGTGAATCAGTGCGCCGCCGTCGCGACCGGAGACCGATTGTTGCTACTGAATCCCGACGCGCAGGTGCGGGCGGGAACCCTGGATACGCTGGTCGCGTTTCTCGATGGCAAGCCGGACGCCGCCGCCGTCGCGCCGAAACTGGTACACGCGGACGGCAAGGTGCAGGCGTCGGTGCGCGGCTTCCCGTCGCCGGTCGCGCTTCTCGGCGAGTTTCTGCTCCTTTCGCGCGTGTGGAAACACAGCAAGACGTGGGCGGCGTGGCGCATGCCGACCTTCGACTATGACGCGCCCGGCGAGGCTCCGCAACCGATGGCGTCGTGCTTCCTGATCCGGCGCACGGCATGGGAGACGGTCGGAGCGATGGACGAGCGGTTTCCGCTGTATTTCAACGATGCCGACTGGTGCCTGCGGGCATATAATGCCGGGTACCGGATATACTACACCCCGGACGCGGCGGCGACGCACGGCTACGGGGGGACGACGAAGCGGGTCCGCCGGGCGGCGGTGTGGGAGTCGCGGCGGGCGATGTTGCGCTTCCTGGGCAAGCACTACGCGGGCAAAACGGCAACACCGTTGCTCGGATTGCTGACGCTTTTGATCACGCTGGACGCCTGGGTACGTACCGGACGATGGGGACAATCTCTTGGAAAATGGGGCGGTGAAACCACGCCTGACGGTTTGCGTCGTGAGTTGGAACGCGAAAGACGACCTGTTTGACTGCCTGCAGAGTTTGCGGGTAGCGTCCGCGCGCCCCGGCTCGGTGCGCGTCGTCGTCGCCGACAACGACTCGCGCGACGGTTCGCCGGAGTTGACCGAGGCAGACTTTCCCGAAGTGACCCTGATCCGCACCGGCGCGAATCTCGGCTTTTCCGGCGGCAATAACGTCGTGCTCAAACAACTCGAAACCGATTACGTGCTACTCCTCAACTCCGACGCGACCGTGGAACCGAATGGTCTGGATGCGCTCATCGACTTCGCCGACGCCAACCCCGACGCGGGCGCAATCGGTCCTAAAGTCATCAACCCCGACGGCTCGATCCAGTATTCCTGTCGCCGCTGGCCCACGTTCGCCGCAGGGATTTTCCGCAACGTCTACCTCGGCAAACTTTTCCCCGGCAATCGCCCGGCGTCCGACTATCTGATGCAGGATTTCGACCATAACAGTGTGCGCGATGTGGACTGGCTTTCCGGTTGCGCCCTGCTCCTGCGCAAGGACCTGTTAGACCGTATCGGGTTGCTGGACGAGGAAACCTTTTTTATGTATTGCGAGGACATGGACATCTGCCTGCGCGCGCACGAGGCGGAAAGCCGCGTCGTGTATTTCCCGGGCACGGTGGTGACGCACGCCATCGGGAAATCGTCCGACCGCGCCGCCGACCGCATGATCTGGGAGCACTCCCGCTCGATGTGGAAGTTTTATCGCAAGCACCGGATCTTCTTCGCGGGGCGCGTCCCGCTGATTCTGAAGCCGTTCATCTACCCCGGTATTTTCCTGCGCGCCGCCGTGCGCATCGGTCGACGCCGTTTGATCAACCCGCTCCTCGGAGGAAACCCCCGCCCGTGAGACCCCCCTCGACCTATCGCGCCACACCCGCCGACGACCCCGGGAGGGAGATCGGCGGCGGGCGGCTCGCCCCGCTCGGTTTGTATGTTTTCCTCGCGGCACTGGCACTGGCACCGCTTCTCGGCGGGACACCGGCGGGATCGGATTACGCGCTGGCGGCATGGGGGGGCGACGGCATGTCGGGGGTTTTGCGGGCACTGATCGTCGCCGCCGCCCTGCTCGCCGCCACCCTCGGCGCGCCCTACGAACCAACGACGACCGTTCCGGCGATGATCGCGCGGTGCGGGGTGTACGGCGCGGCGTTGTGGGTGGCGGTATCCGCCTCCGTCCATTCGCGCTTGTTCACGTCACCGGTGTACTTGTTCGCTCTGCTCCCTGAAGCGTTGAACTGGCTGGTGTTCGCGTTCGCGTTCGCCCTCGCCGCGCGGTTCGCGGGGCAGGACCGGGCAAATATCGGACGTATGGCGACCGCCCTGATCGTCGGCGGGGTGCTCTGCGCCGTGGTCGGCATACTCTCATTCGGGACCGTCCCCGGCGCGGAGCGGGCATCGCACCGCGAATCCGCGACGTTCTTTTCGCCCAACTTCGCCGCCGGGTTTTCCGCTCTCGCTCTGCCGGTCGCCGCCGCGCTGTTCCTCGCGGCGGAAGGGCTACTCGCCGTCGTCCTGATGGCGACCGGGACCGCGCTACTTTTCGCGCTACTGATGATCACCGGCTCGCGGGCGGGACTCGGTCTGACACTCGCCGGGTTAGCCCTCGCCCTGATTCTATCCCTGATTCGCGGGATCTCCCTTCCGTGGAAGCGGGTCGGGGGAATCGTCCTCGTGCTCGCCGTGACCGGGTTCGTTTTCGGCGCGCCGATGCTCGGTCGAGTCCGGCAAAGTGCGGATACCAAAACCCCCGTGCCCGCCGCGACCGCAGACGCGGGAGCATCGGCGGCGGCTTCGGGCGACCATTCCGGAGTATTTCGCAGGGAAACGTGGCGCGGGAGCCTCGCGATGGCGACCGATAACCCCGTTTTCGGCGCGGGACCGGGCACCTACCCGTATACGTATCCGCCCTACGCCCGTGTCGGCTGGACGGGGCAAGCGCACTCGTCCTATCTGCAAGTGGCGAGCGAGTCGGGCTTTCCCGCGCTGATCGCGCTAATCGTCGGCGTCGCCGGTGCGCTAATCGTCGGCGTGTCGCAACGCGGCGCGGGGAAATCGACGGCGCACCCGATTCTGTTGCCCGCGCTGCTCGGAGGCGTTGTCGCCGCCCTCGGGCGGAGCGTTTTCGATTCGGAGTGGATGCTCCTCGGGTGTGGCGTCCCATTCTTCACCGCGCTGGGGATGCTCGTCGGCGCGGCAGAAACGCAGTCGTCGCTACCCATCAAACCTGCCCCCCTCGCGCGGGGCGGGACCGTCGTGTTTCTGGCGGCTACTTTGGTTCTGATACTGTTCGTGCGGGCGGGGCAAGCCGAGCGCGACGTGCTGGTTGTGTCGTCCCGGACCGAGTCGGGGAACGTCGCGGCGCGCGCCAAAGAGGCGGCGGAACGCGTACAACCCGCCGACCCGCAGATCTACGCCTTAGCGGGCGACTACAGCACCGCCGCGTACCTTTCCCCGAGCGGGAAGCGACTGTACCAACTGGCGCGGGCTTCGGAGCGGGCGGGTGCCCTGGACCAAGCGGTGGAGCAGTACAAGCGCGCCGCCGCCGCTGACCCGAATAATCTGCAAACGCGCAAGGCACTCGCCGAGGCGCAAACGGCGGCGGGGGACGCGGCGGGCGCGCTCTTCACGTACCTCGACATGGTCAAAATCAGCGAAGGTCCGGCGGGGACGATCCGCGCGATCCCCGAACTGGTGGAGACCCTCCCGACGTTCGCCTATACCGCGCTGGGCGAGGACGCGCTGAAGCGGGGCGAGGCGGACGACGCCTACCGAAACTTCGAGAAGGCACGTGCGATTGTGGAGCAATACTCCCACACGACGCCGCAATATCAGATGTCCGAGATCGCGACGCTGGGTAGTAATGTCGGACCCCGTCGCGCTGAAGTCCGCGCCCTGTATACCGACCGGATTCTGCCTGGCAACCGCGCCGCGCTACAAAAGGCGGGGCAACGAATACCCGATTTTCTCGCCGAAAACGAACGGGAAACCCTGGCGCGGCTGGATGCGTTCGTGACAGTGCCCGGAGCATCGGCGGTCGCGCCGTAGCACAGGGAAAACCACCCAACGCGGGGAAAGAAACACCATGAATCCGTTCCAATTGTCGCTCCTGCAAATCGCCTATGACCCCGCGCCCGGCGCGATGGCGAACAAATACCGCGCTCTGGTCGCCGACGCCGTGAAGACCGGTGCGCGCGTCGTCGTCCTGCCCGAGTTTTCCCTGTCGCCCTATTTCGCGCGGAAACCGCTCGCCGATTGGGGCGAGGACGAGCCGCGCCCGGAAAGCATCCCGACCGGGGACTCGTGCAAACTGTTCGCCGAACTCGCCCGCGAGAACGGCGTCTTTGTCGTCGGCTCGCTCTATGAGCGGGGCGGGCTGGGGTTTCGCAAACAAAAGGGGGCGCGGTTCAATACCGCCGTGCTGTTCGACCCGGCGGGCAATCTCGGCGCGGCATGTCGCAAGCAACATATCCCCGCCGACATCGGCAATCACGAGACCGAGTATTTCGGACCGGGCAACTCCGACTACCCGGTGTTCGGTTTGCCGGACGTAAACCTGGCGATTCCCACCGGATACGATCAATGGTTCCCGGAACTCGCGCGCATCGTCGCGCTCAAAGGCGCGGAACTGATCGCGTATCCCACGGCTATCGGCTCCGAGCCGAGCGAACCGGGCTTCGACTCGCGCGACGCGTGGACGACGATACTGCGCTCGCACGCCATCGCGAACGGCGTCTTCGTCGCGGCGGCGAACCGCATCGGCACCGAAGAGAGCATTACCTTTTACGGGTCCAGCGTGATCTGCGCCCCGGACGGCGCGATTCTGGCACAAGGCTCCCCCGACAACGAGGAGATCGTTTCCGCCGAACTCGACCCGGTGGCGATAGACCGGTGGCGTCGTCTATTCCCGCTCCTCGTGCGCCGCGAGCCGGAGACCTACGGCACGATCCTGGGACGCTTGACTCTCAACGCGCCAGAAGCCCTCGCCCCGAGGGCGGAATAGATACACGTGTCATGTGGAGCGTTCTCCGCCAGACCCTTTTCCCGCAAAGACTTCAAACCGCGACGCATGTGCCCCGGACGCGGAGAAATGTCGCGGCAAAAATACACCCATTATTCTACTTTCCACAGGAGGAATGAATCTACTCAAGCATCTGTACAATTTTGTGTTTAACTGTTTCCGTTATGCCTCGCATCCAAACTGTGACCGCCCCGGATGAACAAAAAGCGGCACTTATAGTGCAATCGCCGGTCTGAAGCCGGGGCAGGAAATATCGAGCGTCCGACGCGGTGCCGATCCGACTGTTCGTTAACCCGGGAGCGAAAAAAACCTTTCACAATAGATGTTCCGACGAATAACGATTGCGGGTCTGGGATTCCTATGGTCGTTTTTGAATAACTCGATTTTTAAGGGAATAGCCGGTTCAACTGCACCAAAC